>NZ_JANFQH010000012.1:0-1903 GCF_024436295.1 Megasphaera sp. SC8-1 | reverse complement strand
CCAATCGAGTAGGAGGGATTTCTGAGTAGAAATCCCGACCTCTCACACCACCGTGCGTACCGTTCGGTACACGGCGGTTTCCTAGTTTTCGCATACTTGCTTGTAATAGCTCGTCATGGTTATGTAGCCAAGGCGGGCTATTTCTTTATTCGTAAGAACTGAGTTCAGCATTGCCGCTGCTCGCCACGGACCTTTTCGGCAGTTAGCCATTTCCAACACTACCCACTTGGGCGCGCCGTATTGGCTTATCATCCGGTGTTTCGTCCGTACCTTCTTCCATTGTTTCCAGTATATGGTTCGTATTTTGCGTCGAATCCATCTGTCAATTTGAATTAGCAGTTCCTTCATATTCGCTAGTTTAAAGTAATTCACCCATCCCTTTATGAATCGTTTCAATAGAAGGGCTCTCACTTCGTTTCCTTTTCCATTGCTTCGTTTCAATATAAACCGCAAACGGTCTTTCATCTTAGTAATGGATTTCGGATGCACCCGGAGTCGGCATTTTCCATTCTTTCGGTAGAAGCCATATCCCAGATATTTAACATAGCGGATGTGGGCTACGTGCGTCTTATTTCGATTCACCTTGAGAAATAATTTCTTCTCAATATATCGAGTGATGCTTTCCAAGGTCCTTTCGGCACTTCTTCTGCTTTTGCAGAGTATCATGCAGTCATCTGCATAGCGGACAAATTTATGTCCGCGCCGTTCCAGCTCCTTATCCAGCTCATTCAGCATGATGTTACTCAAGAGCGGACTCAATGGCCCTCCTTGGGGAACCCCCTGTTCACTTCGTTCGAACATCCCATGCCGGATAACACCAGCATGGAGATATTGGTGTATCAGCGAGATGACCCGGCCGTCTTTTACGCTCCTTGACAGAACTTCTATCAATTTGCTTTGGCAGACATTGTCGAAAAATTTCTCCAAGTCCATGTCTACGACGTAGACATAGCCCTCATCTGCATAGGCCTGGCATTGTTTCAACGCATCGTGGGCGCCCCGTTTGGGACGGAACCCGAAACTGCTATCTGAAAACTGTGGCTCGTAGATAGGCACAAGAACCTGCGTAATCGCCTGTTGTATCATGCGGTCTACGACCGTAGGGATTCCTAATTTCCGGAATTTCCCTTTTTCCTCTTTGGGTATTTCAACCCGACGGACTGGCTGGGGCTTATATTTCCCATTCCGTATTTGCTGAAGGAGGTCCAGGCGATGTTCCCGCAGGTAGGGTAGAAGTTCATCTACACTCATCCTGTCGACCCCGCCGGTTCCTCGATTAGACTTTACCTTCTTATAGGCACCATTTAAGTTGTCTCGTGATAAAATCTGCTTCAACAGACTGTCCGCTGGCAAGCTTGCAATGATGTCGTTGTGTTCAGCAATCCTCGCATGGGCAGACGCTTCCACATATCCCGGTTGTTCCGCAACCTCTTTTTGTGGACAGCCTTCTTGATGAAGTTTTCTGTCTTTCATTCCATGATTGGTTACTTTCATTAACTAACATCTCCTAGGATTCGGCCCTTTCCTCATGGTCTATAGCCCATAAGGTACTATGGCCTCGGCTGACTCCTCATGATAAATCTTATTTCAACCATGATGTCCAATCTATATGGCACCATCATGTCCATGAGGCCTCCCCGGGTAAGAACGCACTCTTTCTCTCCATGTGTCTGCCACATCTACTATTCATGGTTCCGTGTAGCTATGGGACTTCAACCTGTTAGGCGGCCTTATCCCCATGACTAGCCTTATGTGATTTCTGTTCGTCAGACCAGAGATTTGCCTCGACCTTCCTTCAGATTCCATCTCACGATGGACACCCTTGGTTCTGGCTATAGCCTTCCCGCTACCGGGCGGCTTAGGGACTTTCACCCATTAGAGTGCGCCCATGCCGGGCGCACCT
>NZ_JANFQH010000011.1:0-272967 GCF_024436295.1 Megasphaera sp. SC8-1 | reverse complement strand
CAATAGCTTCCCGAAGGAAATGGAGCGGAAAACGAGACTCGAACTCGCGACCCCCACCTTGGCAAGGTGATGCTCTACCACTGAGCTACTTCCGCATGACGACTTGTTAAGTATATCACATCGGGATTGATATGTCAACGCTGTATTCCGGCGGGCCTTGCGCCCGTCACAGTACTTGATTATAATACCATGACGTCAGAGATTTGTCAAGAAAAAAATGCTGGCCGCATATGCGGTCAGCATTTTTTCTGTAGGGGACGCCTAGAGGGCGTCCCGCCATGGCAGCGGAATCAGGCGGGCCGCCCTTTGGGATGGCCCCTATGATGAACGGCGAACGATAAACGATAAACGACGAACGAACTACGAAATATCTTCCGCCTGTCCGATGAAGCCGCGGACTACGTTGGGGATGGTCAGGTCTTTCGTACCAGCCCCGTAAGCTACGGTATCATAAACGAAATCTTTCGGGCGGACGCCGGCATGGGCCAGGACTTTCACTAAGGCCGCGCCGGTCGGCGTGACCAGTTCTCCTTTGATGTCCGTAGCGTACCAGGGAATCCCGGCCAGGAGTTCCGCCGTTGCCGGTGCCGGTACGGGCATGATACCGTGCGCGCAGCGGACAAAGCCGCTTCCCGCATGGATAGGCGATGCGGCAACCTGTTCGATGCCCAAATACTTCAAGCACCACACCGTACCGACGATGTCCAGGATGCAGTCGATAGCGCCGACTTCATGGAAATGGATCTGGTCGACCGGCACGCCGTGTACCTTGGCTTCGGCTTCAGCCAGGGCCTGGAAGACGGCCAGGCTCTTGGCCTTGATATCTTCATCGATAGGGGCGCTTTCGATGATCTTCGTGATTTCCGGCAGGCCCCGGTGCTGATGGTGGTGATGATGGCCTGTCGTATCGACGAGGTGGCCCTGCCCTTCATCATGATGCTCAGGGTGTTCATGATGGGCGTGTTCATGGCCGTCATGGTCATGATGATGGTGATGTTCGTGGCCATGACCTTCTGATTCGAGGAGAACATTATAATAGATAGATTGGATTCCCAGCTTATTGACGCTGCGGCATACGAGATCATAACCCGTCAGATTCAGCGAAGCCATGGCCTGTTTAAAGGCTTCAAAGGGTACGCCGGCCTGGATGAGCATACCGATGAACATGTTGCCGCTGATGCCGGAAAAACAATCAAGATATAAAGTTTTCATGGAAATCACTCCTCACTTTAAATTTTCATTCATCATCTGGACCGATGCGTCGAGCATGGTCAGTCCCATGGCCGAACCCATGCCCTGGTCGAGGTTCTGGTCCATTTCGACAAAAGGCTTGAGGCCCAGCTTTTTCATCTGCATCTGATGGACCGGTTCCAGATAACGGGCCGAAGCACAGACATAATCATCGATTGTCGGGCATAAGGCGCGGGCGATGAGGACGGCCGAACCCGTAACAGCATTGTCGAAGATGACGAGCAGCTTACGTTGGGCCGCCGAAAGGATGAAGCCGACCATGGCAGCGATGTCCGGAGCCCCGGCGCGGCGCAGGAGGTCCAGCGGATCGGACGCATCGAAGTGGCGCTGGTCGATGATTTGCTTTAATTTCTCTAATTTCTGACCAGACTTCATGTGTTCCGGCAATTCTTCCAGCTGATCCCGGAAAAAGACAGCCGTCAAAATGAAAGCCGTCAGCAAGCCCCGTTCGCCGAGGTTCCCCAAGCCTACAGCCGTATAGCCTTCATCGGCCAGATTCTGGCCGATCTGGAGGCCGCTGAAAAGGGCATCCATCATTTCATCTTCGCTCATGGCATCCTGGCGGGCCCAAAAATGGCTCCCGTGCATGACTTTGAGGTCCTGGACGCCTTGGGATTCGGGAATGTCTTCTTCCAGTCCCATGTCGAGGAGCATGACGCCGGCGCCGATGCGGTGAGCCACCTTATTGATGGGTCCCCGGCCCGTAGCGATTTCCAGGGCATCGGCCTTGCTGTTCTTGCCGTTAGTCTTGTTTTCCCCGCCATCGACAGCATGGTCGGCAGCAAAGACGACGACGGCTTTCTGCAATTTTTCCGGATGCAGCGTCCCTTGGACGCCGGCGATACGGCCGGCCAGGTAGGACAACTTGCTGTCCTGACGAATCGTCAAGCTGGCCAGGCGCTGGTAGCACTCTGCCGTCTTCGCCAAATCCATCGGTTCGATGGCACTGATGATTTGTTCTAATACTTGATCCATAATCCCCTCCGTAAAAGAGTTGAAAAGGAGCTGTCGCAATAAGACAGCTCCTTTTCGAGTTTGTAGTTTATAGTTTTTAGTTCTTTTACTGCAAACTACAAGCTCTATTCTACAAACTATATCTTATATAAAATTCATTATACACGAAAATGTCCAGCATATAAAGTATTATAACGAACGGCCAAATTCGTCTGCATCCATGATGGCCTTTTTGAAGACCTCTTTGGTCATCGGTTCAGGGACGCAGGTCCATTCGGTCAGGGCCGGTGCAGCATCGACGATGGAGTCGACTTCGTCGGCTTTGATGTCGAGGTCAGCCAGGGTCGTCGGATACTGGCACTTCTTATAGAGAGCCGCTACTTGGTCGCGCAGTTCGAACTGCTTGTCGTATGTCAGCAGGACCAGGACGCCAAAGGCGACGATTTCGCCATGGAGATGACCTTCGACGACTTGCGGCAGGACTGTCGAAGCATTGTAGAACATGTGGGCCAGGGACGAATTGTAGTAGTACTCACTACCACCGGTCGTGCAGTTAGAGACGAGGCCCGTACTGATGATAATGTCCAGGACGACCTGCTGCAGGGCATAGGTGATTTTATTGGCCTTGAAATCGTCCAAAGCCTGTTCGCCATACTGCAAGAGCGGTGCCGTGCAAGCCTTGCCGATAGCCCGGCCGAGGAGGACCGTGTGGAAATGTTCAGCTGCACGGCTGGCCAATTCCGATTCACATTCCTTACTCATGGCGTCGCCAATACCAGCCCAGAAGAATTTAAACGGCGAATCGGCAATGATGGCCATATTGATGAAGGTATGGACCGGCGGCTGATCGAGATAATAGTAGCCAGCAAAGGATTTATCGGCCTTGTACATGACTGCCAGGGCTGTCGACGGCGCACAGTTGGAAGCCAATGTCGGGAAGGCAAATAAAGCCTTATCGGCCCGGTCGGCTACGACTTTACACGTATCGATAGCACGGCCGCCGCCGACGCCAAAGATGAGGTCTGCATCCTGGACGGCCTGTTCACGGAGCAGGCGGTCGACGTGTTCATAGGTAGCATCGTCGCCATACCAGAGCACGCCGAGGACTTGCAGATCCGTCTTTGCAATGGCATCGAGGAGCGGCTGTTTGGCTTTTTCCAGGGCCGTCTTGCCGCCGATGATGACGACTTTCTTACCAAAATGCCGGGTAATCTTGCCGATGGCATCATAAGCATGGACGCCAATGGTAAAAGCTGGCAGAACCAGAGTATAGTCAGATTGAGACATGATAAAAACCTCCTGTGATAATGGAAAAAGATGAGTTCAAATGCTATGGTTATTATAGCATTGTCCACTGTCCGTGGCTAGGGTAAAAGGTTTAACTTTTCGATTCGCAATGCCTATGAAAAATCGCTATGTCGGTATTTGTTTATATGACTTTTAGTAATTAAATACATCATTTAGTATGTAAACTAAACATTCATCTCTATATATAGTACGAAAACGCTTACTATAACAAATCGTAATTTAATAATGCATTTTGAGTTATAGTAAATCAGTATACTATGCTGGGTGTACATCTTGCAATTCAGAGAAAGTGCTCTATAATAAGGGAGCGTAATGTAGTGTATACCATTTCCAAGCATTGTACATCGGTATCATTTTGTTTCATACGGAAAGGGTTGCACGCATACTATTTCTCAAAGGAGGTTCTTTTTGTATGAACGGTTTGTATCTCGTTATTATTTCAGCCTTAGTGTTCGTACTGGCTTACCGTTTTTACGGTGCGTTCATCGCTGCCAAAGTCTTGACGCTGAACCAGTACAAAGTCACACCGGCCTTCCGCTTTGAAGACGGTCACGACTACGTACCGACCAACAAGTACGTCGTCTTCGGCCATCACTTCGCCGCTATCGCCGGTGCGGGCCCGCTCGTAGGCCCGGTCATCGCCGCCCAGTTCGGTTATCTGCCCGGCGCCTTATGGATTCTCATCGGTGGTGTCCTCGCCGGTGCTGTCCATGACATGGTCATCCTCTTCTGCTCCATGCGTTACGATGGTAAATCCATCGCCGAAATCGCAAAAGCACAGATTGGCCAGAAGACAGGCGTTGCTACTTCCTTCGCCGTCCTCTTCCTGAATATCCTCTGCATGGCTGGTATGGCCGTCGTTATCGCCAACGCCCTGGCTAACAGCCCGTGGGGTACTTTCAC
Organism: Megasphaera sp. SC8-1; assembly: GCF_024436295.1. NCBI lineage: Bacteria > Bacillati > Bacillota > Negativicutes > Veillonellales > Veillonellaceae > Megasphaera > Megasphaera sp. SC8-1. The sequence continues at coordinate 268,551 of NZ_JANFQH010000011.1, read as the reverse complement.
CATCGGCATGACCATTCCTATCGCTATCTTCATCGGCCTCTACATGCAGTTCCTGCGTCCTGGCAAGATCAAGGAAGGCACCATCATCGGCGTCGTCCTCACCTTGCTGGCTGTCGTCGCTGGTCCTGCCGTCCAGGCTTCGCCGACGCTGGCTCCGCTGTTCACGATCAGCCACAACGGCATTTGCATCGCCTTGATCATCTACGGTTTCATCGCAGCTGCCCTTCCGGTATGGCTGCTCCTGGCTCCGCGTGATTACCTCTCTACGTACATGAAAATCGGTACTATCGGTGCCCTGGCTCTGGGCATCCTCGTCGTAGGCCCGCAGATCCAGATGCCGGCAACGACGCAGTTCTGCGCTGGCGGCGGCCCGGTTATCACTGGTGCAGTCCTTCCGTACATCTTCGTTACCATTGCCTGCGGTGCTATTTCTGGTTTCCATTCCATGATTTCCACCGGCACGACGCCGAAGATGCTCATGAACGAACGCTCCATCCTGCCTGTCGGCTATGGTGCTATGGTTACTGAATCTTTCGTTGCTATGATGGCCTTAATTGCAGCCTGCGCCCTCGTACCGAACGATTACTTCGCTATCAACTCGTCGGCTGCACACTTCCAGGCCTTGGGCATCCAGGTCGTCGACCTGCCGCATTTGAACGAAATGGTCGGTGAAAACGTTGCTCATCGTCCGGGCGGTGCTGTTTCCCTGGCTGTCGGCATGGCTTACATCTTCTCGAACCTGCCTGGCCTCGACCACCTCATGAACTACTGGTATCACTTCTGCATCATGTTTGAAGCCCTGTTCATCATGACCATCATCGATGCTGGTACCCGTGTCGGCCGTTACATGCTCCAGGAACTCGTCGGCCATGTATGGCCGAAATTCGGCGACCCGAACTGGAAACCCGGTGCTATCCTCGCATCGGCTTTGATCTGCGCAGCATGGGGTTACCTCGTACTGAACGGCAACTTGTCCACGATTTGGCCGATTTTCGGTGTATCCAACCAGCTGTTGGCTATCATCGCCCTCTCCATTTCGTCGGTTGTCATCTGCTCCATGGGCAAAGCCCGCTACCTATGGGTTACTGGCCTTCCCTGGATTTTCCTGGTCGTCATGATTTTCTGGGCCGACTTCCTGAACATCTTTGAAATCTACCTTCCGAAAGGTGAATGGACGATGTTCACAGTCTCCATCATCATGGCTGTCCTGGTCATCATCGTAGCTATCGGTGCTATCCGTAGATGCATCTACCTGGCTAAGACCGTACCGGCCAGCTACGATACGACAGAAACTGTCGAAGCAGAAGAACTTAAACATCTCCAGGAACTCGTTAAAACGGATAAAGCCGCTCAGCGTTTCCAGGAACTGACGATTGCTCATCACTAAGAGCGAGTATAAAAAGGCTTGTCGCGTATGCGGCAAGCCTTTTTTAGTGGCTAGTGGCTAGTGGCTAGCGGTTCGTGCGAGAGCCCCTACGAACCACGAATCACGAGCCACTTTCAATAATGCATAAAGTGCATTATTGCCCATTGATAATATATTCAAAATTCCCTTTACGCAAGGAAAATAGCTATTTTATAACGTTTCATTATATTTATTATGAATTTTATTCATGCTATTTATGTAATCTTTACTATAAGTAACTTGAATTTTCCCTTCCTTTGTCCTATAGTAAATGTATAAGTACAGTGTATACTTTATTTCTCGTGCGATACACAATTCATATTATACCCATAAGGAATAAGTATAGCTTCGGATCCGTGGGAAGTAGAGTAACCCTACACACAATTTTATAAAGGAGGGATTGTTTTATGAATGGTTTGTATTTAGTTATCATCTCTGCATTAGTATTCGTACTGGCCTACCGTTTCTATGGCGCTTTCATTGCCGCCAAAGTCTTGACGGTCAACCAGTACAAGGTCACACCGGCCTTCCGCTTCGAAGACGGTCACGACTACGTGCCGACCAATAAGTACGTCGTCTTCGGCCATCACTTCGCCGCTATCGCCGGTGCCGGCCCGCTCGTAGGCCCGGTCATTGCCGCTCAGTTCGGTTATCTGCCCGGCGCCTTATGGATTCTCATCGGTGGGGTCCTCGCCGGTGCCGTCCACGACATGGTCATCCTCTTCTGCTCCATGCGTTATGATGGCAAGTCCATCGCTGAAATCGCAAAAGCCCAAATCGGTGACAAAACTGGTCTGGCAACGTCCTTTGCCGTCTTGTTCCTCAACATCCTGGCCATGGCCGGCATGGCCGTCGTCATCGTCAACGCCCTGCACGACAGCCCTTGGGGTACATTTACGATCGGCATGACCATCCCTATCGCCATCTTCATCGGCCTCTACATGCAGTTCCTGCGTCCTGGCCGCATTAAAGAAGGCACCATCATCGGTGTCGCCCTGACTTTGCTGGCCGTCGTCCTTGGCCCGGCCGTCCAGGCTTCGCCGACGCTGGCACCGCTGTTTACGATCAGCGCCAAAGGCATTTCCATCGCCCTCATCATTTACGGCTTCGTAGCTGCCGCCCTTCCGGTATGGCTGCTCCTGGCTCCCCGTGATTATCTTTCGACATACATGAAGATTGGTACCATCGGCGCCCTGGCCATCGGCATCATCATCGTCGGCCCGACAGTCCAGATGCCGGCTATCACCCAGTTCTGCGCTGGCGGCGGCCCGGTCATCACCGGCCCTGTCCTGCCGTATATCTTCATCACCATCGCCTGCGGTGCTGTTTCCGGCTTCCACTGCATGATTTCTACCGGCACGACGCCGAAGATGCTCATGAACGAACGCTCCATCCTGCCTGTTGGCTACGGCGCTATGCTGACGGAATCCTTCGTCGGCATGATGGCTCTGATCGCAGCCTGCTCGCTCGTACCGAACGACTATTTCGCTATCAACTCGTCGGCTGAACATTTCCAGGCCCTGGGCATCCAGGTCGTCGACCTGCCCCAGCTGAATGCCATGGTCGGTGAAAACGTCGCCCATCGTCCTGGCGGTGCCGTTTCCCTGGCTGTCGGCATGGCCTTCATCTTCTCCAACATCCCCGGCCTCGACCACCTCATGAACTACTGGTATCACTTCTGCATCATGTTTGAAGCCCTGTTCATCATGACCATCATCGATGCGGGTACCCGTGTTGGCCGTTACATGCTCCAGGAACTCATTGGCCGCGTATGGCCGAAGTTCGGCGATCCCCATTGGCTGCCTGGCGCTATCATCGCATCGGCTCTGATTTCCGGCGCATGGGGTTACATCGTCCTCCAAGGGAACTTGTCCACTATCTGGCCTATCTTCGGGGTATCCAACCAGCTGCTGGCCATCATCACCCTGGCTATCTCGACAGTTGTCATCTGCTCCATGGGTAAAGCCCGCTTTGCCTGGGTCACGGTTATCCCCTGGGTTTTCCTGACCGTCGTTATCTTCTGGGCTGATTACCTCAACATGTTCAACATCTACCTGCCCAAGCAGGAATGGCTTCTCTTCATCGTATCGGCCATCATGGCCCTCTTGGTCATCATCGTCAGCATCTCCTCTATCAGAAGATGCCTGTACCTGGCTAAGACCGTACCGCCTAGCTACGATACAACTGAAACCGTAGAAGCAGAAGAACTGAAACACCTGGAAGAACTCATCAAGACCGACCCGGTCGCCAAACGCTTCAAAGAACTTACAGTAGATCATCATTAGAAAAAAGGCTTGTCGCACAGCGGCAAGCCCTTTTTGAGTTTGAAGTTTGAAGTTGAAAGTTTGATGTGGAGGGGACAAAATTTAAAAGCCATCGCCTCAAACATCATACATCAAACCTCAAACATTTAAGAAAAAGGGCCCCTGCATGATGGCAGAAGCCTTCGTGCGACAACCCCTTTTTAGGTTGTTCGTTGTTCGTGGCTAGGGGCTAGGGGTTAGGGGCTGACTGCTGACTGCTAATCCCTAACTGCTAAAACGTCTTACCTAATCATTTAACGTTTAACCTGTTTTATTTTTAAAATTTTATTGCAATATGTCTTGACATCGGTCTCCAAATTGCGTACAATGTGTTCAAGCTTCAAGGAACAAGCCGTGAAGCGAAATATTTGTAAATCTAATGACGAGAGAAAGTAGTCTGGACCATTGCTTTCCAGAGAGCTGGCGGCCGGTGCGAGCCAGTACGGTGATACAGATGAAGCTCCTCTCCGAAGATCGACGCTGAACTTTATTAGGCGCCGACGGCATTTCACCGTTACCAGAAACGCGTATGTTGGTACGTTGTAGAGAGTCCGGCTGCAGTAATGCACCGGGAATCAGGGTGGTATCGCGGAATTATACTCCGTCCCTTACAGAAGGGGCGGAGTTTTTTTGTTGGCCTCTTTTGACAAATCTCTAAATCCCAACGATAAAATTTTTATTTTATTCCAAAGGAGATATGTTATCATGGCAAAAGTATTTTATGATCAGGATGTAAACTGGGATGTAATGAAAGGCAAAAAAGTCGCAATCATCGGTTATGGCAGCCAGGGCCATGCCCATGCGTTGAACCTCAAAGACAGCGGCATCGACGTCGTCGTCGGCTTGTATGAAGGCAGCAAATCCATCGCTAAAGCCAAAGAAGCCGGCCTTGAAGTTAAATCCGTTCCTGAAGCTGTAAAAGACGCAGATATCACGATGATCTTGATTCCGGACGAAAAACAGGCTGACGTCTATGCAAAAGAAATCGCTCCGAACTTGAAAGACGGCAGCGCTCTTGCTTTTGCTCACGGCTTCAACGTTCACTTCAAACAGATCGTTCCTCCTTCCACAGTCGACGTCTTCATGGTCGCTCCGAAAGGCCCGGGCCACCTCGTTCGCCGTACTTTCACAGAAGGCGGCGGTGTTCCTGACGTATTCGCTGTCGAACAGGACGCTACGGGCAAAGCTTTCGATATCGCTTTGGCTTACGCCCGCGGCATCGGCGGCACGCGTGCCGGCGTCATCCAGACGACCTTCCAGGAAGAAACGGAAACAGACCTCTTCGGTGAACAGGCAGTCCTCTGCGGCGGCATCTGCCAGTTGATCACCAACGGTTTCGAAACCCTCTGCGAAGCTGGTTATCAGCCGGAAATCGCTTACTTTGAAACCTTCCATGAAATGAAATTGATCGTCGACCTCATGTATGAAGGCGGCATGGCCAAGATGCGCAAATCCATCAGCGACACGGCTGAATACGGCGACTACACCGCTGGTCCGCGCGTCATCACACAGGATTCCAAGAAAGCCATGAAAGACGTCTTGACCGACATCCAGACCGGTGCTTTCGCTAAAGATTGGCTCCTGGAAAACAAAGCCGGCGGCCGCGCTCACTTCCTCGCTATGCGCCGTCAGCACGCTGAACATCCGATTGAAAAAGTCGGCGCTAAACTCCGCGACATGATGCCGTGGCTCCACAACAACGACCAGAACGACTAAGACATAGTTTGAAGTTTGATGTTTGGAGTTTGAAGTAAGTTTCAACATCAAACTTCAAGCATCAAACTCAAGAATATAATTGATAGTAATTAACTTTTCTGCAAGTATGAGTAAGGCTAGAGGTGAATGATGATGAGAATGACAGGTGCAAGGGCTGTGTTGGAATGTTTGAAGCGGGAAGGCGTCGACGTCGTCTTCGGCTATCCCGGAGGGGCTATCCTGCCGCTATACGAAGAAATGTATAAAGACAACTTCCGGCACATCCTTACCGGTCATGAACAAGGTGCGGTCCACGCTGCCGACGGTTACGCCCGCGTTACCGGCCGACCCGGCGTCTGCATCGCCACCTCCGGGCCTGGGATCTGCAACATGGTTACAGGCATTGCCACAGCCAATATGGATTCTATCCCCATGGTCATCATCAGCGGCCAGGTCCCAACGGGCCTCATCGGCCGCGACTCCTTCCAGGAAGCGGATATTTCCGGCATTACGTCGCCCATTACCAAGCACAATTACCTGGTAAAGAATGCCGCTTCTATCCCGCGTGTCCTGAAAGAAGCCTTTTACATTGCGTCGACAGGCCGTCCCGGACCTGTCCTCATCGACATCGCCAAGGATGCCCTGGAAGCAGAAATCGACTTCGAGTATCCCGACACGGTCCACCTGCCCGGATACAGAGTAGAAAGCAAAGGGCAGACCTATGACATAGACCGGGCCGTCGCCATAATCCGCAACAGCCAGAAACCGGTCTTCCTCGTCGGCGGCGGCGTCATCTTGTCGGAAACGACGAAGTATCTCGAAGACATCGTCGATACGACAAAGATTCCCGTCGTCACGACCCTCATGGGCAAAGGAGCCCTGCCAGACTCCCATCCGCTCCACTTGGGGATGGGCGGTATGCACGGCGCTTACGCATCGAACAAAGCCATTTCCGGCTGCGACCTGCTCATCGCTTTAGGCGCCCGCTTTGACGAACGCCTGACCAGCCGGGCCGATACGTTCGCCCCCAATGCCCAGATCATCCATTTTGAAATCGATGATGTCGAAATCGACAAGATCATCGACATCGACTTAGGCGTCAAAGGCGACCTCCGCTGGTCCCTGCCTATTTTCGCTCAGAAATTGAAAGAAGGCTCCTTCGATTACGAAACGGCCTTCTCTGAATGGCGTCAGCACGTCCTGACCCTGAAGAAAGACCACCCCTTCGCGACGCCGCCGCGTCCAGGCTGCATTTCACCCCAGTCAATTTTCGCCGCCGTCCGGGCCATTACCCGCGATGACGACACCGTAGCCATTACCGACGTCGGCCAGCATCAGATGTGGGCCGCCCAATTCTTCACGACAGACGAGCCGAAGCACTTCATCACTTCTGGCGGACTGGGCACGATGGGCTTCGGCCTGCCAGCTGCGGCAGGAGCTAAAGTCGCCTGTCCTGACAAAACAGTTGTCCTCTTTTCCGGTGACGGCAGCATCCTCATGAATTGCCAGGAATTTGCGACGTTATCCCAGTACGACATCGACGTCAAGGTCATCGTCTTGCACAACGATACGCTGGGCATGATCGTCCAGCTCCAGGACTTCTTCTACGACCAGCATTATTCCCAATGCCGGCTCAATAAGAAAAAGGATTTGCCTATGCTCGCCGAATCGATGGGGGTCAAAGGGTACCACATTGAAAAACAGGATGAGTTAATCCCCATCCTGACCGAGGCTTTCGCCCACCAGGGGCCGGCCTTGATCGATATCCGCATCTCTAAGGACGAACGGGTCTACCCGACCGTTCCTAGCGGCAAAGCACTGAGTGACATGATTTTAGGAGGTGACGCCTGATGAGAAAACAGCATCTGGCTATTTTGTCCGACAACAAACCGGGCGTATTGACACATATTGCCGGCCTGATCAGCCGTAAGGCCATCAACATCGAATCGTTGACCGTCGGTTATACGGAAGAACCGGATGTGTCACGCTTCAACATCGTCATCAGCATCGAAGACGACAAAGAATTGAAGCAGACCATCAGCCAGCTGGCCAAGCTCATCGACGTCATCAAGATCATCAACCTCGATGAAGCGCCTTTCATCAGCTACGAACTGGCCATGATCAAGGTCCGCTACGACACGCCGCAGGTCCGCGACGAACTGGCGAGCCTGGCCAATCTGTTCCACGCCAAAGTCGTCGACGTAAACTTGAATTCACTCATCCTCCGCGTCACAGGGCGTGAAGACCACGTCAATGCCCTCATCAAGGTCTTGACTCCTTATGAAATATTAGAAATCGCCCGGACCGGGACCATTTCCCTCTCACGAGGACTCGTCCCCGTCAAGGCGATGTGAAAAAAGAGGCTGCCGCATCTGCGGCAGCTTTTTTTGTGAATACTATCACCTATCTTGATGCCTATATGGTATAATTATCGTATATCATTATAACTCCAAGAGGTGTCTGTCTATGGATTTCGCTGCGGCAATGGTACTCGCTGGAATGATATCCTTTGTACCGCCTACGATTGTGCTTTATCTGGCTTTGAGCCCGGCCCTGTCAAAGCAGGAACGCCGCTATACGGCCTGGTCCTTCGCTATTATTTTGATACTCGAAACGATTCTTTATCTCTATTTCTTTCATATCGGCATGTTCAAAATGGAGTGGCTCTCTTTCAAGAAGATGCTGCTTACCTACTGGCCGCCGCTTCTTTTGGCGACTTTTATCATTTCTCAGCCTTATTTCTACCAGAATCTCTTTGTTGCCGGCATGGAGGGCCTGTATATTTCCTTTCTCCACACGACATGTATGAGCGTGACCATGGTTTTCATCACGAAAGGCGAATTCCTGGACTACTGCGTCCTCTATTTATTCGCCTATTCCCTCGTCTACGTGATTTCGGCACCGCTGCTGCTGAAGTTCTTCCGGGACCTCTTCTTTAAATATCGGACTTTCTCGATGCTGGCCTTCTGGAAATACGCCGCCTGGATACCGATTTTGATCAGCACCTATTCCGCCGTCCTCGCCCTGCGCCCGGGCCCCCTGCCGGAAGACAACATGATTTCCCGTGTCTTCCAGGCCCTTTCGGGTATCTTCATGGCCGTCATCATGTATACCGGCACGCGCCAGATGTCCCATCAGGTCCATACCCAACAGAAATCGCATCTTCTGGGCGCCCAGATGGAAGCCCTCAGCGACTACACGGGCCTTTTACAGGAAATGCAGAAGCGCATGTCCATCTTCCGCCACGACAGCCGCCATCAGCTGCGCCTCCTTTCGGAACTGATCCAGCAGGGCGACGACGAGGCAGCCCTGACCTTCCTCGATACGCTGCATACGGAGCTCCAGGAAACACAGCTGCAGAAGTGGACGAAGAATAAATTCATCAATACTGCCGTCTCGCCGGGACTGGAACGGATGCGCCGCGCAGGCTTTGACGTCACGGTCAGCCTGCCCTTACCGCAAAGCCTGCCTTTTGAAATCGATTTGGGCAGCCTCATGGCCAAAGCCATCCAGATTTTAGAACAGGCCCTGGAAAAGCAGCCCGAAAATCACCGCATTTTCTTTATGGGCAGCCACCGAACGCACGACAGCCTGATTATCATCGTCAAACACTGGATTGCCGAAGACGATGCTGCCGAGGATACCGACTTCCTGCGGTACGAGCCGTATGGCCAGATTGTCCCGGCCCTCAATGCTTTTTCTACAGCTTACGACGCATCCTTCCGCTACGACCTGAAAGAACACATGGTCAGCCTGTACTTGACCATTCCTTATTCTGACTGAGAGGAGGTGCCCGACGCCCATGCTTTATGATATTATGACGGTCATTATCATTACCTTGTCGATTATGCCGCCGGCCATGCTGCAGTACTATGCCTTCGAACCGCTGCTGACAGAACGGAAAAAGCGCCTCGTCCTGGGTGGCTATGCCGTTATTTTACTCGCAGAGCTTTTCTTTTTGCTCTATATGATTCCCTTCGGCCCGTGGAGCCACAGCTACAGCTTTTATAAAAAGCTCTTCACCGTCATCTGGATTCCCCACTTCATCTGGGCCGTCGCCGTCATCCGGCCCTTTCTCTTCCGTCATCTCTACGTCTTTTCCGTGCGCGCGACGCTGACGATTTTCATCCATACCGTACTGGCCCTCCTCTTGCTGGCCTTTTTCCAGGATGAAAGCCGCCCTGTCCTCTCACGTATCATCTATCCGGCACAGTTCTTTTTCTATACCCTCTGCTTCACGGCGGCCATCCCCTGGCTGCGCCGCTATTTTAATGAAATCTTCGTCAAATACTATGAGATCAGTACGCATAAATATTGGAAATACGTTTCTCTCCTGCCCCTTTTCCTGATTCTCGACATGTACCTCACCATGGCGACGTCGGACATCCTGATGATGGACAAAATGCTCCTGCCCCGTACCTTCCTGATGCTGGCCCTGATTCTCCTCGCCTTCAGCATCCGCGCCGGCTTCCGCCAGGCAGACATCCTCATCAAAAACTACGAACGCAGCAACACGATGACCGCCCAGATTCAGACCAGCCGTGCCTATACGCGTTCTCTCCTCCAGTCGCAGGAAGAAATGAAAGAAATCTATAAAAAGCGCAATGGTCTCCTGGAAGAGCTGCGGGTCCTCATCGCTTCCCATGAACGCCAAAAAGCGCTGCACCTGATTGAAGACATCGGTACCGCGCTCAATAAGACGAAACGCCGCCAGTACTGCCAGAACACGCTGGTCAATGCCGCCCTGGCAACGTATCTTACCAGAGCCGAGGAGCTGAAGATTCCCGTCACGGCCCACATCGTCGTGCCTCAGGAAAGAGCCGGCCTCAGCTTGGACATGTCCATCGTCCTTTCGAACCTCATCGAAAATGCCATTCACGCCAGTGAAAAACAGCCGAAAGGCCAGCAGGCCATTTCCCTGCTCACCCTTTACCAGGGCGACATCCTCAGCGTCCTCGTCAAGAACCGCTACGACGGCAAGTCATCCTCGACGACCAGGGCCTGCCCGTAACCAAAGCGAAAGGCCACGGCATCGGCATGAAATCCCTCGACCACTTCCGTCAGACCTACGACGCCAGCGTCCTCTGCACCTACGAAGACGGCTGGTTCTCAACCTACATCCGCGTGCCCTGGGGCGGCGCAGCATGAAAAATTTCTCTGCCATCGGGCAATCCATTTTATCATGTCGTTTGTCGTGAAGGTTTGATTTTTGTAGGGGCGACCGTGTGGGGCGCCCGCGCGAATCTCGTGAATAGCCTCATCCTGTATTTGCGCGAAATTTCGACGAACGCCAAACGAACTACGAAACGCCTACACCCCCGTCCCGTCGAAGGCGGGGATGAAAGCCTCGCTGGCGCTGTCCTTTTCCTGGACGAATCCATCTTCGATGCCGCTGTCGAAAAGGTACTGTTCCGCCTCATCGTACTCTTCGTCCGTCAGGCGCCGATTGATTTCCGGATAGTCCCCAGCCCGACCACAGGGCACGTACTGGCGCATCAAACTGAACAAGACCTGGCCGTCAGCGAAATGGTCCCGCACCCAGTCGATGACAGCTTTTGTATTGTCCAGGCAGCCCGGCAAAATGAGGTGACGGATGACGACGCCCTTCTGGAGGATGCCGTCGTCGTCCATTTCATACGGGCCGACCTGGTCGTACATGTGCAGGATAGCTTCTGTTGCGACCTGGGGATAATCTTCAGCCGCACTGTAGCGCTTAGCCAGGGCCGGATCGAGGTATTTCAAATCGGGCAGATAAATCTGGACCTTGCCCTTGAAAGCGTCGATGGTCGCCGTCGTTTCATAGCCGCCGCAGTTATAGACAACAGGCACGGGCAGGGGCTCTGCCAGACTTTCGAGGATGGCCTTCTTGTACGGCGTCGGCGTAACGAGGTTGATGTTATGGGCGCCCTTTTCGATGAGCTCGCCGTAGATATCCCGCAGGCGCGCCGCCGTAATCGGCACGCCCGTACCGCCCATGGAAATCGTCGTATTCTGGCAAAAACAGCAGCGCAGATTGCAGCCTGTAAAAAAGACGGCTCCCGAACCGCGGGAACCGCTGATGCACGGCTCTTCCCACTCATGCAGGGCCGCCCGGGCCACAACAGGCTGGAGCGGACTGTGGCAAAAACCGGGCAGTACCTGTCCTTCCTGCCGCACTTCTGCCCGCACGACGCCGCACTGGCGCGGACAGTCATTACAAATATATTCCATTTGATTTCCCTCCTGCAAGAAGTTATTTGACGAAAAACAAAATTACAAGTATAATTAAGTCAAAAATAAAAAAGGCGTGCTGACAAACGGTCGCTTCCTCATTTCACGGAATAACCGCCAAAGTTTGGAGAGCTGGGGCGGTTATTTTTTAACGACCGCCTGCCGTTCAGCAACGCCTTACGTTGATTATAACACTATCGTTACAAAAAAGTCCAACATGCATTTATGTTGGGCTTTTTCATTTTTATAACAATTTCCCAGGATTCAAGATACATTTAGGATCCCAAGCTTTTTTCAGGGCCTTCATCAATTCCAGGGCCACGGGGTCTGTGTATTTGGCGAAGAGGGCTTTGCGGGACTGGCCGATGCCGTGTTCACCGGAGATGGCGCCGCCCATTTCGTAGACAGCCGCGCAGGCCTGGTCTTCGAAAGCTGTGATTTTTGCCTTTTCATCGGCTTCGTCGGCAAAGCCCCGGCGCAGGACGTCGAGGTGGATATTGCCGTCGCCGGCGTGGCTGACGCCACGGAAGACGACGCCCGTCTGCGCGCCGATAGCTTTCAGCGACTGCAGAAGGTCTTCCAGCTTATCCGGCGGCACGACGAAATCTTCCATGGCCGCTACCGGGCATTCCGCTGCCGACGCTTCCGTAAAGGCCTTTCTCGCCTTCCAGACCTTGTCGGCATCGGCCATGAAGACTTCCACGGCACCGAGGCTGCGGCAGAGTTCATCAGCCGTGACGCAGTCTTCATCGAGGGTATCTTCGTTCTTGCCATCGAGCTGGATAATCATATAGGCGCCGCCCTCTGGACAGGGCTGCTTTTCCTTGAGCCAGTCCTGGACGACGGCGATGACGTCATAATCCATAAATTCCAGGCACGTCGGCGTGATACCGGCTTTCGGCAGGGCCGTGACCAGGGAAAGGGCCTTTGCAGGCGCCGGGAAGACAGCCAGGAGATTGGCCGTGCACGGCGGCAAAGGCACGAGTTTCAGCGTCAGCTTGGTGATGATGCCCAGCGTCCCTTCGGAACCGATGACGATTTTTTCCAAAGGATAACCGGCAGTCATCTTGTGCAAGCGCTTGCCGAGATGGGCGATTTTCCCTGTCGGCGTGACGACTTCGATGGCATAGATTTGATCCCGCGTCGTCCCGTATTTGACGGCCCGGTTGCCGCCGGCATTGGTCGCCCCGTTGCCGCCGATACAGCAGCAGTCGCCGCTGCAAGGGTCGCCGGCATAGAGCATTCCCCGCTTGCGGGCTTCTTCCTGGATGACAGCCGTAATGACACCGGCTTCGACAGTCATATACATGGCGTCTTCATTGATTTCCAAGATGCGGTCCATCCGTTCCGTACTGACCATGATGCCGCCGCGGCTATCGGCAACGGCACCGCCTTCCAGGCCCGTCCCGGTCCCCCTGGGAATGAGGGGGATGACAACGTCATTGGCCAGGCGGACTACGGCCGCCAGTTCTTCTGTCGTCGCCGGCAAGACGACGACATCGGGCAGACAAGGCTGGCCCGTCCCTTCATCCTGACCGTAGGGAATCCGTTTATCCCTTTCGGTCCAGACATATTTCTCACCGGCAATCTGCTGCAAAGCCGCTACGACTTCCGGCGTTACCTGATTATACTCCATGATACACTTCTTTCTCAGGCATCCTGCCCGAAGATAAATTTAAGATACGATTCTTGGAACTGGCGGTATTTCCGCTTGGCTAAGGGAATCTTATGCCCCTGGATCTCGATATATTCGCTCTTGATGAGGCGAATCGCCGACTGATTGACGACGTAGCCTTTCCCGGGCGATACGAACTGGCCCGGTGCCATGGATTCCAGCATATCCAGGATAGCGGCCAAGGGCTGCCGCGTTTCCAGGACGGAATGGTCCGCCGTATAGACTTTCTGGATATGGCCTTCGCTTTCGATATAGAGGATGGCATTGATTTCTTCCACTTGAATGCCGCCGCCGACGAGGCGGAACACCATCTTGCCGCTGTGGCGCTGGCGGAGGCTGTCCATGACCCGGTCCATGGCTTGCGCAAAGGCCTCCTGTGTAAAGGGCTTGACCAGGTAGTGGGCAGCCCGGACGGCAAAGGCTTCGACAGCAAATTCTTCGCTCGTCGATAAAAAGACGATTTCTGCGCGGCTCTTTTGCTTCCGCATCTCTGCAGCAATATCCGTCCCCAACAAACCGGGCATACAGATATCCAGCAGAACAATGTCGAAATTCCCCTTTTTTTCAAAAGCATCGACGAAATCCATGGCGTTCTCATAAGTAAAAACCTCTATCGGTTCTCGTTTATCCTGGAAATACAGCTGAACTGCCTTCCGGATAAGTTCCAATTGTTCCCGTAAATCATCACAAATCGCAATTCGTACCATCATGACGCCTCCTTTCAATAAACGAGTGTTCTACAAGTTTATTATATCATCACATTTGCCTCAAGCCGTCCGATATGTCACGAAACAGCGCATTTTTGACGCGTAATGGCGTCCGCCAGCATATGCATGAATCCCGTTATCACCGATTGGCGTGAACGGGCTCGCCACGTGCGAGCCCCTTTTGTGGTTCGTTTGGCGTGGTTCGTTTGCCGAAAATTCTCACAGCTGCAAGAAAAATGATATTTTCATACAGCAGATTATTAAAAAATTTAAACCTTCACGGCAAACAAATCACGAACCACGGCAAACCACGTGAAAAAAGGGATTGTGCATGACGGCAAAAGCCTTCGTGCGACAATCCCTTCCCCACACTACAGCACGATGCCCCGCAGGAGCGGCACGATCGTGAACTGATATAATTTCAAAAAGCCGAAGACGCAGATCCCGATGGAAGCCCCGACGATGGCACCGTTGATACGGATCCAGGCCAGGTCTTCACCGACCTTGCTTTCCAGGAACTGATTGAACCGTTTCTTGTCGAAACTGGACAGGACGTCGCGGACGGCGACGGCGATGAGGGAATGTTCATGTTCCAGGATGACGTTACAGGCACGGCGTATCTGTTCATCGAGCCAATCCTTGATTTCCGGGTAGGACCGGCAGTATTCCAGGTAATGGATGAACTGTTCTTCCAGCAAGTCCTTCAGCTCTTCCTTGCCCTTGTCGCCTTTGGTGAAATAATCCTTGGCCGAATTTTGCGTCGCCGTCAGCCACTGCTCGATAGGCAGGGAGTCGACGAACTGGTCCTGCCAGTTCTGGACGCCAAAGACCAGCTGACCGTTCATGGAGTAGAGGAAGAGTTCCAACTTGCGGCACAGCCATTCGCGCTGTTCCCCTTCAGCCTGTTCCCACTGGTCGAGCCATTCGACGATGCCCAGCTTGATATCGCGGGCAATTTTGTGGGTGTCGACGATGCCCAGGACCTTGGTCAGGGTGAGGCTGGACATGGACGAATGTTGTGATTCTTCACGCCACTGGATGATGAGCTTTTCCAAAAGGCTGTCGAAGTCGTCACTGTTGACCAGTTCCCGCACGAGACCGATGGCATCGTTGAACATGTGGCTGTTCGGATCTTCCAGGAGGGAAATGAGGCGGTCCTGGAAAAAGCTGACCAGAGGCTGCTGTTTCAAGTACTTGCGGATATGCGAGGCAATGGACGCCTGTGTGCCGCCCTTCTGGGCATAGCGGTAAGCCCGCTGCGCCACTTCATAGAGGACACTGCGGAACTTTTCCCGGCCGTTCGGGCCGCGCAACCAGCCGACGAGCTTGTCGATGAAAGAAATCTGATAGAGCTTATCCTGCCACATATTGGGCTGGAGCAGTTTTTCCGAAATGATTTTCGTCATGCTGTCGATGATTTCATCGCGGTGACGATAGAGCAGTTCCGTATGATACGGGAAACCCAGTGGTTTTTCAAAGAGTGCCGTAACGGCGAACCAGTCGGCGATACTGCCGATGAGGGCCGATTGGATGACGAAGAACAGCAATTCTTCCCAAACCGAGACATCATGCGTATACCACCAGAGGAAAATGGCGATGAAGCAGACGAAGGACAGGCCTAAAATCGTATTGGCACGCTGTCTGTATGTCATAAGATAGCCCCTCCCTTCACGGCGTACATGACCAGGTAAATGACGGCGCCCAGGATGGCCCCGACGAGCGAACCGTTGACGCGGATCATCTGCAGGTCATACCAGACACTGTTTTCCAGCTGTTCCGCTAAATAATTGCCATCGTATTTCAGGATTTCCTGTTCTGCCGTCTTGCCGAACCAGACCTGGAGGCGTTTCAATTCACGGGCTGCAAAGGCCAGGGCCTGACGGTTCATCTGTTCTACCTGATCCGGGCTTTCACGCCACGATTCCAGCTTGTTGATGACGTAATTGGCAGCCACCTTGCAGACCCGCTTCTGACGGTCCGGGTCCTGGACGTAGCGCTGCCAGGCTTCCTTGGTGTCAGGCCGCGTGACCAGGCTGTTGTACATACGGTTCTTATAGCTGTCGATGCGCTGGCGCCATTCTTCGTTAAATTCGATTTTATCCGTCTGTTTCCATAAATAGCGCAACGCCTGCTGGCGCTGGAGGGAATTTTCTTCCTTGGCTTCTGCCAAAAGGCCCAGGCATTTATCCTGCAAGAGGCCGGCGACGTGGTCCGGCTGGAAGACTTCCATCTTCAAGGCCGCTTTGATGGCCCAGCCGAGGAGGATATTGTGTTTGGCGTACTGGCGCAGGGATGCTTCGTAGATTTCACCGACATAGCGCTTCATCGTTTCGCTGCGCACGAGTTCTTCCAGGTTGAGGATCATGAAATCGAGGAAATCCTTCCCCGATTCGCCGCGCAGGCCGATTTTGATAGCCTTGCTCATGATCGGCGCCAAGTCGACTTTCTCGATAGCCTGGCCGCCGATGCCGGCAAAGGCCTTGACGACGGTCTTCATGTCGATCGTATACAAGAACGTATTGAGTATCTGACCGAAGACGCGTTCTGCCGACTGGAACCCTTTTTCCGTATGGAGATAGTCCAGCGTCGCTCCCAGGATGGGATGATGCTTGAGGACATTGTACATATTGGAAACGGTCAGGATTTCATATTCGATCATATGCCGGGCCATTTCAGCAATGCGTTCCTTACTGTTCGGGATGAGGGCCGTCTTAAAGGAGATGCCCAGCGGACGGCGGAACAAGGCCGTTACGGCATACCAGTCTGCCAGGCCGCCGATGAGGGCTGCCCCGGCCAGATGGGTCAGCAGCCCGCCGACAAAAAA
The DNA here is from genome assembly GCF_024436295.1 of Megasphaera sp. SC8-1. Taxonomy (NCBI): domain Bacteria; kingdom Bacillati; phylum Bacillota; class Negativicutes; order Veillonellales; family Veillonellaceae; genus Megasphaera; species Megasphaera sp. SC8-1. The sequence continues at coordinate 251,732 of NZ_JANFQH010000011.1, read as the reverse complement.
GTCTTGGAAGGGGTAGGCCAGAAGCAGGATGACTGCCGCCGTAATCAGGATATAATTGGCAATCTGGCTGCGTCTGCCCCCATTTATATTACTCGCCATAACTCCTCCTTACTGCCCATCGATGATGACATCGTCGCCATCATGCTGGGGAATCCACAAGGGTACGTCGGGATAGGCCTGTTTGAAGGCAGATGACGGTGTCCAGGGCGTCCCGAAATAATGCATGGGAATGAGGCATTTTGTGACGGAAACGTCTTTGAGGAAACCCGTGACGCCCCATTCACGGGCGCCTTCCAGGCGGGCGTCGACAGGGAAAAAGACGATGTCGAAAGTCTGCCCGGCAAGGTGCTTCATTTCGCGGTCGAAGTTTCCCTTGGCTTCGGCATTGTTTTCATCCGTATCGCCGAGCCAGTGCCACCAGTTCAAGTCGCCGGCATGGAAAATCTTCAAGCCGTCCGTTTCCACCAGGAAAGACCCACCTTCATCGGTCGACCCGTACTGAGTCACTGTCGTATCGCCCAATTCCAGCGTGTCATACAGCTTCATGGCATGGAACTTGTCGGCAGGAATCTCCTTCAGATGCACATCTTCATTGACGATGTACTGGGCGCCGCCAAACTGGCCGATGCTGCGATTGAAATGATCTTCATGCCAATGGCTGACAAAGAACCACAATGGCTTCCTGCCGACTTGGCTATAAGCTTTGACCGTTCCCGATGGATCCTTGTAATAATCAAAGACCAGCACTTTGGAATCGGTTTCGACGGCAAAGCCGCTGTGATTCAAAAAAGTAATCTGTACACTCATATAGTAACCCCCTTATCGGATGTTTAATGGCTATTGCATACTTTTTATTATACCATATATGCGTCATCCGTGTACATGCCGGGAAGGGCTCGTGGTTCGTGGCTAGAGGCGATGGCTTTAAATTTAAAAACATCCACATCAAACTTTCAACTTCCTACTCAAAAAGGAGCTGTCGCGATGCGACAGCTCCTTTTTACTTTCCCTCTGCGATCAGCCCTGATGGAATTCTACGCCCATAGCGCCTTTCGGATGTTTCCAGCTCTTTACGCCTTTGCCGCCGGAAATGACACGGCACGTACCACATTCGAGGCAGCCTTCGTGACTGAAGACCAGTTTGCCGTCATCATAGTGATACAGGTTGGCCGGACATGCCATGACTAAGCGTTTGATTTCTGCTTCGTCATGATAATCTTCGTTGATCAAGATATGGGATTCGTGTTCATCGGTCACGAACTTATCGAAACCCAGTTTATCGTCTACACTCATCTTTGCCATCTTACATCGCCTCCCAAGCTTTCTTACCTAAATCGAAGAGATTAGCCAAGCCGCCGTTGTTTGCCAAAACTGTCAGAGCAATCATAGGCAGAGCGACCGGTGCGCCGCCGTCTACTTTGTAGACCATGCCGGCAAATTCGTCGGCCATCTTCGGGAAATCGTTGAAGATAATGTGATCTTCCAAGAGGCCCGGCAGGTTCTGATACTGTTTCATGAGCTTCATGATGAAGCTTTCTTCTAACAAGGTCTTGTAAATCGAGAGGCTTTCAGCCGAGAAGTCGTTGCGGTTCTTCGCTTTGATGACGGCTTCGCCAGCCAGACGGCCCGATTCGATAGCCAGGTCCATGCCGCGGACAGTGTAGCCCAGGTTAACGACCATCGCAGCCGCATCGCCAGCGACGAGAACGCCGTCGCGGACGAGTTCCGGCATCATCTTGAGGCCGCCTTCGGTGACGAGGTGAGCCGAATATTCTTTCAGTTTCCCGCCTTTGAGGAAAGGAGCGATTGCCGGATGAGCTTTCATGCGTTCAACCATATCCGGTACGCTGACATCGACGCGGCCGATATCGCTGATGGTCGTAACGATGCCCAGGGACAGGCTGTCTTTGTTGGTGTAAATGAAGCCGCCGCCGAGGTTGCCGCCCGTCGGGTCGCCAGCCATCATCCAGGCTGCGCCGTCATTGCCGGTCAGGCCGAAACGTTCGTTGATGACGTCTTCACCGAGTTCGATGACTTCTTTGACGCCGACAGCAACGTCTTTCTGTTCCAGTTCCTGTTTCATGCCGATTTGCTGTGCCAGCAGGGAGTTGACGCCATCGGCCAGGATGACGACATCAGCGTCAAATTCTTCGCCGCCTGTCATGACGCCGACGACTTTGCCGTCTTCGACGACGAGTTCATCGACGAGGAAGCCTTCCGTCAGCATAACGCCGGCTTCTTCAGCTTTATCAGCCAACCATTTATCGAATTTGGAACGCAGTACCGAATAGGACGGATATTTGAGGTTTTCCAGTTTATCCGAACCATACTGGAAGCTCAGTGCACCGCCTTCAGTCATGAGCGACAAGCGTTCCTGCGTAATCTTACGTTCAATCGGAGCTTCTGCTGCGAAATTCGGAATCAATTTTTCCAAGCTGTGTCCATAGAGACGGCCGCCGCTGGAGTTTTTGGAACCGCAGAACTTACCGCGCTCCACCATCATAACATCCAAACCAGCTCTGGCCATTGTCAAGGCTGCAGCAGAACCAGCTAAACCGCCGCCAACCACGATGGCATCAAATTTTTCTTCACTACTCATGTTCTTACCCTCCTTAACCATACGGTTTGCTATCTTAAATTTCCGTTCGTATCTATCGTAACGTCATTGTAAGTCTTTTCATATATCCTTCATTCGACCGCAGGCTTCTTCCCCTTGTGGAGCACGCAGGCCCCGAATAAGCGGCTTTTCATCTGCCTGTCAATCAATCCGGCTTGTCCAAACAAGTCCAGGAGCTCCTTCTTCCTGAGAAAATCCTGTGTCGACCGCCACAGCCAGGTGTATTCCTGCCGATGGCGGAAGCCACCGCCCAGGAGGGGCATGACATACCGGAAGTACACCGAATAAAAGGGCCGGATGACCAGAGAATCGGGGACAAAGGAGTCGAGACAATATACCCAGCCGCCGGGAACGACGACGCGGGCCATTTCCTGCAGGACGCGCAGGTAGTCCGAGGTGTTGCGAAGCCCGAAGGAGATACAGGCTGCCGAAAAGGTATTATCCTCAAAAGGCAGGTTCATGGCATCGCCTTCCTGCCAGACAACGTTCGCCAGCGGCGTGCCTTTTTTACGGGCTACGTCGAGCATAGCCGGGGAAAAGTCAAGGCCTGTGACCTTGAGATCCGGCCGGTGCGCTGCCAGGGAAATAGCGATGTCCCCAGTGCCACTGCACACATCCAGGACACGGCTGCCTTTCGCTGCCTGCTCACAGACAGCTTCGATGAGGCAGTCCTTCCAACGACTTTCCATGCCAAGACTGATGCGGCCATTGGCGCTGTCATAGGTCTGGGAAATCTGCTGGAATACACGATATACCTTCTCCCGTTTTGAAAGCTCAGCCAAAGGTACCACCTCCGAAGAGGACCATCGCGAGTGCTAACAGATAGGCACCGTTGCCAAAGAGGTTGGCAGTGATGATGCCTTTCATCTGTTTCACCCGCCCCTGCGGTTCCAGAGGCGACTGAAGCAGATTGACAAAGGTATGTCGGGCAAACACGATAAAGAAAGCCGGGCTGATGAGGCCCCACCAACCGATATACCATACGGGCAGGAGGCAGATGAGTGCCATCCAGATCCATGCGGCAGCCCGGTACAGGCGGACAGCCTTATTCCTTCCCAAGAGTGCCGGTAAGGTCCGGCGCTTGGCCTGCCTGTCCTTTTCAATATCACTCGTATTATTGGTCATCATGATGAGACCGATACTGATGATGAAGGGCAGAGCCGCAGGCAAAACGGAAAAATCGAAGGTACTGCTTACGGCGGCGACAATTCCCATAGGGATGAGGCCGCCCATGACAAAGCCCGAAACGAACTCGCCAATCGGCAGATAGGATATCGGCAGGATACCACCGGAATAGGTCCATACGGCGATGGCTCCGATGACGCCGATGATCAGCGGCGCCGGTCCGGCTGTGACCAGTGCCGGCAAGGCCAGGAGACCGGCTGCAACTAAGTAGCCAAGTCCCAAAGCCAATGCCTGTCCAGGCTTGATGTTTTCATAAACCAGGACGGCGTCGCTCACCTCGACGTTGTCGTCGGCAGTGTCCGTGCCTTTTACAAAATCAAAATAATCATTCAGCGTATTGACGGCGGACTGCATGAAGACGCAGGCCCAAAAGAGGGTGATGGCCAGCGTCCCCGTAAGGGGGTAGCCCTTCAGGAGGCAATACAGTTCACCGAATACGGCGGGATATACAGAAGCCAGCCAGGTGTGCGGTGCAGCCAGGCGAACGGCCAGCTTAGGTGTCAAACAACGTTGCTGTTCCATTCACACGGCCCCCAGCTTACGTACGATCTTGCCGAGCTGCAGGGAAATATCACTTGACGGCAGGGCTTCGAGGATGTCCTCAGCCCGCTTCTGGTAGGTGTGGATCTGGTTCCACGCGCCTTCCAGGCCGCCCAGGGCTGCGACGATTTCTTCCATGCGGCAGATATCCGCATGAGTCAGCGTCCCTTCGGCGCTCCGTTCCATATAGGGGTGGAGGAGCCGGCGGCCGCCGGGCTGTTCCCGTGCCAAGAGGACCGGCAGGGTATAGATTCCTTCGCGGAAATCCTGGTGGGCTTTCTTGCCAATCATCGAACTATCGGGTACGAAGTCGAGGAGGTCGTCGCGCATCTGGAACATATAGCCCAGACATTCGCCGAAGGACTCGAGCATCCGCGATACCCGTTCGTCACAACCGCTTTCCATGGCACCGATGCGGCAGCAGGCGCGGAACAAGGCGACGGTCTTGCCGTGGATGTTCTGCAGATATTGGTCAATAGTGACGTCCTCTTTATAGCGGCACATGGCCTGGCCGATTTCGCCGGCACACATTTCCTCTACAGCCTGGGCGATGACCATACCTGCCCGGTTCAATCCCTCGCGCATCAAGTAGAAGGTGATGCGGCTCATCAGGAAATCGCCGGCATAGACGGCTGCGTTCTTCCCGTACTTGCTCTGCACCGACGGCTTGCCGCGCCGGACCGGTGCATCGTCGACAATATCGTCATGGATCAGTGAGGCCAGATGGGTCATTTCCACTACGGCCGCCAGTTTATACAACCGCTCCCGCACATCGTCGCGGTCTGTTCCGAACGAGCCGGCCATCAGTACCAGGCGGGGACGAATCATCTTCCCCTGCGAAGAGGCTGCATCATCGAGGACGGCCCCCGTGGCCGTACCTCCAAAGGGATGCTTTGTATATAATTTTATATACTCTTTCACTCTGCGGACCTGGTCATCGCTGATACCGGCAAACAATTTGGGCATAAACTTCCGGGCGCTGGTTTCTAAGAGTGTCTGTTTTATCATCATGCTCTATTTACCTTTCCGGCCAACGTTATTGCCTATTTTTTTTCGCGTTTTTCAACGACGATCTGTGCTGTGTGTTTAACCTGAATATTGTTCAAGCCGCGAGCATCGAGGCCGCCACGGATCTGGAGCAAGCAGCCCGGGCAGTCGACAGCGACGACATCTGCGCCGGAAGCGACGATGTTGTTAATCTTTTCTTCGAGGATCGGAGCCGACATTTCAGGGAATTTAACGGAGTAAGAACCACCGAAGCCGCAGCATTTATCGCAATCGTGCATTTCGATGAGTTCGACGCCCTTGGTAGCTTTCAAGAGTTCACGCTGTTCCTTGGTGACGCCGAGGTAACGGTTCAAGTGGCAGGAGTCGTGATAGGTGACCTTCATCGGTACGCCATCGCCGGTATCCGGCAAGCCGCCGAGCATGGAAACGAGTTTGCAGAAGTCGAAGGTCTTGCTGCGGAGTTCTTCCGCTTTCTTGAGCATTTCCGGATCGTCCTTGAAGAAGTCGACGTAATCGCGGAGTGCATGCGTACAAGTCGGGCAAGCCGATACGATGTAATCGTATTTTTCAGCTTCCATAGCGTTCAAGTTCAATTCAGCAGCTTTCTTGGCGTTTTCAACATCGCCCATATAGGTAGCCGGAGCACCGCAGCAGGCCTGGCCAAGCGGCATTTCTACGATATAGCCAGCCATGTTGAGGGCTTTGACGACGTCCGTTGCAATGTCGACATAGACGAAGTCGAGGAGGCAGCCCGTGAAGATAGCGATCTTGCCCTTCGGGTTAGGAACGTCCTGTTTGATTGTCGGCAGGATGTCGCGGAACGGCTGCGGAGCAATGCTCGGCAGGCTGCGGCCTGCTGTCAGACCGGACAAGAACATCGGCAGATGACGGATCATCGGCTGACCTTTAGTAATCATGCCCTGAGCCACCGAAGCGATACGCAGCATGGAGTGGAAGAGGTGACGGTCAGCAACCGTATCGAGACAGAATTTATGGACCGGATTGAGGCCATCTTCCTGAGCGAATTTCGTACGTAATTTCAGGATCATGCCGGCAATATCGAGTTTGCCGCCGCAGACCGTGTTACACGTACCGCACTGGAGGCAGATGTTCTGGATATCTTTACCGCGTTCACGGCTGTTGAGGAAGCTCGTGAGCAGCGTGCCGATACCGCCGGTGTAAATGGAGCCGCCATATACGTGGCCGCCGACGAGGCGGAAGGCCGGACATACATTCAGGCAGGCTGCGCAGCGGATGCAGCAGAAGATATCTTTGTAATCTTCACTGGCCATGATCTTACGGCGTTCCGGCGTATCGAGGATGATCATGTGGAAGTTCTTGTCTTCCTTGGTATCCTTTTCCGGATCCGTAACGACTTTCGTAGCGCCCGTGTAGAAGGAAAGGTATGCCGTGATGTTCTGGGCTGTACCGTTACGAGGCAGTACTTTGAAGATGTAGCGGATATCGCTCATCTTAGCGACGAATTTTTCAATACCAAAGATATATAAGTGCGTTTTCGGAAGGGTTGCGACCATACGGCCGTTGCCTTCATTCGTCATGGTAATGACTGTACCCGTTTCAGCGACAGCGACGTTGGCACCGGAAACACCCATTTCAGCGCTGAGGAATTTCGGGCGCATGACGCGGCGGGACGTTTTGACTTCTTTCGTGATGACCGGTTCTTCCGGCTGTTTCGTATACGATTCAAAGAGGTCAGCAACGTCTTCTTTAGAATAATGGATAGCCGGCATAACCATGTGGGACGGCGTATCACCAGCAATAGAGTTGATGAATTCACCTAAGTCCGTTTCCTGAGCCGTAATGCCAGCTTTTTCATAGTTCTGGTTGAAGTGCATTTCTTCTGATGCCATGGATTTCGACTTAACGCAAAGTTTGACGTTATTGTCTTTTGCCAGTTTCAAAGCATAGTCCATAGCTTCTTCCGGAGAATGGGCAACGAATACATGAGCCCCGTTGGCTTCCGCATTCTTGATGAATTCGGCCATGACTTCATCCAGATGGTCACGAGCATAAGATTTGACTTCATGGACTTTATCACGAAGTGCTTCAAAGTCATATCCTTTGTAAACTTTCGCACGGTTGCCAGGATAGGCCGTCGTAAACTTCTTCAACGCCTTCTGCAAAGGCGCGTTATCCATGGCGCGCTCGATTTCTTGCTTCAGTAATTCGTTAGACATGTGCTGTTCCCTCCCTTACTCATCTTCTACGACGATGACCGAATACTGACGCGGGCCATGAACCCCTACAGTACCGACGCATTCGATATCAGCTGTCCGGCTCGGGCCGGTGATGATACCAGCGAATTTCGGGAACGGCTTCGTTTCGGCCATGATGTCGATCATGTCATCGAAAGTATCGACGATCTTAGAAAGTTTGACGATGCCGACATAGACGTCCGATACCGTTTCAACGATACGACAGTCGATGTCGTCCTTCATCTGGACAATAGAGCCCAAGTTAGCGATGCCGTAATCGGCTTCGGTAACGCCGCCTTTATCGTCCGGGGCATTCTTGCGGAAGTGATCCGTATCCACTTTGATGCCTGCGGCTTTCAATGCGTCTACAGCGCCGATTTCTTTCAGGAGCGGCGTTTCAACGAGGGCAACTTCATGTGTGTCCTTGTCCTGGAAAATTTTGGTGAGAGTGGCAGCAACGTCTGCTTTTTTGGCGATATAACTTTCGCCGTTGACGCTGGTCAACCCTTTCTGGAATGTTTCATACAATTCTGTCTTTTCCATTTTCACACCTCTTTACTTATAAATTACAACTACAACGAATACTATGAAGTAAAGTATTTACCATAAGTATACCATTTCATGCGTAAAGTGCAATAAGTATAGAAAAATGAGTAATACAAAATGAGAAACCTTGAATATGTACCTATGCTTTTTAGTTATATATCTATTCATTGCTAATATGGTATTCTTTTAGTACTCTATGCTTTTTATAGATAAAATTTTTATAAAAACGGCTTATTACCGCCATATACTTTATTCAACTACACTAAAGCATGTGTTTTTGTAATGATATTTTTATATTTTTAAAATTACATTTAATCATATTAAGCTCATTTTGTGTTATACCATGCCATTGATTGGAGCGAATACAGTTCATATCTACCAAACATGGATATTGTATGCAGACAAATTTAATCAAAAATGATGAGTCTTTATGTATCAACAACCAACAAAACTCCCACTGCTACAAACTACAAACTGCAAATGCCCTTATATAGATATATAAAGAAAGCGATTCTAACGGCCTTTTTGAATAAGATACCAATTTTGTCATCTTTTTAGGATCTTTCTATTGACAAACGTCCTGTGAAGGGGTATCATGTGTTCAACACGAAAACAGAAATGCAATGACCAAAACAAGTACACACAGGATAACGGCACAGAGAGTAAGGGCCATCGGCTGAAAGCCCCTATCGAAGTTGAATGTGATGGAATGCCTTTGGGAGCAGGATGATTGAACGCCAGTAGGTCATCCCGGTTGCCGCCGTTACGGGCATTGAGTGGCAGTCTAAGGACTGCAATCAGAGTGGAACCACGGACCACCGTCTCTGTATGACGGCAGGTCTTTTTTATTTACTTTTTTCACATCACAGGAGGGCGCTACGCCATGTTCAAATCACTTCGCAACGACATTCGCGTCATCAAGGACCGCGATCCAGCCGCTAAGAATACGCTGGAAGTCTTGCTTTGCTATTCCGGCCTTCATGCCATCTGGGCCCATCGCCTGGCCCACTTCTTCTACAAGCATCAGTGGTTTGTCACGGCCCGCATCATTTCCACCATTTCCCGCTTCTTCACGGGCATCGAGATCCATCCCGGCGCCCAGATTGGCGAAGGCCTGTTCATTGACCATGGCATGGGCATCGTCATCGGAGAAACGACGGTCATCGGCAACAACGTTTCCCTCTATCAGGGCGTGACCCTCGGCGGGACGGGTAAGGAAAAAGGCAAACGCCATCCGACCATCGGCGACTACGTCGTCGTCGCCTGCGGTGCCAAAGTCCTCGGTTCCTTTACCGTCGGCGAAGGCGCAAAAATCGGCGCCGGTTCCGTCGTCCTCAAAGAAGTGCCGCCGTACTCGACAGTCGTCGGCATCCCGGGCCGCGTCGTCGTCCAGCAGGGCAAACGCATCAAAGCCAGCCACAGCGAACGCGACGTCGACCTCAATCACAACCGCCTACCCGATCCCATCGAAGACCAAATCATTGCCTTGCAGCATCAGGTAGCCATCCTGCAGCGCCGCGTGGAAATGATGGACCAGCAGCATGATGAACGCTGCATCGGCAAAATGAGGCCTTTGAAATAACCAAATTCGTTGTCACCCCTATACGGAAATGAAAAATCCAGTATAGGCGTACATAAAATCTATACCAAATTGGTATACCTTGCTATATTTTCAATATATTTTGCATTCATCGGGGGATGAATCATAGGAAAAGGAGAGATTCTCATGAGCAAAATCTACACATCTATGTTACAGTTGATCGGCAACACACCGTTATTGAAACCGGAACGTTACAACAACGCCGCTGGCGTCGCTGCTAACCTCTTAGTCAAACTCGACGCTTTCAACCCGGCTGGCTCTGCCAAAGACCGTATCGCCAAAGCCATGATCGAAGACGCTGAAAAGAAAGGCATCCTCAAAGAAGGCTCGGTCATCATCGAACCGACCAGCGGCAACACCGGCATCGGCCTGGCTGCCGTCGCAGCTGCCAAAGGTTACCGCGCTATCTTCACCATGCCGGAAACCATGTCTATCGAACGCCGCAACCTCATCTCCGCTTATGGCGCTGAAATCGTCCTGACACCAGGCAAGACCGGCATGAAAGGCGCCGTCGACAAAGCCAACGAATTGGCTAAAGAAATCCCCGATTCCTTCATTCCCGGCCAGTTTACCAACCCCGTCAATCCGGAAATCCATCGCCTGACGACAGGCCCGGAAATCTACGAAGATACAGACGGCGCTGTCGACATCTTCTTAGCCGGTGTCGGCACAGGCGGTACCCTCTCCGGCGTCGGCCAGTACCTCAAAGAAAAGAAACCGTCTGTCCAGATCATCGCTATCGAACCGAAAGATTCGCCGCTCCTCTCCGAAGGCCATGCCGGCCCGCATAAACTCCAGGGCATCGGCGCCAACTTCGTACCGGAAACCTTGGACACCAAGATTTACGACGAAGTCTTCACGGTCACGACAGAACAGGCTTATGAAACAGCTCAGAAATTCACCGAATCCGAAGGCCTCCTCATCGGTATCTCCGGCGGGGCTGCCCTCTATGCCGCTTCGGAAGTCGCAAAACGTCCGGAAAACGCCGGCAAGACCATCGTAGCCTTCCTGCCGGATAACGGCGACCGTTACCTCACGACGCCGGGCTTCATCCAGCAGAAAACAAAATAAACAAACCATTTTCCAACCAATACCAAAAAAAGGACATGCCGCCATGCGACATGTCCTTTTTTAGCAGTTAGCAGTTAGCTGCGTAGGGGCCGTCCCAGAGGGCGGCCCACTGTGAGATTTTACCATAGCCCATTCGATATAGTGCTGATTATTTTAGCAACGAAGCGATAAATCAAGCAAATACTACTTCGTACTGCAAACATTATACTACAAACTCGAAAAGGAGGCTGCTATAAGGCAGCCTCCTTTTCGGTATATGTAAGAGGGAATATATTGGTACCTATTATTCTTTGCCCATATCGCGGCTGGCCACGATATCTACGCCGAGACCCAGGATATCTTTGACGATGACGTCGCCTGTATGGACCGGGGCTTTGACTTCGACGCTGCGCAATGCTTCGGCACAGTCGAGGATCTTGCCTTTCGGCAGGGTCGTCTTGGATACGACCGGCAGGAGCGGCAGTTCGCCGCCTTCGATGCGGACCGTCGAGGTCAGCATGCGCTGCGGGTCCGTCAGTTCCTGATGGGCATATTTTTCACCGCGCGGGCACGTATTGCCGGTAACGCTGGTAATTTTACCGTCTTCCAGGGTAACCGTAAGCAAGCAGCCCAGCGGGCAGTTGATGCAGTTCAGTTGTTTCGTTTCTACACTCATGTTATGCTTCCTCCTTTACGGAAACGGTCCAATCCGCATGATGGCCTTTGGCTTTTTCAGCCGGTACGTTGACGGCGATCATTTCACTCGGTTTGGCGACGGGGAGGACTTTCGTCAGCAGCGTATCGTCACCGCTCTTGACCGTAAGGCGGACTTTCTTCATCGGTTTGCGGACACGCATGAACAAACGGATCGTTTCGCCGTCTGCCGTAGCGCGGACATGCTGGGGAACGCAGGTGCGGACTTCGTCGATAGCTTCGACTTTTACGTCAGCTACGTTTTCCGGCAGCTGTTCCTGAGCCTTGAGGGCCGCATATTTGCCGGCGATTTCAGCTTCTTCCGATACGAAGTCTACCAGGTCATGGACATGGACGACGTTACCGGCTGCGAAGATGCCAGGGATGCTCGTTTCACGATGCTGGTCGACGATAGGACCATTGGTGAGCGGATGCATAGCCAGCCCTAAGCCGCGGGACAATTCATTTTCCGGGATCAGGCCGACAGACAAGAGCAGCGTATCGCAGTCGATATCGAATTCCGTGCCCGGAATCGGTTTCATATGGTCGTCGACTTTGGCTGCCGTAATGCCATTGACCCGGTCTTTGCCGTGGATGGCCGTAATGGTGTGGGACAGATATAAAGGAATATCATAGTCATACAGACATTGTACCATATTACGGGTCAAGCCGTTCGAGAAGGGGCAGATTTCCAGGACAGCCTGGACTTTGCAGCCTTCGAGGGTCATACGGCGGGCCATGATGAGGCCGATGTCGCCACTGCCGAGGATGACGATTTTCTTGCCCGGCAGATAGCCTTCCATGTTGACCATGCGCTGTGCTGCGCCGGCCGTGAAGACGCCAGCCGGACGGTAGCCGGGGATGCGGATGGCACCGCGCGTCCGTTCACGACAGCCCATGGTAAGGATAATCGTCTTGCCCTGGACTTTCATCAAGCCGTGTGCCGGGCTGACAGCCGTAACGGTCTTGTCGGAATTGACGCTGAGGACCATGGTGTCGACGAGGATTTCGATTTCCGGTTTATCTTTGACCAAGTCATAGCAGCGCTGTGCATAGCCCGGGCCCGTCAGTTCTTCTTTGAAGTGATGGAGGCCGAAGCCGTTGTGGATGCACTGCTGGAGGATGCCGCCAGCTTCGCGGTCACGTTCGAGGACGAGGATTTTTTTAGCGCCATTCTGCCAAGCGCTGTAGGCAGCGGATAAGCCTGCCGGGCCGCCGCCAACGATGATAATATCATAAAGTTGTTCACCCATTATGCTTTACCTCCGCTTTCTTTATCATAGAACATATAAGAATTACGCATTTCTTTCCGTACTTCCGTAACGGGGATGTTCAATTCACGGGACAAGATCTGTGTAACACGCGGTCCGCAGAAGCCACCCTGGCAGCGGCCCATGCCGGCACGGGTGCGGCGTTTGACACCATCGACGGTGCGGGCGCCGACGGGACGATGGATAGCATCGACGATTTCGCCTTCCGTAATCGTTTCGCAACGGCAGATGACGCGGCCATAGCGGGGATCCTTGGCGATGAGGGCTTTCTGATCTGCTTCAGCCATCATGCGGAAGCAGGGCTGAGCCGGACGGCCTTTCTTGTAATCGGTCTTGGCCGCAGCACCGGTTTCAGCGACGATGCCGTCGACGAGGTACTTGGCAATAGCCGGAGCTGAAGTCAGGCCCGGCGACTGGATGCCGGCAGCCTGGATGAGGCCTTTCGTCTTTTCCGACGGGCCGAGGATGAAGTCACCTGTGCTGGATACGGCGCGGACGCCGGCAAATTCCGTAATCGTAGCGCCGACGGGGATGTTCGGAACCAGGCGGCGGGCTTTGTCCAGGATGTCGTCCATACCCGGAATGGTAACAGCCGTGTCGTCTTTTTCACTGTCCGGCATATCCTGGGCGTTCGGGCCGACGAAGACGTTGCCGTGAGTCGTCGCACAGACCAGGATACCTTTGCCCATTTTCGTCGGTGTCGGGAAAATCGGCGAGTAGACCAGATCTTTCTGAGCCGTCTTATCAAAGAGGATGTATTCACCACGGCGCGGATGGATCTGGAAGGAATCATCCCCGGCGAGGCGGCTGATTTCGTCGGCGTGGACACCGGCGGCATTGATGACGTATTTCGTTTCGATAGTGCCCTTATCCGTTTCGACAGCTTTGACAGCGCCATCTTCTACGGTGATACCCGTAACCTGACATTCACGGATGACTTCGGCACCGTTGATGACAGCGTTTTCCGCAAAGGCCAGGGCCAATCCGAAAGGCCAGCAGATACCGGCAGTTGGAGCCCAGAGTGCGCCTTTGATGTCTTTGCTGACATTCGGTTCTTCTTTGCGCATTTCATCGCCGCTGATGATTTTCAGTCCCGGAACGCCGTTGGCATTGCCCCGTTCGAGGAGTTCTTGGAGGACGGCCATCTGTTCATCATCGAGAGCGGCTACATACGAGCCAGACCAGCGGATGTCCAGATCCAATTCGTCTTTCAAATCATGATACATCGCATTGCCTGCGACGTTCATGCGGGCTTTCATACTGCCCGTAGGCGCATCGAAACCTGCGTGAAGGATGGCACTGTTGGCCTTTGTCGTGCCGGCAGCCAGTTCCGGTTCCTGTTCAACCAGGACTGCACGAAGATTGTACTTCGCCAATTCGTGCAAAATGGCTGTGCCGGTAATACCGCCGCCAATTACGACGACATCTGCTTGTTTTGTCATGTTCACAACCTCTTTCTCTGTAAATACCAAGTATCACTATCTTTGATGCCCTTATTATATAAGTTTGTGAAAATAATTGCAAGTCTATTTTTACATATTTTCACATTGTCAACTTATACAATTTTTTCATGGGAAAATATAGAAATATTACCTTTAATGAACGATGAAATTATGTTCAAAATAAATAAGCAAATTTGTAAATCGAGGTAAAGGAGAGGGCTTGCCGAAAAATGACAAGCCCTTTCCTAAAACCATATATAAATAGATTAGAAGACATTCAAAGCCATCGCCACGACGTAGGCAGCAAAGGCACCAGCCAGCGGAGCCAAGACAGGGATCCAGGCATAAGCCCAGTCCGAGCCGCCTTTGCCGGCAATCGGCAGGATAGCATGGGCAATACGGGGACCCAGGTCTCGAGCCGGGTTCATGGCGTACCCGGTAGGACCGCCAAGACTCATGCCCAGAGCCCAGATGAGGATACCGACGATGTACGGCCCAAGGCCAGCAGGCATTGCACCGACTTTATTGGAGAAGATCATCCAGATGACGAACATCAGGAAGAACGTCGCAATAAATTCGCAAAGGAAGTTGGCCGGATAGTTACGGATAGCCGGAGCCGTGCAGAAGATACCGAGTTTTGCCGATTTATCTTCCGTTTCAGCCCAGTGCGGCAGGTATGCCAGCCAGACAATAGCTGCGCCGAGGATACCGCCCAGGATCTGAGCGATGGACGTAGCGAAGAACTGAGGCACCGAATAAATCCCGATCAGGGTCTTGCCCAAGGTAACAGCCGGGTTCAGGTCGCCCTGCGGAGCGCCCAAGGTCGTTGCCGTGTAAACGCCGAGGGTTACGGCAAAACCCCAGGCTGCGGTGATGCAGATCCAGCCGCCATTCTGGCCTTTCGATTTGGTCAGCGTGTTGCAGGCGCAGACGCCGGCCCCAAAGACGATGAGGACCATCGTCCCGAGAAACTCTCCTAATAAGTTGTCAAACATCATGATGCTAGCACCTCTCTCTTAGTCTTCATCGCTGAGCCAGTGCATTGCATGCTTGACAGCTTTGCGCCAGCCTTTGTAGTAACCTGCTGCTTTTTCCGGTTCCATGGTCGGTTCAAAACGGTTCTGGAGTTTCCAGCTCGATACGAGTTCTTCTTTAGAATCCCAGACGCCGACAGCCAGACCAGCCAGATAAGCGGCACCGAGAGCCGTCGTTTCGATGACCTGAGGACGGTCGACAGGAACGCCGAGGATATCGGCCTGGAACTGCATGAGCATGTTGTTGGCAACGGCACCGCCGTCGACTTTGAGGGCAGCCAGTTTGATGCCCGAGTCCGCTTCCATGGCGCCGAGGACGTCTTTCGTCTGGTAAGCCATAGAATCGAGGGTAGCCCGGACGATGTGTGACTTCTTGGTGCCGCGGGTGATGCCGATGATCAAGCCGCGGGCATCCATATCCCAGTAGGGAGCGCCGAGGCCGACGAAAGCCGGTACGACATAGACGCCGTCCGAATCGGGAACGCGTTTAGCGACCCATTCCGAATCGGGAGCCGTATCGATGAGGCGCAGGCCGTCGCGGAGCCACTGGATGGCCGAACCGGCGACGAAGATGGAACCTTCCAGGGCATATTCGACTTTGCCGTCGAGGCCCCAGGCGATGGTCGTAACCAGGCCGTTCTTGGAAGGAATCGGTGTCGTGCCCGTATTCATGAGCATGAAGCAGCCTGTACCATAGGTATTCTTAGCCATACCCGGTTCATAGCAGGTCTGGCCGAAGAGGGCTGCCTGCTGGTCACCAGCGATACCGGCGATGTTGACCGGACCGCCGAGGATGGCCGGATCCGTGCAGCCATAGACTTCACTGGACGGGCGTACTTCCGGGAGCATGCATTTAGGAACGGTTAAATATTCAAGAAGCTGGTCGTCCCACTTCAGTTCTTTGATGTTGAACATAAGTGTACGCGACGCATTGGAGTAGTCTGTGATGTGGACCTGGCCGCCTGTCAGTTTCCAGACCAGCCAGCAGTCGATGGTCCCGAAGAGGAGGTCGCCTTTTTCAGCTTTTTCCCGGGCGCCTTCGACGTTGTCCAAGATCCATTTGACTTTCGTGCCCGAGAAATAAGCGTCGATGACCAAGCCCGTCTTGTCACGGAATTCATCGACCAGGCCGCGGGCCTTGAGGTCTTCGCAAATCGGGGCGGTCTGACGGGACTGCCAGACGATGGCGTTGTACACGGGGTCGCCCGTGTTCTTATCCCAGACGACTGTCGTTTCACGCTGGTTGGTGATGCCGATGGCCGAGATTTCACTGGCTGTCATATTGGCCTGTGCCAAGGCTTCGCGCATGACTTCGACCATGCTGTGGAAAATTTCATTGGCATCGTGTTCGACCCAGCCCGGTTTCGGGAAATACTGGGTGAATTCCTTCTGGCTGACGCTGACGATATGCGATTCATTATCGAAAATAATAGCACGATTACTCGTGGTGCCGGCGTCCAAGGCCATAACATACTGCTTCTCTTGCATAATAAAATTGCTCCTTTCGTCAATGACACTGATATTTTCTTTCGCTACCTGCATAGAGGATTTTCCGTAGGTTCATCATACATCAGACGGCACATTTTTTCAACAAAATATTAACATATTTTCACATTACGTATAGTCGTTGTGAAGGCTATAATTTTTATGCAAAATATAGTATACATAAAAAGTCATATTTGCAGATTGCTTTGCATTTTGCCTTGCATTTACCTGAACAAAAATGCGATAATGAAAAAGAATATATTTGTATTCGCTACTACTTTTTCGTCAGAGGATTATATAAATTTACCATTTTATCTTAAGGATGGATTTGTATGCAACATAATAAGAATAAACTAGCCATCAGCGCAGCCAAATTATATTATCAGTCAGGCTTTAGCCAAGCCGATATCGCCAAGGAATTGCAGCTGTCCCGACCGTCCGTTTCCCGGCTCTTGCAGTACGCCAAGGACATGGGTTTCGTGCGCATCGAAATCTTCGACCCCATCGAAGACCAGGGCCAGCTGGCCCAAAAAGTGGCCTCGGCCTACGGGCTGCGCCAGGTCTGCATCGCCAACGCACCCATCGAAGATGAAGAAGAAGTCAAGAAATATATCGGCCAGCGCGGCGCAGCCTATATCAATGAAATCATCCAGGACGGCGACATCATCGGCGTCGGCTGGGGCACAACCCTCCACAGCCTGTCCCATCAGCTCATCCCCCACCCCCTGAAGGGCGCCCAAATCGTCCAGCTCGAAGGGGGCATCACCCTTTCAACGAGCGAAACCTACGCCAATGAAATCCTGGAAAAATTCGCCAAGAACTACGAAACTATCGCCCAGTACCTGCCCCTGCCGGTCCTCTTCGACTCCAAAGAAGTCAAGGAAATGGTCTACCGCGACCGCCACATCAAGCGCGTCCTGGAACTGGGGCGCAATGCCAACATCGCCATCTTCAGCGTCGGTACAGTCCGCGACAACGCCCTATTCTTCCGCCTGGGCTATGCCGATACCCAAGAAAAAGCCTACCTCAAGAGCCACGCCGTCGGCGACATCTGCTCCCGCTTCTTCGACAAAGACGGCAACATCTCCAGCCAGGAATTGAATGACCGCACCGTCGGCATCGCCCTGGATGACCTGCGCAACAAAGAATACAGCATCCTCCTCTCCGGCGGCGAAGGCAAAATCGCCAGCATCCGCGCCGCCCTGAAAGGCGGCTACGCCAACGTCCTCATCACCGACCAGTTCACAGCCAAGCGCTTGCTGGAGGAGGTGTAAAAAAACGCTGTCGCATAATGCGACAGCGTCTTTTTAGTGGTTAGTTGTTAGTGGCTAGGGGTTAGTGGATGGTTTTAAATTTAAAAGTAGGGGCGCCACAGGGTTATCGGCCCGCTTACGAACCACGAACCACTGGAAAGGGCGTCAGCCCTTTCCCTCACTCCCAGGCACTATCGGGTAATTCCGTGATGCTGGCCCAGGCGTTATTGATGGCGGCGGCCATCATTTTTTTGCCCGGTGGGTCGAGATGGAGGCCGTCCAGAGCCAGTTCGGTCTTGAGTTCGCCGTGGCTGTCAGCCATGCCCGGCGTGATGTCGATGTGGACCTGCGTGTCGATGTAGTCGTTGACTTCGGCAATGGCGCTGCGCCAGTCATCGGCCGTATCCTGGTCGAAGGCGGCCTTGATGTTCTGCGGGTTAAGCGGCGGAATGGTCAGGAAAACCGGTTTGATGCCGTGGCTCAGGCATTTTTTCTTCAGCGTCCGTAAATCAGCAATGACTTCGCCTGCCGGCACGCCGGCCCGGAGGCTGTTGGAGCCGATGAGGATGATGACATACGAGGGCTTGAAAGGCAGGACATCGCGGTCGAAGCGTTCGACGCCCATGGCGCTCGTGTCACCGCTCTGAGCCAGGTTGATCGTCGGGAACATGAGATACGAAGCGTAGCTGAAATCCCAGTCCGTCGGCGAATAAGAAATACTGCCACCGCCATGGCTGATACTGTCGCCGAAGATAGCGACGACGCCCTGTTCGGCAGCCGGATCCAGTTCGAAAGGCAGGGCATCGGAATAGCCGCCGATGGGATTCCCCGCCCCGTCCAGGGCCAGGACGCGCCAGTAGAACGGCTTGTCGCCCATGCGGGCCTTCTGGTCATACTGCTGAGCATACTGAGGCGTATAACTGTCGATGCGATGGATTGACGGTGCCGTGCCGTTCGGGTCTTCCGGCAGGTCGTTGAGGATTTCCACCTCATACTTGGCCGCCCCGGGTACGGCAATCCAGTCGTAGACCGGGTAGAGCAGGGTCTGTCCCGGTCCCTGGTTGAAAAAGGACAAGGGCGTCGGCTTTTCCGTAAAAGGCTGGAAAATATCGACATGTACTTCTTCGACATCCGAGAACTCACTGACGGGACGCCCCTTCAAATCGAGGCCGCGGACGCGCCAGTAAAAGACCTGTCCCAGGAAAGTATCGGGCAAATCCAGTTCCAGTCCTGTCGTATAGGCCTTCTGGTCATCCATGAACGGTTCATAAGACGTACTGGGTTTCCCGTCCGCGTCCTTTTCTTCTTCCTTCTTCAATATCTGCACGTCATACATGACAGCCCCGTCGACACGGCTCCAGCGCAGGATGGGATGGGCATCGGCCGGATCCGTCGCCGGATAATGAAGAGTGACCTGCGGTTTTTCCCGCAAGGCTGGCACGTCATCGCCATCAGTCGTCGCATGCTGCCGCGCTTCTTCCAGGGCCACATCGACGCCATGAGAGTCCGTCGACTGGCGGGCACCGGCGAGGATGCCGACGCCCAGGGTCAAGGCCATGAGGGCCGTGACAAAAGCTATTTGTTTACGCATTTTTCTCCTTCTTCTGTTTCTTATAGCCATACTTATGGGTCCAGGCTTTATTCTGCTTCTGGATTTCCTTCTTGTTCAGCATGGCCGGTTTGGCTTCCAGGGCCGACTGGATATTCTTGACGATGACCGGCTGGTTATCGCCGTCGGCACAGGTCATGACGCGCAAGCCGTTGACGTAGACGTCATCGCCGCGGGACGACACCTTCCACGACGGCTGCTTCTTGTTCATCGCTTCGGTGACGACTTTATCGTCTTTCGTCGCTTCGCCGTAGACATCGTGCGTAGCCCGGGCCAGATTGCCGGCGACCAGGAAAGCCCGACGCCGTGACGAATAGGTTCCGGACACGGCCGGCGTAACAACAGGCTGTGCGTTGACATATACCGTGTTGCCGCCGACCTGGACGTGGTTGCCTGACCACAAGCTCATGCGTCCGGCCAGCTTTTCGATACGGCTCGACATCTGCGGATGGTTGTTCGGGCTGATGATGCGTTTGAAACCTTCCTGCCACAATTCGCCATACTGTTCATAGACGTACTGCATGGACGAAGCGGCGCCACCGACATTATATGCCGTGTTCTTGAAGACATTGAAGCCCGTCGCATCAGCCTGTTTTTCCTGGTCCATAGTGACAAATTCATTGTCGATGTAATTGACGGCTACACTGCCCAAGAGGATGTCCAGGACATCGGCATTGCCGCCGAGGGACACGTCGACGAGGGTCGAAATACCGATACTCTTGAGGACGCCGTTGATGGCATGGCGTTTTTCACCGTGCTGCATTTCATGGCACAGCGTAAAGGCCAGTTCGTCATCATTGAGGGCATCGAGCATCCCCTTATTGACGGAAATGACGCCGCCGATCGTTTCAAAGGCGTTCAAATCCGTCGAGGGATTGGCATAGACATCGTAATTGCGCTTAATCAGGCCCGTCGCCACGAGATTGCGCTGGATATTTTCCAGGCGGTCGCTGTAGGCTTCATTATTGACGACGCCCGTCTTGGCCTGGGTATTGGCCAGCATCTGTTTCTGGTTATTGTTGTCCATCTGGAGCAGCTGCTGTTTTGCCAGGACCATCGTCGCGGCCCCGTAAAGCAAGATCTGCGCCGTCGAAGCGGCCGAAGCCATCGCTGCCGGTGCGATACAGAGGGATAAACTGGCAACGATTGTCGTCAGCCATTTTTTCCATAGTTTCATTTCGATCATCCTTCCTCATCCGTTACGGAAAGCTGTTCCCGGCAGAGCTTCTCCTTCTTCTTTCTCGTCCACTGCTTGATCTGCCATTCCCAATGCATCGCTTCGTGTTTTGTAGGAAAACCCTGGCACCAGGCCAGGGTCACAGGGCGACGGGAACGGGTATACTTGGCCCCTCTGCCGTCATTGTGCGCTGCCACCCGTTTGGCTACATCCAGCGTCCAGCCCGTATATAAAGACTGGTCGGCACAGCGCACCATATACGTATAATACAACATGAAGCACTTAGGCTTCCGTTACGATTTTCACCGTGTTCAAGACGACATCTTCCAGGGGTTTATCTGCAAAATTCGTTTTGACTCTGCTGATACCTTCGACGACATCGTAATCTTTGACGACCTTGCCGAAAATCGAATGATGGTTCTGGAGCCACGGCGTCGGGACAACAGTCACAAAGAACTGAGAGCTGCCCGTATTGGGGCCGGCATTGGCCATAGCCAGGATACCGGGTTCGCTGAAATCAAGGCCCGGACCAAATTCATCAGGGATCGTCTGCTTCGAGCCGCCGCAGCCCGTACCCGTCGGGTCGCCGCCTTGGATCATGAAATCGGCAATGATGCGATGGAAAATCGTGCCATCATAAAAACCGGATTTTGCCAAATTGACAAAATTTTCGACCGTAATCGGAGCTTTGTCCGCAAAAAGTTCAACCGTAAAATCGCCGCGGTTCGTCTGGAACACAGCATAAGTTTTATTGTCTGCCATAGTAAAAGCCTCCCATTTGCATATAATAAGATTAGTATACGTTTATATTACCGTAGAATAGGCAATTCCGCAAGTAGTTAGGGCGCTAAAGCGCCCCAATCGGGGCCTCCGTAGGGGCCGTCCTAAGCCTTTTTGACCCATCGGGTGCCGACCAACGGAAGGCGCAAGACGGTCGCCAAAACGGACAGCAGAGGCTGGACGCCTTGACAGGACGTCCCCTACGAAATCGCATACAGGCGAAAAAAAAAGAGGCTGTCGCATTGGACAGCCTCTTTTGAGTTTAAATCTCTCTTCTACAAACTATAAACTACGGCCTCTTATCCCAAAATCTTTTTGAGGTCAGCTTCCGGCGTGCTGGTCGGAGTGATGTTGAAGTTTTCTACCAAGTAGTTGAGGACATTCTTGGAGACGAAGGCCGGCAGTGTTGGTCCGAGGTAGATGTTCTTGATACCCAAGGAGAGGAGGGTCAAGAGGATGCAGACAGCCTTCTGTTCGTACCAGGAGAGAACCATGGACAAAGGCAGGTCGTTGACGCCGCAATCGAAGGCTTTTGCCAAAGCGACAGCTACCTGGATAGCGCTGTAAGCGTCGTTGCACTGGCCCATATCCATGATGCGCGGCAAGCCGCCGATGGTGCCGAGGTCGAGGTCATTGAAGCGGTATTTGCCGCAAGCCAAGGTGAGGACAACCGTATCAGCCGGGGTCTGTTTAACAAATTCCGTGTAGTAGTTACGGCCCGGACGAGCGCCGTCGCAACCGCCGACGAGGAAGAAGTGTTTGATAGCGCCAGCTTTGACAGCATCGATGACTTTGTCAGCTACGGAGAGAACGGTACCATGACCGAAACCTGTCGTTACCGTGCTGCCGCCGTTGATGCCGGTGAAGTGCTGGTCTTCGCTGTAGCCGCCGAGTTCCAGCGCTTTTTCGATGACCGGTGTGAAGTCTTTGTCTTCGCCGATGTGAGTTACGCCGTCAAAGGAAACGACTTCCGTCGTGAAGACGCGGTCGATGTAGGATTTGCGAGGCGGCATGAGGCAGTTCGTCGTGAACAGGAAAGCACCGGGAACGCCATCAAATTCTTTCTGCTGGTTCTGCCAAGCCGTGCCGAAGTTGCCCTTGAGGTGTTTGTATTTTTTCAATTCCGGATATGCATGGGCCGGGAGCATTTCACCATGAGTGTAAATGTTGATGCCTTTGCCTTCTGTCTGTTTAAGGAGGAGTTCCAAATCTTTCAGGTCGTGGCCAGTAACGACGATGAACGGGCCTTTTTCAACAGTCAAAGGAACCGTCGTCGGAACCGGTGTACCATAAGTAGTCGTGTTGGCTTCATCGAGGAGGGCCATGCAGGTCAAGTTGACTTTGCCTGTTTCCATGACAATCGGGAGAAGTTCATCCATGCCCCAGTCTTCGCCGATAGCCGATAAGCCTTTGACAAAGAAGGAATCGACTTCTTCACTCGATTTGCCGAGCATGAGAGCGTGGTAAGCATAAGCAGCCATGCCGCGCATGCCGAAGAGGATGAGCGATTTGAGGGAACGGATATCTTCGTCAGCGTTCCACATCTGGTTCATGTCGTAGTCAGCTGCGGGAGTGGACGAAAGAGCAGCGGCTTCAGCATGGACTTTATCGACCATAGCCTGGGTCGTCGTCGTATTGAAGTTGACGTTGGTAATGGTCGTGAACATGCCTTCGAGGATGGTACGATAGGTCTTAGCCGTCGGAGCGGCAGTCTGACAGGTACGGGCCAAGCCGACGAGAGCGCCGGTCAAAACATCCTGCAAGCCAGCTTCAACAGCCGATTTGCCACAAACGCCGGCACAACCGGTACAGCCAGTACCCATAGCGGTCTGTTCACACTGGAAAC
Organism: Megasphaera sp. SC8-1; assembly: GCF_024436295.1. Lineage (NCBI taxonomy): Bacteria > Bacillati > Bacillota > Negativicutes > Veillonellales > Veillonellaceae > Megasphaera > Megasphaera sp. SC8-1. The sequence continues at coordinate 228,380 of NZ_JANFQH010000011.1, read as the reverse complement.
AAAACATCTGTTTTTCTTTTGTCATGGGGAAAACCTCCTATATTATGGACATATAAATGAATGGGTGATTCAAAATTCGCAGCTCTTATCGAGTACACGTAAAGTATAACAAAAAGAAAGGAATATTTCTGTTGCATTTACAACCAAAAGAGAAATTAGTGGCTCGTGGTTCGTGATTCGTGGCTCGTAAAAGCCTGCCATTATACTCGAATGGGCTGTAATGAAATCTCACAACGGGACTCACAAGGCTCCCTTTATAGGGGAGCTGGCCGCCAAAGGCGGTCTGAGAGGTTAAAGGTCGGCCCCTACGCATACTACGCACAAGGCCGTTGGCCGTGTTTTTTTGCGGCCTGCCTCCCAAAATCCACATTATCACATCAAACATCACGCATCAAACATCAAACATCAAAAGGCCCCGCATGATGGCCGGAACCTTCACGCGAAGCCTTCTGGATGGCACTATTTCTTGCCAAGTGCCTGCTGAATCATTTCGCCTTGCTGGGCTACGAGAGCTTCCAGTTTAGCAATCTTTTCGTCTTGTTCTTTCATCTTAGCATCCTGTGCTTTCAGGAGTTCATCTTGTTCTTTAATCTTCTTGGCCATGACCGTCTTGGACGTCGTGATACCGCTGCCACCGCTGCCGAGTTTGAAGCTGACACCGGCGTTGATCATATTTTCACCGCCGCCGAAGCTGCCACCGATGCTGAACATGGTGTTTTCGTTCGGACGATAGTAGGTACCGATAGCGACGGCATTAGCGCCAGCATAGTTGCCGTAACCAGCTGCGAAGTCCCACTTGTTGTCCGGGTCAAAGTCGAGCGGGTGGAGGGCTGCCAGCGCGGCTGCACCAGCACCGACGCGGTTGATGCGGCTGTCCAGCTTGTTGAGCGAATGGCTCAGGCTGTTGATGTTTTCCGCATTGGCAATGACGGCCTGGTTCGTGTTGTAGAGCTGACCGCCATTGACGGCATCTGTCGACGTTTCGGAGATATCTCCTTCAGCCAGGTTGATGATCTTCTGGCTGTTCATGTCGATACCGCTGCTATTGATGGTCGGACCATTGTTGACGGTAATATTTTCAACATTGGTGATGCTCTTACCATTCATGTCGATACCAGTATTATTAATGGTCGGTCCACCATTGTTGATAGTAACACTATCAACTTGAATATCCGGTTTCAGGGAAACGGATATGGTATCCATGCTGCCTGCTCCAGTAACGTTAGCTTTCGTCGAGATATTCGTACCATCACCAGCAATCTTAATAGTTTCACCATTTACGACACTGGCAGCCTGGTTATCATCAGCTTCAAGCTTGATATCTTCCGGAATACTTTCAATTTTCATAGGTTTACCGGTATCTGTTGTCGTTTCTGGAGCAACTTCATTAGATTCTGCCCGATACATGAGGTCCATGACTTTGAACTTCTTAGCGCCCGACGAACCGGATTCGGAACCACTTTCTGTCGAAGTGCTGTCACCTGTCGAAACCGTTACTTTGCCTTGGTTATTGGTAACGCCTTCAATATTAACATTGATTGTGTACTGGTTACCCGTCTTAGCGACACTGATGCCATCACCAGCCTTGATGGAAACTTGCGAATCGCGGATAGCCGATTTGAGCTGACCGACGTTGACTGCATCCATATCATCTTTCCCAGCTAAGACATTGGTGATTTTATGTTTATTGGCATTGATACCACTGGCACTGATATAGGTCGAACCGTCAATTGTGAGAGCATTTGCCGTCAGGGACAAGTTACCGACCTGGAGAAGTCCATCTGTCAATGTCGTATTTTTACCGACTTTGACGCTGCCTTTATTAGCTTCATTCTTGGTTAGGTCGAGATTATCACTGAGGGAGAACGAGAGATTTGCGCCAGCATTGCTGATGATCAGATTGTCATTGCTGCTGGAGAAGTCTACCGTGCCGTCCGGAGCGATGTTGGTCTTGCTAGCTTCTTTACCGTTAGTCGTCAGATTCCAGCCTTTGCCAGCCGTTTCGATAGCTTCGCCAGCTTTGCCTGCAACTTCCTTCAGCTGTTCTTCCGTAGCTGCCCGGCCACTGCCGTTTGCAAAACCGGTGTAATCCGTCGTTTTATTGGTCAAGCCAGTAATCGTAGCCGTTCCGCTACCACCGTTGACCAAGACACTGCCGATACGAGCCGTCGAACCGTTGATGATCGTCTGGTTACCCGTACCACCATCGACTGTAATCGTAGCTCCATCGATTCTCGTTTCATTGGTCAAGCCATTCTTAGCCTGCGAAACCGTCAAGCCGCTGTTGTTGAAAGCCAGCTGGGCTCCGCCCGATTTAGCACTGATGGAACCATCGGAACCGTTGAGCTTAATGGCATTGTCGCCGAGAACGACATCTGTTGCCAAGCCTACGGTATACGTGCTGCTGCCATCATCTGCTTTCGCTTCGTCGACAGTGATATTCTTGCCGTTAGTGACCGTCGTCTTTGCGGCTGCCGCTTTGCTGTCGACTTCTTTCAGCTGTTCTTCCGTTGCGGCCCGGCCACTGCCGTTTGCAAAGCCGGTGTAATCCGTCGTTTTATTGGTCAAGCCAGTAATCGTAGCCGTTCCGCTACCACCGTTAACCAAGACATTACCAATTCGGGCCGTCGAGCCTTTAATCGTTGTCTGGTTACCGATACCGCCGTCGACCGTAATCTCAGCTCCATTGATTCTCGTTTCATTAGTCAAGCCATTCTTAGCCTGGGAAACCGTCAAGCCGTTGTTGTTGAAAGACAACCTCGCGCCGCCCGATTTAGCACTGATGGAGCCATCGGAGCCATTGAGCTTAATGGCATTGTCGCCAAGAACGACATCTTTTGCCAAGCCTACGGTATACGTGCTGCTGCCATCATCTGCTTTCGCTTCGTTGACAGTAATGTTCTTGCCGTTAGTAACCGTCGTCTTTGCTGCAGTCGCTTTGCTGTTGACTTCTTTCAACTGTTCTTCCGTTGCTGCCCGGCCAGATGTTGCAAAACCCGCGTACTTCGTCGTTTTATTGGTCAGGCCACTAATCGTAGCTGTTCCACCACCGCCGTTGACTAGGACGCTGCCGATACTAGCCATCGAACCTTTGATAGTTGTCTGGTTACCGATACCACCGTCGACCGTAATCTCAGCTCCATTGATTCTCGTTTCATTAGTCACGCCATTCTTGGCCTGGGAAACCGTCAAGCCGTTGTTGTTGAAAGACAACCTCGCGCCGCCCGATTTAGCACTGATGGAGCCATCGGAGCCATTGAGCTGAATCGTATCGCCCAAGTTGACATCTTTATTGAGATTGACTTTGTATTCCACAGGTCCATTATCTGTCGTCGAAGTTTCAACGGCCGTGTTCGTCCCACCAATAACTTTCACAGCATTTTTAGCAATATTCTTGATAACGGTATTTCCTTTATTGGTGATATTCGACAGATCCGACTTGGCGATGCCCGTAATCTTGGCCGTGCCATCAATTGTATTGCCATTGCCATCGACGTAGGTCATGGTAACGGAACCATCATTACCTACCGTATAGGTATCGGCTTTGATATGGACATCTTCGCCTTTAGCGATGTTTTGAATCTTTGTTACTGCCGTGTTCGTGATATTGGTGAGGTCCGTATCTGCCAACCCAGTAGCTTCAAATTTAATCTGACCATCTGTTCCGGTAACGGTAATATGGTCACTTCCAACAAAGTTGACTTTCTGATTGACAGCATTGACGTCCTTACCGCCAGCCTGGGCAGTCCAGCTGACATCCGGTTTAATCGTGTAATCGACACCATTAATCGTCAGTCCTGTTGTAGCATCAGTTGACCCAATGGCGCTGACTTTCGAGCCTGTCGTAAAGGTCTTAGAAACTTCTTGTCCATTCGTCGTGTTGGAAATACGGACATAGGTGTCCTTACCACCTGTGCCGCCACCATTAGTAATGGTCAACGTTCCATCGACAGCAGGATTGCTCGTACCATCACCATTACGCATGAGGGAAATGGTTGCCGAAGAATCGTTCGTGCTCATATCTACGGACTTAATATCGTTATGATAGAGGGCAAAGTCATTGTCCCGCAAGACGTTGAGGTCTTTCTGGTATTCGGCTACCCGATAGGTATCCATCGTAGCGCCAGCGTCATTGACTTCAGCGCCCCAATAGCTGTAATAGCTGCCATCAGATTTCTTGACAGTCATCAAGACTTCATTATTTTTACCAAAGACTGTTCCTGTATAGACTTCTGATTCCGAAGCGTTGATGAAGACACCGATTTCCCCATCAATGACATAGATATTGCTATAATCGACAACTTTTCCATTATACGTATATGCGCTAAGGGTAGCGTTCCAAGCTAATTTAGAGCCAGCATCCGTAGTTCTGACAAAGCCCCTAGGCTTGCCACTAGAAACTAAGTCAGCATACCCGTTGCGATAATTCGAAGCGTCGACAACGCCTTTCCAACTGGAGTCTTTGACGATGTAATTCCATTTGCCGTTAACCTCTGTTCCATCAGAATTGCTCACACCAGCATAGGTTCCAGCATTGACTTGCTGCAACGTTTCGCCAACATTGGTCGTCACATTCGTTTGGACATGAGTCGAAGTAACGCTTTCTAAGATATCCGACGGTTTGGCATTTGCATCATCTGTCCAGCTGACATCAGCCCGGCGGCCATTGTCCGACAAGGACGTATAAGGCTGGCCGTCGACTATGGTCAGCGAATAGCCGTTGCGGACCCAATAGATAATAGGCTGATTATATTTATCCTTCATACCACTGTCAACCGTATCGTAGTTTTTTCCATTAAAAGTAGTATGCCATTGACCATTCTGGTATTCAGCTCTTGAATCGCCATCATCAGGACTAGAGAACCTCAATGCGACGTATTGATTCTTTGCCGTTACAGCTCCCGTGCCATCCGCCGCATACGCCGGGACCACTCCGCTTCCTAAAGCCGTCATCCCGCAGAGCGCTAGTACGGTCAAAGTAACTTTCAAACTCGAAGACTTGCCATTCGATGCGCTATGTCTGCCCGATTTCGAGCTAATCAGTTCGGATCCGACTACGTAACAATTGCGAACTGTATTCCATACTACCTTGTAAATCTTATTCATAAATGTTCGCCTCCTTTTTTTCAGCTCCAGAATATTTTACCGTAAAAATGCTTTAATTATTTTTTATTTGTATAGACAATTGTCTTTCTCACTTATAATATAATTAATATGATATAAAATTGTTTCGCTAAATGTTATACTTCCACATGTTCTTTAATAATGTTTGATAAAAACATCAGTTTTAATAACTTCATCCCTTTCTATTTTAGGTTTACATTTTTACATTTCATACATTCGTTATATGGGTTTCTTATCTACTTGCATTATACGATATAAAACGAGGGGATAAGACAAACTTGTCCTAAAATGACGTTTTTTTGTCGCAAGTGGTCATTTTTGTAATTAAAAGATAATGACACTCAAGTACATGGGTAAAAAAGCCGTTCATCGTTCATCGAATCGGGGACCTGACGGTCCCGCCGGTCGCCTCAGACTCAGATGCCGCTGCGCGGCGTCAAACTCAAACTGAAGACATCGCCTCGAGTAACCCTCGGCTCGTGAAAAAATAGTGGCTCGTTGTTCGTGGTTCGTAAAAGCCTGCCATTATACTCGGATAGGCTGTGGTCGAACATCACATCGGGCCGCCCTTTGGGCGTCCCCTACGCATACGGCCACAGGCCGTGTTTTTTTTTGTGCCCTGTGACTGCGTTCATTCCCATTGCCTGACTGCGATTTCGTAGGGGACGTCCCGGAGGATATTCCGGAGGGCGTCCCGCTACGCGCTGAGGGTTTCCCGAAGCGTCGTTGTTAATTTGAGCCTGTCGCGGCGGAACGCCGCATCTGAGTCCGAGGAAAGGCCGTGGTTCGTTGTTCTTAGCTCGTGGCTCGTAAAAGCCTGCTATTATTCTCAGATAAGTTATGGCCAAATATCTCTAGCGGGCTCGCCACGTGCGAGTCCCTACAATATATACCAGAATAGGCTGTGGCAGAATTTCGCAGCGGGCTGCCCCCATCGGGACAGCCCCTACGCACAAGGCCGTTGGCCGTGTATTTTTTTGTGACCTGTGTCCGCGTTCATCCCCATCGCCTGTATGCGATTTCGTAGGGGACGTCCCGGAGGATATTCCGGAGGGCGTCCCGCTACGCGCTGAGGGTTTCCCGAAGCGTCGTTGTTAGTTTGAGTCTGTCGCCGCGTAGCGGCATCTGAGTCCGAGGAAAAGCAGTGGCTCGTTGTTCGTGGCTCGTAAAAACATACCACCATAATCGGATAGGTGTGGCCGAATCTCGCAGCGGGCCGCCCTGCCCGGGACGGCCCCTACGCATGCGGCCGCTGGCCGTATATTTTTTTGCGACCTGCGACCGGCGTCCTTTCATCGTTCTTCGTCCAATTCCCACTGCAAAGGATTATTTTCAATGTATTCCATTATGCGGAACAAATCGGCTTCATTGCGGACTACGTGTTCATAAAATCCACGCTGCCATAAAGAGGAACCATATTTCCGGGATATACGTCCTTTCAATAAGTTGATGAATTGCGACAAACTCATGTCACTGCGATTTTTATTTCCTTGGAGGGCAACGACGAGGTGTACATGATTCGGCATGATAACATATTGAATGATGGAAACAGCATCATATTGATTTCCCATGTCGCATATCGTGCGATTAACGATATGGCCTGCCAAGGTAAATTTTATTTTTTGATTTTCCAACCGGCCTAATATATGAGCTTTGCCTTTGGTACAAATGGTGACAAAATAAAGACCGTTGTTCGTATAATCGTAAGTTGATAATCGTAAAGGTTTCCGCTTCGGCAGCATTACATCACATCCTTTTTTGTTTTTATCATAAAACGAGAATATGAAATAACGATGAGAAACAAATATTTAATCATGAAAATTAATGAGAAAACGATAAGAAAATCCACATCGCCTGGCTGCGATACCGTAGGGGACGCCCAAAGGGCGTCCCGCTACGCGCTGAGGGCTTCCCGAAGCGTCGTTGTCAGTTTGAGTCTGTCGCCGCGGAACGCCGCATCCGTAGGGGACGCCCAAAGGGCGTCCCGCTACGCGCTGGGGGGGCTTCCCGAAGCGTCGTTGTTAGTTTGAGTCTGTCGCCGCGTAGCGGCATCTGAGTCCGAGGAAAAACCGTGGCTTGTTGTTCGTGGCTCGCAAAAGCCTGCCATTATACTCGAATAGGCTATAGCCAAATCTCGCAGCGGGCCGCCCTGCCCGGGACGGCCCCTACGACCGCGGCATATAGCCGCGTAATTTTTCATCGCCTGTATGCGATACCGTAGGGGACGGCCAAAGGGCGTCCCGCTACGCGCTGAGGGTTTCCCGAAGCGTCGTTGTTAGTTTGAGTCTGTCGCCGCGTAGCGGCATCTGAGTCCGAGGAAAAGCAGTGGCTCGTGGTTCGTGGCTCGCAAAAGCCTACCATTATACCAGAATAAGGCTATGGCCGAATATCACAGCGGGACGCCTTTCAGGACGTCCCCTACAAAACCCCGCTTGGGGCATTTTTAACATCGAAAAAGGCTGTCACAGAGTGACAGCCTTTTTCTGTATTGGTATTGGATTGGAAAGCGGATTAATGATTCGCCGGATGGCCTTCCTGAGCAGCTTGTTCAGCCGGTGCAACAGCGCCCGGGACGGGAGCTGCGCCGAGCTGACCGCGGCGAGCCTGGGAGATGATGCTGTGGTTATAGCCATAGCCGAAGTAAATGGCCAGGCCTAACAAGAGCCATACGACGAAGCGGATCTGTGTAACCAGGGGCAGCATGTAAATGAGAACACCGCAGAAGGCGATAGCCAGGAGCGGAACCAAGGGAACGAGCGGACATTTGAAAGCGCGTTCCTGATTCGGGTTCTTCTTGCGAAGGACGATGACCGCAGCCGAAACGATGATGAAGGCACAGAGCGTGCCGATATTGGTCATTTCAGCGACGATGTTGATGGGCAGGAAGCCGGCCGTAATGGCGGTAACGACGCAGACCAGCAGGGAGCTGCGGGCCGGAGTCTTATATTTCGGATGGACATGACCGAAGAATTTCGGAAGCAATCCATCACGGGACATAACGAAGAGGACACGGCTCTGGCCAAAACTCATGACCAGGAGGACCGAAGTGAGGCCGCAAATAGCGCCGACGGAAATGGCTGCAGCGCCCCAATGATAGCCGACGGCCTGGAGAGCGAAAGCAACCGGAGCCGCTGTCGTCTTAAATTCGAGGTACGGAACCATCCCGGTGAGGACAGCCGATACGGCGATGTACAGGACCGTGCAGATGATGAGCGACAAGATGATGCCGCGGGGCAAATCTTTCTGCGGATTCTTGACTTCTTCAGCCGCCGTAGAAACAGCATCGAAACCGATGTAAGCGAAGAAGATGATGGATGCGCCGGCAAAGACACCCGACCAGCCATAAGGCATGAAGGGAACCCAGTTGGCTGCATCGACATGGCTGAAGCCTAAAGCCAGGAACAAGGCGACGACAGCTAATTTGATGGCAACGATGATGTTGTTGACAGTTGCACTCTGGCGGACGCCGTGAATGTTGATGAAGGCGATGACACAGAGGATGAGGACAGCCGGCAAGTTGACGATACCACCGTCATACGGAGCCAGTGTCAAAGCTTTCGGCAGGACGATGCCCAAATTGGTCAGGATATTATTGAAATACCCGGACCAGCCAATGGCGACGGCTGATACAGCAAAGGCGTACTCTAGTATCAGGTCCCAGCCGATGACCCAGGCCCAAAATTCACCGAGAGCGACATACCCATAGGTATAGGCACTGCCGGCAACTGGGACCATGGCGGCAAATTCAGCATAACAAAGGGCGGCACAGCCGCAGGCCAACGCTGCAATGATAAATGAAATGATGAGTGCAGGACCGGAATAGTTGGCAGCGGCAACGCCAGTCAGGACAAAGATGCCTGTACCGACGATAGCGCCGATACCGAGCATAGTCAGGCCAAAAGTACCGAGGACGCGGTTCATACCGCCGTCTTGTTTCGTTTCCGAAATAAACTCACTGATACTTTTGGTTCTAAAGATGTGTTTCGTCATAGAACCTCTCCCCTTATGATTGTAAAGTATCGTTGACTCCCCTATGGATTGACGGAATAATCTGCCGGTCAATCGTTCAACTGCCTTTTATTATACTCGTTCATTTTAATTTGTAAAGCTTTTATCGTTATTTAATTATATTTTTATATTTAAATTTAAAAATAACAAAAATATATTCAATTCAAAAGTTCGTCTAAAATATAATATTAATACACTTTAATCATAGTTATTTTAATCCTTGTTTATTTAAAAAGATTAAATCTTTCTGGTAATCTATATCAAATAATTCATCCGTCTTCTTTGGCCGATAAACCCAGGTCTGGGGACTGCGCAGGAATTGGCGCCCGCCAGTATCACCGTGCAACCGAAGCAATTCCGGCCCATAAATACGGCGGAAAATAGCGGGACTGCAACGGCGTTCGCCGTTATGCATACAGCCCAAAGGTGCACCCGAGGCCAGGAACTGCCGGAGAAAATCGGTAACCGTCTCTGACGTCAGCAAGGGTTGGTCGGCTGGAAAAAAGGCCCAGGCGCCGGCGTCATGACAGGCTTCGACAGCACAGCGCAGCGATGCCGCCATGCCTTCACCGGCCTGGTCGTTCCACACGACGTCGATGCCCTGATCCCGGCAGGCCGAGGCAATGGCCGCATGGGCTGTCACGACGGTCACCTGGCAATCGATGCCGGAACATGGCAAAAAAGCCTGTGCCGCCTGACACAGACTTTTCATTCCATACGTATATAAAGGGCGGCCATGAACGAGTATTTCTAATTTATGGCCGCCAAAGCGCCGGCCAAAGCCGGACGCCATCAAGATCAATGCTATCTTCATTTCGATTCCCTCATTTCTGCTGGATACGCCGTCAGTTTCCCCGGCCGGGACAGCTTCTTCAAGATCCGCTTCCCTGCCTGGCACAGTGCCTCGTCATCGGCCTGGTTGAGGACGACGGTCGTCTTGTCTTTCCAGTCTCCGATACGGGCCAGGCAGCCGGCTTCCACGATATAGGCCAGGAGGCGTTCGGTCACGACCGTTTCCGGATCCAGATTCAAGAGCTCCCAGCGGAAACAGACGTCCCGGACCGGTCGGCCCAGGGCAGACAGCCCGGCCAAGCAGTGCACTTCGCAGGTATTGGCTGGAATGACCGGCTCATGGGGTCCCATGACCTTCAGGGGCAGGCGCCGCGATCCGTCCCCTTCGACGAGGACGACGTCAGCTGCCGTGCATAAACGAAAGTAAACGTCGTCTCCAGGCCAGGTAATTTTCCCATCCGCTCCGTCCTGCCCGACGACGACGATGCCGTCGCGCTGCCACGGGTCCTGCCACCCTGCTGGCAAATCAGCCGGGACAAACCATCGGTCCGGCCGCATCATATGGGTCGTCGTCACGACAGCCACGCGCCGGCCTGCCTCCTGTTCCTGCCGGGCCCGGCTGTAAATCGACGTGGTCTTACCGCCAGCCCCGATATACGTATAGACCGCTGCCGTCATGGCTTGTGGTAGCGGCTCTTTTCTCGGCCTTCCCGCTTGGCCCGGATGGCAATGAGTTCCGCCGCGATACTGATGGCGATTTCTGCCGGTGTCACGGCCGAAATGGCCAGGCCGATCGGCGCGTGGCAGGCGTCGATTTCTGCGGCCGTAAATCCGTCGGCCAGGAGCTTTTCTTTGACAAAGGCCAGTTTACGGCGGCTGCCGATGACGCCGAGGTAATAGGGCTTGATAGCCAGCATCTGGCGCTGGACATCGTAGTCGCCGACATGGCCGCGGGTCATGATGCAAACATAATCGTCCGGCGTCACGCCCAGGTCTGCCGGAAGGGCCTCATAATCGGCCTCATAGACGGCTTCTGCTTGCGGGAATAAGGCCGGGTCGGCAAATTCAGCCCGGTCATCGACGACGGTGCAGGAAAAGCCGATACTGGCCAGGACCGGGACCAGGGCCTGGGAAACGTGCCCGCCGCCGAAGATGAAGACCCGCCCCGGATAGGCCAGAGGTTCACTATACCAGCGGCGCTGGCCGTCGCCGGCCATGCCGGCTACGTTCTGCCGGCACCAGGCGGCATCGACAGCCTGCAAGGAGCCCATCTGGCCGCAGCCTTGTACAGCCCCTTCCCGTACCAGGGCCATGCCCCATTGCCTTTCATCGCTGACATCGAGAGCCAGCCACGACGCCGTCTGCTGGCGCAGGGCCTGAAGGATGACTGACAGCAGGTCCAGCAGCCCCGGTTCAGCCGGGTCGAGATATTGGCAGAACACAGTCAATTCGCCGCCGCAGGCCGCGTTGATGTCTTCTTCGTCGTTGGGATGGAGGATGAGGCGGCGGAAAGCCGATTGCTGCTGGGCCAGGCATTGTTTCCCGGCCTGGATGGCCAAGTATTCCTGATAGCCGCCGCCGACGGTACCGGCCGTCGTCCCGTCAGCAAAGACGGCCTGATGGCTGCCGATGCCCCGCGGCGTCGACCCTTGGCTGGCGACGACGGTCAGCAGGACAGCCGGCTGGCCGGCCTGTAATTCATGATAAAGTCGGTCAAATAAAGTTTCCATAAATATCACCTGTATAAGAGTAAAATATCTTCGCCCCTGACAGATAACCGATCCGGCAGGACAGCCGGCCGTTCCGGTTTGGCAAAGCGCCACCAGAGAGCCTGTGCCCCCGCCGTCTGACCGGCATAGCGGAACTTGACGATCCATTCAAAGGGCTGTTCGATTTCTTCAGTCACGACGATGGGCCGGGCATTTTCGCCGTCACCGCCGTGAAAAGCATGGCCGCGGATGCCGATAGCGCAGAGGTCGTCGCCAACGGGCCGTCCCGTCTGTAAGGTCACCTGCCACGACGGGACAAAGACCGTATCCGCCCCAGCCTTGCGGGCTGCTGCGATGTTCTTGCATCCCGTCAGGACCGCCGCCGCCCGAGACTTGGGGTCGGCAAAGAGCTCCTTCGTCGGCGCACAGGCTGATACGCAGCCGTCATCGAGGACGGCAATGGCCTGACAGAGCTGATAGGCCTCATCGCGGCTGTGCGTTACCAGGACGACGTCTTTCGGGAATTGCTGTAATAAGTCCTTGAGTTCGGTCATGACTTTTTCTTTTAAATAACTGTCCAGGGCGCTGAACGGTTCATCCAGGAGCAGGATGTCCGGTTCATTGACCAAGATGCGGGCCAGGGCGACGCGCTGCTGCTGGCCGCCGGATAACTCAGCCGGTTTCTGCCTTTCCAGTCCCGTCAGCCGCAGTCGTTCCATCATATCCCGGACCTGCTGGCGGGCTTCTCCTTTCGGCGACGCCGTACGGACACCACAGCGGATATTTTCTTCGACGGTCATATTGGGAAATAAGGCATAGTGCTGAAACAGATAGCCCACGCGCCGCTGCGGGACAGGGACGTTGACCTGCCGTTCGCTGTCGAAAAAAGTCCGCGTCCCGACGACGATTTTCCCGGCATCAGGCCTTTCGATGCCGGCAATACACTGCAAGGTCTTACTCTTGCCGCAGCCCGAAGCGCCGAGAAGGCCGAGGATGCCACCTTGATGGCGAAGCTGCACGTCGAGGGAAAAAGACCCCCAGCGTTTATGGATATCCAGTTCGATCATGCCAGGTGTCTCCTTTCGCGGCTGCGCTTTTCAAAGAGATTGACTGTCAGCAGGACGACGGCACTGATAGCGAGGTTCACCAGGACCCAGATGAAGGCGCTGTACTCGTCATTGGTCCGCCATAACTGGTAGACCGTCGTCGAAATAGTCGCCGTATTCTTGGGAATATAGCCGATGAGCATACTCGTCGCCCCGTATTCACCCAAAGCCCGGGCAAAGGCCAGGACCGTCCCGGCGATAATGCCCTGCTTGCAGTAGGGCAGGCGGATGCGCCAGAAAATGAACGTATCCGACAGGCCTAGGGTCTTACCGCTCCAGGCCAGGGTTTCATCGAAACTCTCAAAGGCCCCGCGGGCCGTGCGGTACATGAGGGGAAAGGCGACGACAGCCGACGCCAGGACGCCGCCATACCAGGTCATGACGAAGCGGATGCCCACGTCGTTGAGAAAGATGCCGACCGGGTGCTTCAAGCCAAAGACCAGGAGCAGCAGCCAGCCGCAGACCGTCGGCGGCAGGACCAGGGGCAACGTCAGGACGACATCGAAGAGCCCCTTGAGGACCCGCGGCAGGCGGGCGACGTAATATGCCAGGGCAAGACCGCTAAAGAAGACGAGGACGCAGGAAATAGCGGCAATTCGCAGGCTGTTCCAGAGAGGATACCAGTCCATAAGCAGCCATCCTTAGCCGACGGGGCTGAAGCCGACGCGCTGGAAAACCGTCATGGCTTCTTGGCCCTTGAGGTAATCGAGGAAAGACTGCGCTTCCTGCGGATGCTTGCTGTTCTTCATGACGGCCGCCGGATAAATGACCTGGCCGCACATGGCTTTCGTCGCTTCGTCGACGGGTTTCAATTTGGCACTGAAAGCATCGGTCGCATAGATGACGCCGCAGTCGGCACTGCCCTCGCGGACCTGGGTCGTCACTTCTTTGACATTCGAGCCATACGTGATGTGGCCGGCCTGGGCGATGTCCTGTTCATCGAGATGGTAGAACTTCAAGATTTTCTGTGTATACTGGCCGACAGGGACATCGCTGTTACCCATGACCAGGCGGATAGAGCCGTCCTTCAATTTCGCTGCCATATCGGCAAAATCCTGGATACCCTTGGGATTGCCTTCTGGCGTCACCAGGACGACTTTATTTTCCAAGAGGTCGACGCGGCTGCCGTCCTTGACGAAGTCCAGCTTGTCCGGATTGGCATTGGCGTCTTTCGAGGCGTCGAGCTGGTTCATCTGCTTCTGGGCTGCCGAGATGAAGAGGTCGCAGTCGGCGCCGTTCTGGATCTGCGTCTTCAATGTCCCCGACGAATCGAAGTTAAAGGAAATTTCCACATCCGGATGTTCTTTCTGATACTGGTCAGCAATCTGGTTCATCGTTTCTGTCATGCTGGCCGCCGCAAAGACCGTCAGATGGACTTTATCGCCGTTCCCGCCAGCCTTGTCGCTCTTCTTATCCGGCCCGCAGCCGGCCAGGGCAAAGGCCAGGGTCCCGGCCAAGACCGCTGTGACTACTTTTTTCCACGTCATCATCATGCATCTCCTTTACGCAAAGTAAACTAGTTTATCTATATTTACTTGCGACCGCAATCCCGGACTTCACCGCGCAGCAAATCGAGGCCATGAGGAATCGTATCGAGGAAGACATCCATACATTCCTGGCAGGCCTTGGGGCTGCCGGGCAGGTTGATGATCAGGGTCTTCTTGCGGATGACGCTGACAGCCCGGGACAACATGGCCCGCGGCGTAATCTTCATGGAAGCCGCCCGGATAGCTTCGGCAATGCCCGGTGCCTGGCGGTCGGCAACGGCCAGCGTCGCTTCGGGCGTGACGTCGCGATGGCCAAAGCCCGTACCGCCTGTCGTCAAGATGAGGTCGGCCTGGCGCTGGTCGGCCAGTCGACAGAATTGTTGTTCTAGCGGCCCTTTGCCATCGGGCAGGAGAATCTGTTCAATGACTTCAAAACCAGCCTGTTCCAACCGCTGGGCAATCAGGGGACCGCTAGTATCCTTCCGCAATCCTTTACTGCCTTTATCCGACAAGGTGATGACAGCAGCCTGATAAGGCCGTTTCCCCTTTCGCTGCACTTCGACCATCCTGTCGCCAGGGCGGATGATACCGCCTTCGAGGACGCGGGCAAAAACGCCTTCTCTCGGCATGATGCAGTCGCCGACAGCTTCATAGACGGCACAGTGATTATGACATTCTTTGCCGATCTGAGTGATTTCCAAGAGGACATCCCCACAGCGAAGCAGTGTCCCGACAGGGAGGGACGAAAAATGGAAGCCGTCGACGACGAGATTTTCGCCAAAAGCACCGAATTCCACGTTACCGCCGCGGCGGCGAAAAGCTTCGATACATTCCAAACCGAGCAGGCTGACCTGGCGGTGCCAGTGTTCCGCATGCGCATCGCCTTCGATGCCCCAGTTTACTACGAATTTACCTTCTGGCACAGCCTGTTTGGCAATGCCGCGAATCGTACTGATACAAACAGCATGGACTTTTCCCATTTTTTATCCTCCGATCTGATTCATCGTTTTATGTTCACTAATATGATTCTTTTCAGCAAAACAATGCTTCGCCGGTTTTTCGTAAATAGCGCCGGCTATGGCCCGCTGCAATTCCTGAAAAATAAGATTTTCACGTTGGCCGCTGCGGACAATAGCCCGCAAATCGACGCCGTCGTCATAGCAAAGACAAGGTTTCAAAAAGCCCGTACTCGTCAGGCGCAGGCGGTTACAGGACGAGCAGAAACCATGTGTATTGGCGGCAATGAAGCCGATACGGCCTTGCAGATACCGGCTCTGGTAATACGAAGCCGGCCCATTGCCCCGCCGTTCTCCCGTCGCGGCCAAATCAGGATAGGCCCGGACCAGAAGGGACAAGGCTTCGGCTTCCGATATGCCGTCCAAGGTCGTCCCGAAGCCGATGGGCATGAGTTCGATGAAACGCACATCGATAGGATATGTTCGGGCTAGTTCCGCCAATGGCAAAATCTGATTCCGCGTTTCCGCCAGCAAGACGGCGTTTACTTTGATGTTTACACGCTGAGATATGGCTTCTTTCAAAGCTTGTAATAGGACAGACAAATTTCCGCCGCCTGTTAAGCAAGCGTACTGGCTTGCATCGAGAGTATCTATGCTGACATTGATGCCATCAATGCCGAAGCGTACCAAATCGGGCAGCACTGCCGATAAGAGAAGGCCATTTGTCGTCATGGTGACGGAACGGACACCGTCCATGTCTTTAAGAGACTGCATAAAAGATACGGCCCCCTTCCGCACCAGCGGTTCACCACCAGTAATCTTGAAACGGTCGATGCCCAAAGCCAGAGCCGCCCGGCAGATGAGCATCATTTCTTCATAGCGCAGGACCGCGTCATGGCCGACACTGTCCAAGGCTTCGGGCATGCAGTAACGGCAGCGGAGATTGCAACGGTCCGTCAGGGACAAGCGCAGGTAGTCGATGGTCCGCCCCCACTTATCCTTCATGGTGCTCCCCTCCATCATATTGGAAATGACCGCTCTTGCCGCCGATTTTTTCGACGAGGTGGATACCCTTGATACACATGCGTTTATCGACGGCCTTGCACATATCGTAGACCGTCAGCAAGGCCACGGATACACCCGTCAGGGCTTCCATTTCGACGCCCGTCTTGCCATCGCATTTGACTGTACACCGGCCTTCGATTTCCGAGGTGTCATCATAGAACATAAATTCGACGCCGCATTTAGTCAAATTCAGGATATGGCAGAGTGGAATAAGATCGCTCGTCCGCTTAGCTCCCATGATACCGGCAATGCGGGCCACGCCGAGGACGTCGCCCTTTTTCATGGCGCCGGCTTTGACGGCTTCATAACAGTCACGGCTCATGGCGATACGGCCGCAGGCCACAGCCGTCCGGGCCGTTATCGCCTTGCCGCTGACGTCGACCATGACGGCATCACCCTTACTGTCGATATGAGTAAACTTGTTCACCAGACCACCTACTTTCCAAAACCGCAATTCGGGAAGGTACAGACGGGGCAATTCAGGCACAGGCCGCCTTCACCGAGACCGGCCAGGTCTTCTGCCGTTACCGGGACGTCGGCTATGAGTGACGGCAGGACGAGGTCGAAAATCGTCCGCTTGGCGTACATGACACAGCCCGGCAGGCCGACGATGGGGCGGCCGTCGCCGGCATAAGCCAGGAGGAACATGGCTCCCGGCAGGACCGGAGCGCCGTAGGAAACCATGCAGGCACCGGTATTCTTGATGGCCAGCGGCGTCTGGTCATCGGGGTCGACGCTCATGCCACCGGTACAAAAGACCATATCCATGCCCTGAGCCAGCATATCCTGGATAGCCGCCGTAATGGCCGCCGGGTCATCGGCCAAGGTCGTGTGCATGGCCATGACGGCCCCGTATTCAGCCAGCTTGCTTTCGATGACCGGCGTAAACGTATCTTCAATGCGGCCGTGAAAGACTTCATTACCCGTCGTGACGACGCCGGCCTTTTTTTGACCGAAGGGATGGACGTCCAGGAGCGGTGCCGGACCGGCCGCTTCCTTAGCCGCTGCCATCTTATCCTTCTTGATGACCAGGGGAATGATGCGCGTACCGGCCAGTTTATCGCCCTTACGGACCGGGAAGCCGCCATGGCGGGTGGCAATCATCATTTCTCCCAAAGAATTGACGGCTTTCAACCCGTCGCGCCGGATGGTCAGGACGCCGTCGCAATCGGCGATGAGTTCGATTTTCCCTTCTTTCGGCTCACTGCCATGCATATTCGTCCCCAGGCAGATATCGCGCAGGATGGCCGCGGCTTCATCTTCATGGAGCAAGGTATCGTCTTTTTCCCAGATGTAGACGTGGTCCTTTCCGACAGACAACAGGACCGGGATATCTTCCTTAGTAATCACATGGCCCTTGCGGAAGACCGGGCCTTTGGTGACGCCGCGGATGATCTGGGTAATATCGTGACAGAGGACATGACCGACAGCCTCTTCGGTTTTCATCATTTTCATAACTATCTATCCTTCCATTGTTTGTAATTTCTGCAGTTCATCGTCATTGAACCACTGCTGGAACTGACGGTCTGCCATGGCGTGCAGGGCTTCATCCATCTGTTCATACCGGGCCAGGATGATCTCAGCCTGCCGAGTCAGGACCGACCGGCCGCCGTCTTTGCCGCCGACATAACGGCGGATGAGGGGAAATCCCCAGATGGCCTCGGCATTACGCATGATCGTCCAGGCCTTGGAGTACGACATCGCCATTTCCCGGGCTGCCCCCTGCAGGGAACCGTGACGGCGGACACCGTCCAGCAGTTCTGCCACGCCGGGGCCAAAAGCCCGCTTATCCCCCAGGAGACACAGCGTCACCTTGCAGTGCAGCTTCTCTTTGGCCATAACCCCACCTCCTTCAAGCGTTATTCGTATCTGAAAATAACGATTGTACTTAAACTTATTATACATGAAAATTTGTTAGCTGGCCATACTTTTTTTGTAATTGTATATCCGTCAGTACTCATCATGTTATAATGTACTTATTATGTGTAAAGGATGTGATAGGATGTCAAAAACACGTCGTTCCCCGTCACTGGGCCTAATTGTCCTGGCTGGCGGCCTCAGCACCCGGATGGGCCGCGATAAGGCAGGCCTTCCCTGGCATGACACGGATTTGCTGACAGACCTGCTCCTGCGCAGCCAGGCCTATCCTTTTTCAGAACGCATCATCGCCATCAATCGGCCTTATACACCGCATGAGCTGCCTGCGAAATTAGTCCGCACGGTCCATCTCGTCGCGGACAGTTATCCCGGCTGCGGCCCCTTAGGCGGCCTGGAAGCCGCTTTGCACAGTGGTACCAGCGAGTTCTACCTGGTCCTCTCTGTCGACCTTCCCTTTTACAACTTTGCCCCCGTCCCGGACCTGGTCAAGTTACTGCGGCACCAGCCTGACCTGCTGGCTGTCATTCCCAGGACCGAAAACAAGCAGGACCAGCCCTTGGCCGCCTTATACAGCCGCCAGCTCCTGCCGGCCGTCGCGGACCATCTGCAAAAGGGCGAATACCGCTTACGCCGCCTCTACCAGGCCGTGCCGGCAGCCTACGTGGATGAATCCTTCCGGCCTGCCTTATACCTCAACATCAATACGCCCGAAGCTTATGAAGCCGCCAAAGGGCGCGATGCCAACAGTTGCCGCCAAGTCCCGGTCGTCACCCTGACAGCCCCGGACTCCGGCGACGGCAAGACGACAGCCGCCACGGCAGCCATTGCTGAATTGACGCGGCGCAGCTACCAGGTCGCCTATATCAAGAGCACCCACCATATCGTCACCCGCCAAAAGATTGGGTCCGACACGGACCGGGCCCAAAAAGCCGGCGCCGTCTCGGTCTGTCTCTGCGGCCCGGCCGATGTCCCCGAAGGCCTGTCGAAAGAAGACTATATCCTCGCCCTGTCCCAGCAGCAGCTGGCCGACCTGGTCCTCGTCGAAAGCCGCAGCCACGGACCATTCCCGCGGATTGACGTGACCCAGGCCGACACCGGGACACTGGTCGATGACATCTTATTCCTCACGGGCTACCGTTCGTCGGCGATATAATCGTTTTGTTCTTTTCTTCCTTGCACCTCCACAAAAGAAGTCCTACACTGAGACTAGTAAAGTATATCTTATCCGTGGTATACTAAAAATCTCCAGTTTATTTTTAAGTGAGGTGTTACTATGTGTGCCTATAAAAAAATAGACACCGTCTGTCCCTACTGTGGCACAGGCTGCGTCATCACCTGCACGGTCGACACGGAAGAGAACCGGGTCATCGAAGCCAAAGGCTCGCCGCGCGGTGTCAACAACGAAGGCCGTCTCTGCCTGAAAGGGCTGTACGGCTGGGACTACCTGAACGACCCTCAGATCCTGACTAAGCGGATCCGTAAACCGATGATCCGCAAAAACGGCAAGGGTACGCCCCTCGTCGAAGTATCCTGGCAGGAAGCCATCGAATACGCTGCGACCCGCCTCAAGGCAATCATCAAGGAATACGGCCCGGATGCCGTCATGGGCGCCGGTTCGGCCCGCGGTCCCGGCAATGAGGCCGCCTATATTACCCAGAAATTCATGCGCGCCGTCGTCGGCACGAACAATGTCGACCACTGCGCCCGCATTTGACACGCTCCATCGGTTACCGGACTCGGTGAGTCCGTCGGTGAAGGTGCTATGTCTTTCAGCGTTCCCGAACTCGAAGATGCAGAAGTCATTTTCGATATCGGCTATAACGCGCCGGTCTCGCATCCCCTCGTTGCCCGCCATATCGTCCGGGCCAAGAAGAAGGGCTGCAAGATCATCTGTGTCGATCCGCGCCTAACAGAAACAGGGCGCATCGCCACCATTTATCTGCCTATCAAGGGCGGCACGAACATGCTCTTCCTCAACGCCATGGCCCATGTCATCGTCACGGAAGACCTGGTCGACCACGATTTCATCGAAAAGCATACGACAGGCTTTGCCGACTATGCCAAAGAAGTGGCCCAGGAAAAATACGCTCCGGAAGCCGTCGCTGCGGCAACCCATCTCGACCCCGGCGACATCCGCCGGGCTGCGCGCCTGTTCGCCTCGTCCAAGCACACCATGACCCTCTGGGGCATGGGCATCACCCAGTTCTCACAAGGCGTCGAATGTGTCATCGCCTGCTCCAACCTGAGCCTCATGACCGGCAACTACGGTCATTACGCCACCGGCGTCGGCCCCGTCCGCGGCCAGAACAACGTCCAGGGAACCTGCGATATGGGCGTCCTGCCCAACCAGTATCCCGGCTATCAGGATGTGACCGACGACGCGATCCGCCATAAATTCGAAAGGGCCTGGGGCGTCTCCCTGCCGGCCCATGTCGGCCTGCCCTTGACCTACGTACCGGATAAAGTCCTGCGCGAACCGGACCCGAAAAAACGGATCCATGCCTATTACATCATCGGCGAAGACCCGGCCCAGTCCGACCCGGACCTGCCGGAAATCCGCCGCACCTTGTCGGCCATCGACCTGGTCATCGTCCAGGATATCTTCTTCAACAAGACCTGCGAATATGCCGACGTCGTTTTCCCGGCCACGGCCTGGGGCGAACACAACGGCGTATACACGGCCTGCGACCGCCGCTTCCAGCGTGTCCGAAAGCTCATCGAACCTCAGCCGGGCTGCAAGACGGACTGGGAAATCCTCTGCCTCATGGCAACGGCCATGGGCTATCCCATGCACTATGACAACACCGAACAGATTTGGGATGAAATGCGCTCCCTGTGCCCGAAATTCGCCGGCGCCAGCTATGAAAAAATGGTCGAGAACCACGGCGTCCAGTGGCCCTGTACGGAAGACAGCCCGGACGACACGGGGACGCAGTATCTCCATAAAGACGCCCAGTTCGCCACGGCTGACGGCAAAGGCCATTTCTACTACTATCCCTGGACCCCGGCCAAAGAGCTGGAAAGTCCCGAATACCCCCTGTCCCTGTCGACAGTCCGCGAAGTCGGCCACTACTCCGTCCGTACCATGACCGGCAACTGCCGCCTCCTGGCCGATTTGGCCGATGAACCGGGCTACATCCAGATGAACCCGGAAGACTGCCAGGAACTGGGCATCGCCAACGGCGACCTGGTCCGCGTCGTCTCCAAGCGGGGCCATACCATCACCCGCTGCCAGGAAACAGACCGCGTATCCAAGGGGGCTACGTATATGACCTACCAGTGGTGGATCGGCGCTTGCAATGAACTGACGTCAGCAGCCCTGGACCCGAAGAGCCATACGCCGGAATTTAAATACTGTGCCTGCCGCGTCGAAAAAATCGACGACCAGAAACAGGCCGAACGCGATGTAAAAGCGCAATACGCCGCCATCCGCGCCCGCATGGGCATTGAAGTAAAGGAGGTGTAAACGATGTTTAAACACGTCAAGACAGACCCGGAACTCTGCATCGGCTGCAAGACCTGCATGGCCGCCTGTGTGGCCAGCCATACGGGCAAGGCCCTGTTCGCCCTCAAGCCGAAGAGCTTCGACTTCACACCGCGGGTCCATGTCGTTTACACGTCGAAGGTCACCAAAGCCGTCCAGTGCCAGCAATGCCCGAAGCCGCGCTGCATGGAAGCCTGCCCCTTCCATTGCATCTCCCTGGGGCCGGACTCGGTCGTCATCGACGAAGATGCCTGCCGGGGCTGCGGGAAATGTTCCCGTGCCTGCCCCTTCCAGGCCATCAACATGACCAAGATCTACCACGGTGACACCAAAGGCCGCCCCTTCCGCATCGTCGCTTATAAATGCGACCTCTGCGCCAACACAGAAACGGGAGAACCGGCCTGCATCCCCGCCTGCCCGACGGAAGCCCTGAGTCTCTTCGACCCGGCTGTCGTCGCCGCCCAGCGGGCTAAATTGAAGGCACAAAAAGAAGCCGCCAAAACGCAGGCAGCTTATGAAAAAGCATTGAAAAAAGGAAAGCCATAACCATGGAAATCGTTACGATTACCGAAGCAAGGCGCCGTCTCGACGGCGCCTTGCCTTCCTATAAAGCGAAAATCGAATACGTTACACCGGACCAGGCCCTGGGCCGCATCACAGCCCGGGACATTACGGCGGCCCATGCCTATCCGCCGTACCGCAAATCGCCTTTCGACGGCTACGCCATCCATAGTCATGAAGGAACCACCTATGAAGTCGTGGCCACTATCGGCGCCGGCATCGTCTACGAAGGCCCCGTCGCCGCCGGACAGGCTGTACGCCTCATGACGGGCTGCGCCGTCCCCGGCGACTGCGATACGGTCATCCCCCAGGAATACGTCGATCGCCGCGGGACCCGTATAGAAGTGACAGAAACCATAAAACCCGGCAGCAACATCATCCCTGTAGGCGAAGAATGTAAGCCCGGCGCCATCATCATCCCGGCTGGGACCAAGCTCACAGCCGGCGCCCTGTCCGTCGCCGTGGGCCTGGGAAATGACCGGCTTCCCGTCTATGCCAAACCAGAGGTCCTCTTCCTGACCTCCGGCAGGGAACTGGTCATGCCCGGAGAAGTGCGGCACGACGGCCAGATTTACAACTCCAATGCCTATCTTTTCCGGTCTTTACTGGAACAGTACGGCGCAGCCGTCACCTTCTATCACGTATCCGACGGCCCGGATGACCTGGCCGATGAAATAGCTGCCGTCCGCCGCCTGGCTCAGGGCAAGGACCTCATCGTCAGCACTGGCGGCGTTTCCGTCGGTCTCTATGACACGATGCCCCAGATTTACCAAGACCTCGGTGCCGTCCAGCTTTACAACCGCATCACCATGCGGCCCGGCTCGGCCTCTTACGGCGGCGTCATCGACGATAATGGCCATAGGACACTCATTCTCGGCCTGTCCGGCAATCCGTCGGCCTCGTTCAACGCCTTCCACCTATTGGCCGTGCCCATCCTGCGCCGCCTCAATGGCGAAAGGGCCTGCGAATTTCCCCGAATTACCTGCCGCCTGGGCGACGCGATTCACAAGCAGAACCCTGTCGACCGCTTCGTCCAAGGTCTCCTGACCTACGAACAGGGTCAGCCCGTCTTTACGCCCAATACGACCTTGACGTCCAGCGCCCTGCTTGGCCTCGCCCATACCAATGCCTTGGCATACATAAAAAAAGGAACGCCGACCCTCACGGCCGGCGCCACGGTAGAAGCGCTGTTACTGGAATAATCGTAGGTCCTTCGTCATAACTTCCGACTATACACAGGATTCGCAGAAAACCCACACCAGTACCGACCAATCTATACCCACGATTCTGCGGGTCGCCCGCTATGCGCTGAGGGTCCCCCGAAGCGGCATTGTCAATTTGAGTCTAAAGGCGCGCAGCGCCATCTGAATCCGAAATGGCGTCGATGCAGCGGCGAGCCCGTTGCGCAAGCTAGTCCCTAGCGCCCCCCTTATCCTACATCACGATTCGTTCCTTATGGGCGAAAACCTTAAATGAATCCGGCCGCAAGCCGCAGGCCAGGGTAATCCCGTACTGCTTGGCCAGGGACACGCCCAGGCTCGTCGGCAAGGCCCGCGATGCCAGGAAGCGAACGCCCATGCCGTGGACCTTTTCGATGACCGATTGAGGAACGCGGCCACTGAAGACCAGGACGGCCTGGCTGACATCGATGTGCTGTAACTCGACGAAGCCCCGCAGGCGGTCGAGGACGTTGTGGCGGCCAATATCCTCCGTATAGATGAGGACCTCGTCGCCCTGGACCAAAGCCCCTTCGTGGACGCCGTGCGAAGCATGATGGGCCGTCGACAAGCTATCCAGGAGGCCGCCATAAGAACAGAGCCGGTTCGCCGTAATCGGCACAAAGGGGGCCTTTTCGGGAACCGATGAGGCTCCCGCTTCCGTCGTGACCCAGGCAGCCTCATCGTGCAGGCAGACATGGACCAGCTTACGGCCAGCCGGGACTTTCCCTTCAGCCAGGCAGTAGCCGGCGGCCAGGATATCCACATCTTCCGGCGAAGACACGAGGGTACTGATGCGCTGCCCGTCAAGGTAGAGCGGCGTCATCACTTCGACGGCAATAGACTGCTTCCTTTCCACAGCACCTTGATGATAGTCGATATAGGGTAATTCCCGACACGACGAAAAATGCAAGTCTTTCTTATTGAAATCCATCAAAAATCCTCCCTGCCCATCCAGAGCAGTGCCGTCAGGACAGCGCCGCCGAGGCTGCGGGCTTTGTCAGAAATAGTGAAACAATTATCCCGTTCATCATCCCGCGGGTCGATGTCGGCCATCTTAAAGCCCTGGGGCACGTAATAACCGTTGCGTATCAAACCTCGGACAAACCCCGTCAGCGACGCCGGGACAGCGATTCCCATCGTCTCCGTTACCGTAGTCCCAACAGGAATTGCTTCTTTTGTCAGGATAGCCATAGGCTGTCCTTTTTTTACTTTGTCGCCGATGTGGACCAGGCCGTACACGAAACCAGCTTGGGGACTGTGAATGACGCGCTCCTTGCCGTAGCCGGCAATCAATCCGGGTATCCCCGTATTGGCAATGGCCGTTCCCTGCCAGAGGATGCGCCCCAGCTGATGGCCCCGTTTCGTTTCAATGACGGCATCGACATCGACACCAGCCGTGAATCCTGGGCCTAAGGCAACCGTATGAGGAGCCATTTGACGACTCGTTCCGAGATTCTTCTTAGCCAGGATGGCATCGACGACGGCCCAAGGCTTTAAAGTCGCAATCGATGTCCCCGAAGGATCCACGATGAGGGGAATGTCATCAGCCTCCCACACGGCCTGGACCTCAGCCAGCGACTGACAGCAACGGCACGTCAGATTCTCGACAGTAGCCGTACCATCATAGACGGCTTCACAGAGCGCTACCTGACGCCGGATAGCCGACGGCCGCTCCACTTCCAGCAACAGCAGACGGAACCCAGCCTCATACAAAGACTGGGCCACGCCCGTCGCCAGATCCCCGGCGCCGCGGATAATGACAAGTTTCTCTCTCATAAGACCACCTTTCCACATCAAACATCAAACATCAAACATCAAACATCAAACATCAAACATCTCTATTATAGTACAACTGCTTATACAAAAGACAGCTTTCATTTCTTTTTCCGGCTATACGGCGTCCCTTCTAAGGGCAATGTCGTCTGGAACTGGCCGTTCCATTTGTAGTAGGCCCCGGCTACGGCCGGAGCGGTAGGGATGGACGTGATTTCACCGACGCCGATGGCGCCGTAAGCTACGTCGACGCCTTCTTTTTCGATGGCGATGGCTTCGACATCCGGGGCTTTATCGGCCCGGAACAAGCCCAAGGTCCCAAATTTCGCCGTCGGTTTGCAGTGGTCCAGGGGATATTGTTCCGTCAAGGCATAGCCGCAACCCATAATGGTGCCACCTTCAATCTGACCTTCCAGGCTCTTACGGTTAACGACGCGGCCCACGTCGTGAGCGGCGACCATCTTGCGAATGGTCCCGTCTTCGTTGAGGATGCAGACATGGGTGGCGTAGCCGTAGGCGACATGCGATACGGGATGGGGGACGTCAGCGCCCATCTTGTCGGTCTTGCCCAGGTATTCGCCGACGTATTCCCGACCGTTGAGGACATCCAGGTCGCTCCGGTTGAAGCGGACGGCTGCCGTCGCCGGCGATTCTTTTTCTACCGTTACGCCTTCCAGGTAATCACTGGCATGACTCGTTTCTTCGTAAGGCAGACCCTTGGCGGCAAAGAGGTCGCGCCGCAGCTGGACGGCGGCCCGCCGGGCAGCTTCCCCGGTCAGTGTCGTCTGCCGCGACCCTGATGTCGTACCGGCATCGGGAGCCGTCGCCGTATTGGGCATGTGCCATTTGATATCTTCAATGGGAAGGCCAGCTGCCTGGGATACCATCTGGACTAGGACCGTGCCAACGCCTTGGCCGATACAGGAAGCCGATGAATAGATGTGGACCATATCGTCCTTGATGACCAGGCGGCAGCGGCCATAGTCGGGCAGGCCGACGCCGACGCCGGAGTTCTTCAAGGCACAGGCGATGCCGACATAGGGACCGCTGTGATAATATACATCTTTGACGGCGTCCAGTGTTTCGGCTAAGCCTGTCGACGGATCGGCAATCTGGCCATTGGGCAAAACCTGGCCAGGACGGATGGCATTGCGGTAGCGGATTTCCCAGGGGTCGATGCCGACGAGTTCCGCCAGTTTATTTAAGTTTAATTCCGTCGCAAAAATAGTCTGAGTGACGCCAAAGCCGCGGAAAGCCCCGGCTGGCGGATTGTTGGTATAAACAGCTTTGCCGTCGATATCGATGGTCTGGTAATTATACGGCCCAGCGGCATGAGTACAAGCCCGCTGGAGGACAGGCCCGCCCAAGGAAGCATAGGCCCCGTTGTCGGTCACGGCGACGAGCTTCATGGCCGTCAGTTTCCCCTTTTCATCACACGCCGTCGTCAGGTCCATACTGAACTGATGGCGTTTGGGATGGATGAGGATGCTTTCCTGCCGTGTCAACTTTACTTTACATATTCGTTTACATACATAGGCGACGAGGGCTGCCAAATGCTGGACTGTCACATCTTCCCGGCCGCCGAAGCCGCCGCCGACGAAACAATTCTCGACGATGACTTTGTCTTCTGGAAGGCCCAGCATAAGCGCCGTTTCCCGGCGCGTATCGTAAATGCCCTGATCCGACGAATAGATGAAGACACCGTCATCAAAGGGCATGGCGACGGCACATTCTGGTTCTAGGAAAGCGTGTTCCGTCCACGGCGTCTCAAAGTGATGCGTCACTTTATATTTCGAGGCCGCAATGACAGCGTCGGCATCGCCGCGGACCAGGTGTTCATGGGCCAGGATATTCGTACCGGCCGACGGATGGACCAGCGGAGCCCCTTCTTTCAAAGCGTCGGCGGCACAGGTCAGGGCCGGCAGTTCTTCATATTCGATGTCGACGAGTTTCTTGGCCTGTTCCAGGATTTCCGGCGTTTCCGCAGCCACCAGGGCAATGGCGTCGCCCAGGAAGTGCGTCGTCGAGCCCACAGGGATGAGCGTATCCCAATCGGTCTTCAAGTGGCCGACTTTGACAGAACCCGGGATGTCATCGGCCGTCAGGACACAGACGACACCGGGCAGGGCCTTGGCCTTTTCTGTATGGATAGCCTTGACGACAGCCAGCGGATAGGCGCTGCGGACGGCACTGCCATAACACATACCGGGCAAATCGACGGCATCCAGGTCATCCGTATACTTGCCGATACCCAGGACCTTGGCTTTGACATTGATGCGCTGGCAAGGATCGCCGACACCGCGGTAGCCGCCGCGGACCGGGATTGCCTGGCCTGTGCGCAGCAAGTCCGCAGCCATAGCGATGGCGTCGATAATTTTCTTATAACCCGTACAGCGACAAATATTGTTGCGGATAGCCGCGGCGATTTCCAGCCGCGACGGCGCCGGGTTGGCGTCGATGAGGGCCTTGCCGCACATGACCATGCCGGGGATGCAGAAGCCGCACTGGACGGCGCCGGCTTCGCCAAAAGCATAGACGAAGACATCCTTTTCCCGCTGGGACAGGCCTTCGACAGTCAACACGTGTTTACCAGTCATGCGGCTGACCTTCTGGACACAGGTCTTGGTCGCCTTGCCGTCGATGACGACGGTACAAGTCCCGCAAGCCCCTTCACTGCAGCCATCCTTGACGGATTTCAGGCGCAGGTCGTTGCGCAGGACGTCGATGAGTTTCCGGTCCCCATCGGCCTCTATTTCACGGTTGTTTACCCATAGTTTACATAATTCACTCATAATGCCACCTTCCTAATGATCAAGATTATCTTTCATCGCGGGCCGATGCAACAGGGTTCCATAGCCGCGTTTTCCACAGAATTGGTTGTCTTTTGCAATGATTTCACCGCGAAGCATAGTCAGCCGGATCGTTGCCCGGACGGTCATGCCTTCATATGGCGAATAGCCGCAGGTCGTGTGCAGGTTCTCTTTGGCAAAGGTCCGTTCCCCTTTCGGGTCGATGAGGACGAGGTCGGCATCGCTGCCGGGCAGCAGCGTCCCTTTGCGCGGGTACAGGCCAAAAATTTTCGCCACATTGGCACTGGTGACTTGGACGAACTGTTCCAGGGTCAGCCTCCCTTTCAGGACGCCTTCGCTGAACAACAAGGGCATCCGTTCTTCGACGCCGGATACACCGCCGGGACACTGGCGGAAATCACTGACATTCTCCTGTTTTTCAGCTATCGTAAAGGGACAGTGGTCCGTCGCCACCGTCTGTACAGTCCCCTCTGCCAGGGCCTGCCATAAGGCCCGGTTGTCTTCTTCTTTCCGCAGCGGCGGTGCCAGCATATATTTGATGCCTTCCAGGGGGCCGCCCTGGCGGAATTTATCTTCTGTCAACACTAAGTATTGCGGACACGTTTCACTGTAAATATGGCGCTGCCCCTGGCGCCGGGCCAGGCGTATCTGGTCCAGGCTCTCATGGGCCGACGTGTGGACGATATAGACCGGTGCATCGCCGCAAGCCCGGGCCGCTGCCAGGACATTGGCAACGGCTGAGGCTTCGGCTGCGTTAGGCCGCGTCCTGGCCTGTCCGATAGGCTGCAAATCCTGTGGCCCCAGGGAATCCCGCAGGGCGTTGGTAATACCGTCGCTTTCGGCATGGACCGTAAGCAGTCCGCCATGCTTCTTGATGACCGGCAGGAGCTGCATCAATTCTCTTTCACCGACAGGATAGCCATACGTCGTATAGGCCTTGAAGCTGGGAAACCCTTCGTCGATGAGCTGGCCCAATTCTCGCAGGACCTGATCATCGACGTGCTGGATGACGCCATGGAAGCTATAGTCGACCGGACAGGGTGCCGCCAATTTTTTATACTGTTCAAAAGGATAGCGCAGGGAACAGCCGGCCGGCCCAAAGGCCATATGGTCCAGGATGGTCGTCGTGCCGCCGCAGGCCGCCGCAACGCCGCCGCTGTAAAAGTCATCACAGGCGCGATACTTCGGCGATTGCTGCAAGGCCATATGGGTATGAGCATCGATGCCGCCAGGGCAGACATAGAGGCCATCGGCGTCGATGACTTTTTCATGGCCATTGTGGACAGCCTTTCCCAGGGCCTGAATCTTTCCCTCCCTGACGGTGACGTCAGCCCGGAAATGTTCCCCTTCCAGGCAGACCGTCCCGTTTTTGATGACGTAATCCATGGTTTCCCCTTCTTTCTCTATTCAATCAGCAAATAGCCGTAATCGCGGCAGACCGTTTCCATAAAGGTCCGGATATCTTCTGGTATGGCTTCATCAGCCGTCCCTAAGGTCGTCGACCGGATTTCCCCATCCAGGCGGACCTTGCAGAAGCCGCTGACCTTGTCGATGACGACAAAGCCCTGATTATCACTGTGTTCCAGGTCCTCTTCGTTGGCAAAGAGGGTGAATTTATCTTTATACGGCGCACCGCCCCAGGGACAGAAAGTCCGGCAGTTGCCACATTCATTGCACATATAGTCGACATGGAGGATCTGGGCCTGCATATGGACCGGTACGGCAATAGCCACATTGGCCCGGTTCGGGCAGACTTCCACACAGGCTTCACAGACGCTGTCGCAATGGAGGCAGCGGCCGTCACAACCCGTTTCCGGCGCCGCTTCCAGGAGGCCCCGGCGAGAGTAAACGTCGTTTACATCGGCTGGAATCAGGGTATCGACACTGGTCAGCTGTCCCAAAATGGCTTCCGCCGCCTTTTGGCCGTCGGCGATACATTCGACGACAGACGTAGTCTTGCCGTAATGGCCGTCGCCGATGATCGTCAGCCCGTCGATGGCACTGGCCGGAGTATCACCGATTTTCCCTTTGACGCCGCAGGCTGCCAGGATGACGTCATACCCCTGAAGTTCATCGAGAGAGGCAATCGCCTTGCCGACGACGAGGTGGACGCCCATCTTTTCAATAAGGGCCACATCGCGGTCGATAGCTTCCGGCGAAATCTGGCCTTTCTTTTCACATAAGAAGGTCCGCACCAGGCCGCCCGGTTCATCGTTCTTATCGAAGACGGTCACATCGAAACCGCCGCGGGCCAGGAAATATGCAGCCGACAGGCCGGCAGGACCGGCACCGATGACGGCGGCTTTCTTCCCATTAGACGGCGCAGCCTGCAAGGCCGTCATGACATCGGCATAGCCTTTTTCAGCGGCAATCAGTTTATTGCGCCGGATTTCGACAGGGTCATCGCAGAAATTGCGCGTGCAGCTGTTCATGCAGGTATGGTAGCAGACGGTCCCCGTCGTAAAGGGCAGGGGGTTCTTTTCCAGGATGATCTGCAGCGCCTGGTCATATTTCCCGGCTGCGACGAGGTCCATATAAGCCGGGATATCCTGATGGATGGGGCAGGTCTGGCTGCACGGAGCCATGAAGCAGTCCATCATGGGCAGAGCCCGGTCGTTCTTGCGCTGCTGGGTCTTGGGATCCAGGCGGGTATAGTGGGCATCGCCTTTCGCCTTGGTCAATAAGGCATTCAGGGCATCGACGTTTACACGAGTAAACGACTGACCCATCTTTCCTTCAAAACACTGTGCCAGCTGGGCAAAGCGTTCATAGCCGCCCGGTTTGAGCAGCGTTGTCGCCACCGTGACCGGCCAGATACCCGTCTGGACGATATCGCCGATATTGTGGGCATCGGCACCGCCGCTATAGGAAATCGGCAGGGTCCCGCCAAAGGCTTCGCTCAGTTTTTTGGCCACGTTCATGGCCAGGAAGAACAGGGGCTTGCCGGACATATACATTTCCGTCCCCGGCAATTCATGGCGCGTAATGTCGACGGGGAAGGTATTGGTCAATTTTACGCCAAATACCAGGTCTTCCGCCCGACCGGCTTCCTGTAGGCGCTTGAGCATGGGCACGGCGTCTTCATACTGCAAGTCGGCCTTGAAATGGCTGTCGTCAAAGACCATATGGCCGTAGCCAAGGTCATCCATGCAGTGGCGGACGAAGTCATACCCCAGTAAGGTCGGATTGCATTTGACGAAAGTATTGAGGTGTTTTTCCTTCAGTAAATAGCGGGCGATCCGTTCGATTTCATCGGGCGGACAGCCATGCATGGTCGAGACGGTGACAGAATTGCAGATAGCTGCCGGAATGGCTTCGACGTCTTCGCGGCGGAGCTTCTGGAAGCGGTCCAGATGGGCCAGGAGCCAAGCCTTGCAGTCGGCAAAGGCAGCCGTATGGGACGCATCTTTCAGATTTTCGATGAACGAATCGATCTTCGCCGTCTGGATACCGGCCAGGTCGTAGCCGACGGACATATTGAACTGCATCCCGTCCGGACTCCCTAAGCCGTATTCGACGGCCATGACGTGGACCAGGAACCAGGCCTTGATATATTCTTCCAGGGCCTTCGGTACGGTCAGCTCCGTCGACCATTCGACGTTATAACA
Organism: Megasphaera sp. SC8-1; assembly: GCF_024436295.1. Lineage (NCBI taxonomy): Bacteria > Bacillati > Bacillota > Negativicutes > Veillonellales > Veillonellaceae > Megasphaera > Megasphaera sp. SC8-1. The sequence continues at coordinate 196,799 of NZ_JANFQH010000011.1, read as the reverse complement.
TTCATCGTCGGCTTTGATGCACGGCTTGGGGACGGGCAGGTCTTCACCGTCGATTTTCTGGACCGTCTTCAGTTCGAAGAAACGGGCACCGGCCACATAGCCGGCAGCGATATTCTGGGCCAGCTGGGTGTGCGGGCCGGCAGCCGGGCCAAAGGGCATTTCCAAAGGACGGTCAAAGATATGATAAGTCCGTTCCGGGTCGGCTTGTACGTGATGGTGGACGCCGAAAATCGTCCCTGTCGGCGCTTCTGTCAGGACCCAGTTCATTAATTTTCCAAAGGGAATAGATGTCATGCGATCACTCATGATAGATTCCTCCTTATAAATAGCCATTAATGCGTCCGGCCAGGGTAGCAGCGCCTTCGCGGATCTTAGCCATCAGGGCTTCTTCGTCGACGCCGATGAGCTGGCGGTTTTCCATGAGTATTTTGCCGTTGGCAATCGTTGTGACGACATCATGCCCGTTCATGCCAAACAAGATGTGGCCGTTGATATTTTCTTCATTCATCGGCGTCGGCGCGATGTAATCCATAACGATGACGTCGGCTGCCGCCCCTTCAGCCAGTACGCCTAAGGGCGCTTTGAAATAGCGGTTGGCAATGACCGCATTGTTATAGAACAACATCTGCGGGACTTCCGTCCAGGCGGCCGTAGCGTCGCAGAGGTGATGTTTGTGGAGAATGTTGGCGACTTTATAGGACTCGATCATGTCGTGCGTATAGCCATCGGTCCCCAGGCCGGTCAGGATGCCGCGGTGTACCAGGTCCATCGTCGGCGGGCAGCCGCAGGCATTGCCCATATTCGATTCCGGATTGTGGACGACCATCGTGTCCGTTTCCTTGATAAGGTCCATTTCATGCGGATTGACGTGGATGCAGTGGCCGAGCAGCGTCTTCGGGCCCAGGATATTCCAGTCATAGAGGCGGTCGATGATGCGCTTGCCGTGCTTTTTCAGGCAATCCTGCAAATCTTCGATGCCTTCGGCGACGTGGATATGATATCCCACACCATCCGGTTTATGTTCCGCTGCCAGGGCCATCGTTTCGTCGCTGATCGTGAACTGGGCATGCATACCCATCATGCCGGCGAGCATGTCCGTCGTATCGGCTTGGGAGTGGCGGATCCAGGCTTCATTTTCCAGGACGGCCTGCCGGGCTTTATCCTGGCCGTCGCGGTCAGAAACTTCATAACAGAGGCAAGAGCGGACGCCCAGTTCCTGTGCGGCCTGGCCGATGGCAAAGAGGCTGTCCTTGATTTCACCAAAGCTGGCATGGTGGTCGAAGACCGTCGTCACGCCGTTCTTGATACATTCAACATACGTTTCCATGGCGCTCAGGTAGGTCAGGTCATTGGTCAAGTGGCGGTCGATGTTCCACCACAATCCGTCGAGGATGTCCAGGAAGCCCTTAGGCGCATAGCCGTTGATATTCAGGCCCCGGGCCATGGCACTGTAAATGTGTTCATGGGTATTGATGAAAGCCGGCATGATGACGCCGCCTTTGGCATCGATGAAGTCCGCATCGGGGAAAGCCCTGCGTATTTCGGCGGTCTGGCCGACGCGGCAGATCTTCATCCCGTCCATGGCTACGGCGCCATCGGGAACATATTGATTCTTGGCATCACGCGTGATAACGTGTCCATTTCCGACGATTAACATATGAATTACCTCCTTCTAACATATGTATAAACCATAATCCGTTATAAGTTCTTGCGTTTTGTTCATGATATTTTTGTCATTCCCGTATCTATCTTAATAGTACCTTCTTCCGACCGACCTGTCAATTTTTTTTTAGCCTAAAAATTTTTTATTATCTTTTTGTTATAACTCGACGGGAAAGATGTTTTTTCGACATACCTTTTTTGGCTTGAAACCGTTGATTTATCGCGAAAATATGATATATTAACAGTACCTAAAAATTTTTTAGCAGGCGAGCTAATAAACTGTTTTGACGGTACGCAAGTTAAGAGAATCGTTGTTTTATAAGAGAGGGGTGCCCCTATGTTAGATGATGTTGTACTGAACTTCTTACGCCATTTGGCCAAAGGCCTGGCTGACCAATTCGGCCCGAACTGTGAAGTCGTCATCCATGACCTGAGCGATAATTACAAAGAAAATTCCATTGTAGCCATTGAAAACGGCCACGTCACCAACCGCAAAGTCGGCGATGGCCCGTCCATGGCCGTCCTCGATGCCCTGCGCAGCGAGCCCGACAAACTCCAGGACCATACGAGTTACCTGACCAAGACTAAAGACGGCCGCATCCTCAAATCGACGACCATCTATATCCGCAATGAAAATCAAAAAGTCATCGGCATCTTCTCCATCAACTACGACATTACGGAATTGATGATGGTTGAAAATGCCATCAAGCCGCTCATCTCCGTCGCTTCCAAAGAAGAACAGGTCAGCCCGATTCCTCAGAACGTCACGGACCTCCTGAACGAACTCATCGAAGAATCGACGCGACAAGTTGGTAAGCCCGTCCCTCTCATGACCCGGGAAGACAAGATCAAAGCCATCAAGTTCCTCAACGACCGCGGGGCTTTGCTGATCACCAAGGCCGGCGACAAAATATCCAAACACTTCGGCATCTCCAAATACACCCTGTACAGCTACATCGACAGCAGTGAAGAGTGAGATTAGTGGCTAGTGGCTTGTGGCTAGTGGCTCGTGGCTCGTGGCTAGCATCGTAGGGGCCGCCCAAAGGGCGGCCCTTTTCCTATGCCCAAATGTAACAGCTTCCTTTCATGCCTTGCAAAAAAAGTGTAGGTGCCTAACAAATTTTTAGCTTTCTCCTATTGCAAATCTGCAAGGTCATGTTATACTCTAGGTATACAAAAACTTTTAGATTTACTAAAATATTTTTTTCAGTTTATCTCAGGAGGTACGGATGATGAAGAAAGATATGAAATGGGCTATGAACCATCTGCCCAAATCAGACGATAAAAATTTACCGATTATGTCCCTCAATGAAATCTCTAAAGCCCGGACATTCCACCAGAGCTTCCCGCAATACAGTGAAACGCCCTTGACTCAGCTCACACAGATGGCCCGGTATTTAGGCTTAGGTTCGATTTTCGTCAAAGACGAATCGTACCGCTTCGGCCTCAACGCCTTCAAAGTCCTGGGCGGTTCCTATTCCATGGCCAAATACATCGCCAAGGAAACGCACCGCGACGTATCGGACCTGCCTTATGAAGTCCTGACTTCGGATAAACTCCGCCAGGAATTTGGCCAGGCCACCTTCTTCACGGCCACCGATGGCAACCACGGCCGCGGCGTCGCCTGGGCGGCTCAGAAGCTGGGCCAGAAAGCCGTCGTCCACATGCCGAAAGGCACGACTCAGACGCGGCTGGAAAACATCAAGAAGCTCGGCGCCGACGTCGACATCCTCGACCTCAACTATGACGACTGCGTCCGCCAGGCGGCTAAAGAAGCCGCTGCCACACCGCACGGCGTCATGGTCCAGGATACGGCCTGGGACGGCTACGAAGAAATCCCTTCGTGGATCATGCAGGGCTACGGTACGATGGCCATGGAAGCTGGCGAACAGCTGAAAGCGCAGGGCGTCGAACGGCCGACGCACATCTTCGTCCAAGCCGGTGTCGGTTCCCTGGCCGGTGCCGTCGTCGGCTACTTCGCCAATCTCTACAAAGACAACCCGCCGAAATTCATCGTCGTCGAAGCATCGGCCGCAGCCTGCCTGTACAAAGGCGCCGCAGCGGGTGACGGCAAGCCCCGCATCGTCGGTGGCGACCTGGATACCATCATGGCCGGCCTGGCCTGTGGCGAACCGAATACGATTTCCTGGGACATCCTCAAGAATCACGTCACGACCTTCGTAGCTGCCGATGACCCCATCACGGTCCGCGGCATGCGGATGCTGGCAGCGCCCCTCAAAGGCGATGCGCCCATCGTATCCGGTGAATCCGGTGCCGTTCCCTTCGGCACGCTGGCTACGATCATGTTATCCGACGAATGTAAAGATATACGCGCTGAGCTCGGTCTCGATGACCGCTCCCAGGTCCTGGTCTTCTCGACCGAAGGCGATACGGATCCGGAACGGTATAAGAATATCGTCTGGCGAGGATTAAATAAATAAAAACATTATATTAAGATATAGGAGTGATTTTCATGACAGTACCGTACGAAAAAATCAAAGAGGCTGCTAAAGGCTATGAACAGGATATGACCCGCTTCCTCCGGGACATCGTCAAATTCCCCGGCGAAAGCTGCGGCGAAAAGGAACACATCGACCGCATCGCCGAAGAAATGCGCAAACTCGATTTCGATAAAGTAGAAATCGACCCCATGGGCAACGTCCTGGGCTACATGGGCACCGGCAAGACCCTCATCGGCTTCGACGCCCATATCGATACCGTCGGCATCGGCAACAAAGCCAACTGGAACTTCGATCCCTATGAAGGCTTTGAATCGGAAACGGAAATCGGCGGCCGCGGCACGTCGGACCAGCTCGGCGGCATCGTATCCGCCGTCTACGGTGCCCGCATCATGAAAGACCTGGGCCTCTTGTCCGATAAGTACACCGTCCTGGTTACGGGTACGGTCCAGGAAGAAGACTGCGACGGCCTTTGCTGGCAGTATATCATCAACGAAGACAAGGTCCGCCCGGAATTTGTCGTTTCTACGGAACCGACAGACGGCGGCATCTATCGCGGCCAGCGCGGCCGTATGGAAATCCGCATCGACGTCCAGGGCGTTTCCTGCCACGGCAGTGCCCCCGAACGCGGTGACAACGCCATTTACAAGATGGCCGACATCCTCCAGGACGTCCGGGCCCTCAATGAAAATGACGCCGCCGACACAACGGAAATCAAAGGCCTGGTCAAGATGCTCGACAAGAAATACAACTCCGAATGGGAAGAAGCCAACTTCCTCGGCCGCGGTACCGTCACATGCTCCCAGATTTTCTACACCTCGCCGAGCCGCTGCGCCGTCGCCGACTCCTGTGCCGTATCCCTCGACCGCCGCATGACCGCTGGCGAAACGTGGCAGAGCTGCCTCGATGAAATCCGCGCCCTGCCGAGTGTCCAGAAATACGGCGATGATGTCAAAGTCAGCATGTACGAATATGCCCGCCCGAGCTACACCGGCCTGACCTACCCCATCGAATGTTACTTCCCGACCTGGGTCATCCCGAAAGACCACAAAGTCACGAAGGCCCTGGAAGAAGCTTATACGTCCCTCTTCGGCGACAGCCGTATCGGTGCCGCTGAAACGGAAGCCATGCGCAAAGTCCGTCCCTTGACGGATAAATGGACCTTCTCGACCAACGGCGTTTCCATCATGGGCCGCAACGGCATCCCCGTCATCGGCTTCGGCCCTGGCGCAGAAGCCCAGGCTCATGCTCCCAACGAAAAGACGTGGAAACAGGACCTCGTCACCTGTGCCGCCGTCTACGCCGCTCTGCCTTCTGTATACACCGATAAATAATCACATCCCATAACGATTAAAAGGAGACTGCCCTATGAAAACCTTACAGGACTACATCGATAAATTAAACGCCCTCAACTTCAAAGATATGTATGAAAACGACTTTTTCCTCACCTGGGACAAGACCGATGACGAACTGGCAGCCATCTGGGTCCTGGCCGATGCCCTCCGTTTCATGCGGGAACACAATATTTCCACCAAAATCTTTGAAAGCGGCTTAGGCATTTCCATCTTCCGCGACAATTCGACGCGTACGCGCTTCTCCTTCGCCTCGGCCTGCAATCTCCTCGGCCTGCAGGTCCAGGACCTGGACGAAAAGAAGAGCCAGATTGCTCACGGCGAAACGGTCCGCGAAACGGCCAACATGATTTCCTTCATGGCCGACGTCATCGGCATCCGCGACGATATGTACATCGGCAAGGGCCATACGTACCAGAAAGAAGTCGTCGACTCCGTCACCCAGGGTTATAAAGACGGCATCCTCGAACAGAAGCCGACTCTGGTCAACCTCCAGTGCGACATCGACCATCCGACCCAGTGTATGGCCGACGCGGCCCATATCATCCATGAAATGGGCGGCCTGGAAAACTTGAAAGGCAAGAAAATCGCCATGACCTGGGCTTACTCCCCGTCCTATGGCAAACCCCTCTCGGTCCCGCAGGGCGTCATCGGCCTCATGACCCGTCTGGGCATGGACGTCGTCCTGGCTCATCCCGAAGGCTATGAAGTCATGCCGGACGTCGTCGACGTCGCCAAAAAGAACGCCGAAAAATCGGGCGGCTCCTTCCGCATCACCCACGACATGGCCGACGCCTTCAAAGACGCCGACGTCGTCTATCCCAAGAGCTGGGCTCCCTTTGCGGCTATGGAAAAACGGACGAATCTCTACGCCGCTGGCGACCAGGCCGGCATCGATGCCCTGGAACAGGAACTGCTGGCTCAGAACGCTCAGCACAAAGACTGGTGCTGCACGGAAGAATTGATGAAGACCACAAAAGACGGCAAAGCCATGTACCTCCATTGCCTGCCGGCCGACATCAACGGCGTCAGCTGTGAAGACGGCGAAGTCGAAGCCTCTGTCTTCGACCGCTATCGCGATTCCCTCTACAAGGAAGCCAGCTACAAGCCCTATGTCATCGCTGCCATGATCATGCTGGCCAAATGCCAGGATCCGGCTCAGACCTTGAAAGCATTAGAAGAACGCGGCATCCTGCGCAAAATGAAATAACCTGACCGTCAAAGGTGCCGGTCCTCCGGACCGGTGCCTTTTTCATTCCCCTATCATGCGTTTTACTCATCATTTATAAAACTTTTGTACACATAAAAGGAGAATTATCATGACCGAGAAAAAGAAACGTATCGTCATCGCCCTCGGCGGCAACGCCCTGGGAAATACACTGCACGAACAGATGCTGGCCGTCAAGACGACAGCCAAGGCCATCGTCGATCTCATCCAGGAAGGCTGTGAAGTCATCGTCGCCCACGGCAACGGCCCGCAGGTCGGCATGATCAACCACGCCATGGCTGCCCTGAGCCGGGAAGATCCGAACCAGCCCAACACGCCGTTGTCGGTCTGCGTCGCCATGAGCCAGGCTTACATCGGCTATGACTTGCAAAATGCCCTGCGCGAAGAAATGTACAACCGCGACATCTTCGACATTCCCGTCGCCACCATGGTCACCCAGGTCCGCGTCGATCCGGAAGACCCGGCTTTCAAGAATCCGTCGAAACCGATTGGCCATTTCATGACTAAAGAACAGGCGGAATACGCCGCCAAAGAATACGGCTACATCGTCAAGGAAGACGCCGGCCGGGGCTGGCGCCGCGTCGTCGCTTCGCCGCTGCCCCAGGAAATCATCGAAATCGGCGCCATCGACACCCTCGTCGAATCGGGACAGCTGGTCATCGCCTGTGGCGGCGGCGGTATTCCCGTCATGCGTCACGGCAACCACCTCAAAGGGGCCAGCGCCGTCATCGACAAGGATTTTGCCAGCGAACGCCTGGCCGAAGACCTCCACGCCGATTACCTCATCATCCTGACAGCTGTCGAAAAAGTGGCCATCCACTTTGGTCAGCCGGACGAACAGTGGCTGTCGGAAATGACCACTGACGAAGCCCGGCAATATATGGCACAAAATGAATTTGCCCCCGGCTCGATGCTGCCCAAAGTCCAGTCCGCCGTCAAATTCGCTGAATCCCGTCCCGGCCGGACAGCCCTGATAACACTGCTCCAGAAAGCCAAAGATGGTATCCTCGGAAAAACGGGGACCCGCATTTACCGAGCCTAAAGGAGGCGCATCATTGTGGAAAAAATGCCTATTTCAAACAGCCGGAGCGCCTCACTCTTTTCCATGGATGGCATCCCTCATTTCTTTGAAGCCCTGCCCCTGGCCTTACAGCACGTCGTCGCCATGATTGTCGGCTGCGTCACACCGGCTATCATCGTCGCCGGTGCCGCCGGCCTGTCCCAGCCCGACCGGGTTCTGCTCATCCAGGCTTCGCTGATTGCTGCGGCTATCGGCACCTTCTTGCAACTCTATCCTATTGGCCGCCGGACAGGGCTCCATTTCGGTGCCGGTCTGCCAGTCATTTTCGGCGTCAGCTTCGCCTACGTACCGACCATGCAGACCCTGGCCAGCGAGTACGGTGTAGCCGCCATTTTGGGCGCCCAGATATTCGGCGGAAGCTGCGCCATCTTAGTCGGCTTAGCCATCCGCCGTATTCGCCATTTTTTCCCGCCCCTCGTAGCCGGGACCGTCGTCTTTACCATTGGCCTGTCCCTTTATCCCATTGCCATCAACTACATGGCCGGCGGCGTGGGCAGCCCGACCTACGGCAGCTGGAAGAACTGGATCGTCGCCTTGTTTACACTCGTTGTTGTGACATTTTTCACAAACTTTGGTAAAGGCCTGCTGCGCCTGGCTTCTATCCTCGTCGGCATCCTAGCCGGCTATATTCTGGCCCTGGCCATGGGCATGGTCCAATTCGACAACGTCATGACAGCCGGGTATTTCGAAATGCCCCAAGTCTTACACTTTGGCTTAGAATTTGACCCGCCTGCCTGCATCGCCATTTCCCTGCTCTTCGTCATCAACTCCATCCAGGCTATCGGTGACTTCTCGGCCACCACTTCCGGAGCCATGAACCGTCAGCCCACATCAGATGAACTGCACGGTGCCATCTTGGGACTGGGGGCGACGAATATCCTCGGCGCTTTCTTTGGCTTCCTGCCGACGTCGACCTTCGGCCAGAATGTCGGCATCGTCACGACGACGAAGGTCATCAACCGGGCTACGCTGGCCCTGGCGGCTATCATCATCCTCATCGCCGGTATAGTTCCTAAATTTTCCGGTCTCTTGACGACCATCCCCTATGCTGTCCTCGGCGGGGCTACGGTCTCCGTCTTCGCATCCATCGCCATGACCGGTATACGCCTGGCCCTGTCCGATGGGGCAACGCCGCGCAACATGTCCATCATCGGCCTGGCCGTCGCCATGGGTATGGGATTGTCAGCCGCGCCGCAATCGCTTTATCTCTTCCCGGACTGGGTGACGACCATCTTCGGCAAAGCGCCCGTCGTCATCGCTTCGATAATCGCCATCAGCCTGAACCTCATCCTGCCCAAACGCCATGGAACGCCTAGTGAGAATCCTTCGGCTCAAGGATCTGACTGATTCCCTGTTGCACGTAATGGATGAATTTCTTGACTGCCGGTGATGCCCCATCCCGACTGGGAATGGCAATGCCAATGGTAATCGTATGGGGCGGATCCATGGGAAGGATAGCCACGCGGCCCTGCCACTGTGCCGTCATGAGGCGATTGTTCATACTGACACCCAGGCCGGCTTCGACCATGCGATAGGTCGTATAGTTATCGATGGCCGTATATCGCGTTTCATAAGAAATATGTTCTTCCTTGAGGATCCGGACGACATCCGTATCCTGCTGCGGCAGTGGTTCAATAAAAGATTCATGACACAACTGCTTCAACGGGTATACCTCGGCTCGTGCCAAGGGATGATTTTCCGGAAGCCACATGACCATTTCATCTTCACATAAGGGAATCCAGTCTCCGGAAAAAGGGCGCCACGTCGTGATACAACAATCGAAGCGCCCTTCTTCCAATCCATCGTACATCACTTTATTGGCGCATTCCTCGATGTGGACGTGGACTGCCGGATAGGCATGCTGGAAAGCCTGTATAATCTGCGGCAGCCAGTTGGCGGCTACACTGAAATAAGAGCCAATGTAAATATCCCCGGCCGTCAATCCCCGGATCTGGGCACTGTACTGCAACAAAGCATCTTCATCACGGATGAGGCGGCGCAGATAAGGGAGCACTGCCTGCCCTTCACGGGTCAGATAAATGCCTTGTGCCGTCCGCCCCAGCAGGGGAAAGCCGATTTCTTTTTCCAGCGATGCAATGGACCGCATGACGCCAGACGGGGTATATCCCAATCGTTCGGCAGCTGAAGAAAAACTGCCCGCCTGGATGACTTGCAGCAAGAGCCTGCATTTTTCCGTATTCATGTCTATCACCTTTGCCTTTTTATCAAAACTATATATATTATTTTGCTATTCTCTCCATACTACTTTTATCGTATCATAAAAGCAAGAAAAAAGTAAGGAGGGACTTTTTCATGAAACAAAGAAATGCAGAAATACTGCTCATCATCGTCATCGCTTCCCGCAGCATTTCCTATCTCCTGTCGAAAATCGGACTGAACGGGATACCGCCTTTAGAATTACTGGCAATCCGCTTCGCCCTGACGACACTTATCCTGCTGCTGCTCTTTCACCGCCGCCTCCCGCTGTTGACGCGCCAGCTATGGAAGGCTGCCGGCCTCTTAGGGACCTTCCTCTTCGCCTGCATGGCCTGTGAACTCATCAGCCTGACGACAATTCCCTCGTCGACAGCGGCCTTCCTGGAAAATACATCCGCCGTCTGGGTCCTGATCCTAATGGCCGTCGTCAGCCACCATTGGCCGGGAAAGCAAGTCCTGACGGCTACGAGCCTGCTCCTTATCGGCATCGCCTGTCTTACCCTGCAAGGCGCCGTTTTCCATCTGGCACCGGGAGAAATCATCTGCCTGACCGGTTCCGTCTTCTACGCCATTTGGATCTGCCTGACCGCCCGCCTGGCCCGGCAGTACGACCCATTGCTGCTGGGGATCTTGCAAATGGGATTCCTCGCCGTGTACAGTACAGTAGGCATGGTCTTATTTGAAAGCCCGGCCGTTCCTGCCGATACGACGACGTGGGGTGCCATCCTGGCCCTGGTCTTCATCTGTTCCGTCTTTGGCTTCACCTTCCAGCCCGTCGCCCAAAAGTATACCAGCGCCGAAAAAGCCGGCCTGTTTACAGCACTGAACCCGCTCATCGCCGCCGTCCTGGGCGTCATTTTCCTGAGCGAAACCTTTACGCCCGTCCAATTAGCCGGAGCCATCTGTATCCTCCTGGGCATCATCATCGTCCAGCTTCCCGAAAAATATCGCTGCAAAACGCATAGCTGTCAAAATGGATGACACCTGCCTTGACAAAACACCTCCGCCCGGCCTATGCTGAATGCGGAGGTGTCTTTATGAAAAAAAATCGTCTTATCGCAGCCGGACTCTTAGGCCTATTGTGGCTTCCCGGCCTGGCACTGGGCCAGGAAGAAGGCGTACAACAAGCCAAGCCAGCAACGGTATGGCAGGACCTGTATTACAGTCGCCAAGAAAAAAAAGACCTCATCATCAGTTCTGATAACAAAGTCCCTCATTCTTTCTACGGCCTGCAGATTGGCGACAAAAAAAGTGACGCCCTGAAAAAGCTGCGTCCAGCCTTCAAATTCATGTATGAACTCAAGGCCATCGGTAACGAATACCTCTTGACCGACGTCGTATACCCGGACTATTACCTGACCCTCATGTTCGACGAAAATGACCGGCTGTTCATGATGATATACCAGGAAAACAAAAAATACGAATTGCAGTAAAAGAACATTTAGAAAAAAGCCATTAGCGGGCGGTCCACCGGACCGCACCCGTAGGGGACGCCTAAAGGGCGTCCCGCCGTGAATCGTGGGTATGACCATTCTGGTATATGGGGCTTTTTTTCACACATCACCTGTCATGAATAGCGTGTACACCATCATTTCAGGCGGGCCGCCCTTCGGGACGGCCCCTACGCACCAGGCCGATGGCCGTATTTTTTTTGTGGGCTGCATTCATTTCCATCGCCTGTATGCGATATCGTAGGGGACGCCCAAAGGGCGTCCCGCCGTGAATCGTGGGTATGACCATTCTGGTATATGGGGCTTTTTTTCACACATCACCCGTCATGAATAGCGTGTACACCATCATTTCAGGCGGGCCGCCCTTCGGGACGGCCCCTACGCACCAGGCCGATGGCCGTATTTTTTTTTGCGAGCCCTATTCATTTCCATCGCCTGTATGCGATATCGTAGGGGACGTCCTGATTAAGGCGTCCCATTGTGAATCGTGGGTATAGCCGGAATTTATGACGAATGACACTCGGTCGTAATACAATCATGAGTCTGTCGCGGCGGTACGCCGCATCTGAGTCCGCGAAAAAAGCCGTGGTTCGTGGTTCGTAAAAGCACACCATCATTCCGAATGAGCTGTGGTCAAATATCACAGCGGGCCGCCCTTCGGGACGGCCCCTACGAATACGGCCACGGGCCGTATGTGTTTATGCGGCTATCTGCGTCTTTTCCAGTTTTGTGCAAAAAAAGACCACCCATTTCTGAGTGGTCTTTTTGTAATCTTCCTACAAAAGGAAGGATTAGAATACGAATACGAACTGAGCACGTGTTTCTTCGCCCGGATCAGCATTGCCATCTTTGGCGCTGGTTGCGAAGGACTGCATGACCTGGAACTGAGCGTTCTTAGCGAAGGTGTAGTCAACGCCGACGCCCCAAGATTTAACGTTGTTCAAGAGGCTGCCTTCTCTCCAGCCATAGGTTGATCCAACAAAGTTGCCATTTGCATCAGCAAAGCCCTGGTCAGCATTGAGGTATTCAACCCAAGCGTCCCAGGATTTCGGCGTAGCAAAGTTAGCAGCACCGTAGGTCAAGCGGCCAACCCAGACTTCCGGGTCGTTGTCTTTGCTATCTGTGCTATTGTATTTTTCGTAGTTGGCCAGGGCATTCCATTTACCGAAATTAGCACTAGCATAAGCGCCCCAAGAATCATCAAAGCCAAAGCTACCTGTACGATCCTTGCCACCAGCAACAGTATAATCGTTGTAGTAAACACCAACTGCCGAACCAGCTGCACGACCGCCGCCGAAGAAGCCATCTAATTCGCCGTAGCCGGTCTTGACACCATCGGTATCCGTAGCCATCGAGCCTTCTTTAAATTTACCATAACCAGCGGTTGCAGCAAATTTGTCGTTGTGATACTGCAACTGAGCGCCGTCGAAGGTATCGCCATAGAGGAAGCCATAGCCGTGGCCATTGCCCATGTCGTATTCATAACGACCTACGAGGAGGTCCCAGTTGTTGCCGCCGAAGTTGTAATCAACGTTGGCCAAGTCCGTATAGATATTGTTATTATCGCTATCGCTAGCCTTGCTATTGTCAGCAAAGCTTATGCTATTAGTGCTAATACCATAAGTAACTTTCGTGCGGTCGTTGACCTGAGCATTAGCGCGGACGCGGACACGGTAGGACCAGGAATCATCGTTCTTCGTAGCTGCATTGACCGGTTTGCCGGCTTTATCTTTGTCGCCTTCGCTCTGGTGGATATAACGGACACGAGCGTCACCAGTCAATTTAACGTTGCCAACGCGGTTTTCCAAAGCGCTTACGCGAACGCCGAGGTTGTTGAGTTCGTCAGCATATTCATCAGCCAGTTTGTTGATGAGGGCGCGCTGTTCGACAGAAGCTTTGTCCATGTGAGCCATAGCTTTGGCGACCATTTCAGCGGCTTCATAACGGGTGATGTTACGGTTGCCCTGGAAGTACTGGCCGTCAACACCCTGGATGATGCCGGCATCAGCCAATTCTACGACGGATTTGTAAGCCCAGCTGTCGGACGGTACGTCGACGAACGGGTTAGCTGCAAAAGCGCACGTTGCGCCAACAGCCATGGTTGCTGCGAGAGCTGCTAATACTTTTGTTTTCATGAGTATTACCCCTTTTCCAAAAATAAGTTTCTTATAAAGTCTTACTCCGTTACAAGCGAGGGACAGAAACATATTTTCTGAGGGTTCATTGGCGAGTTGTCCTAGTTTCCTCTCTTTTACTGCCTCAGACTGTCTATTTCTTCGTACCTCTTTTCACTAGTATACCTGCACAGCACTATACTAGTTCCCTTCCACTATACTCTATTTTGTAAGTTTTGTCAAAATTATGTAAGTTTTTATCACGATAAAAAGTCCTGTAAAGGGCAGAAACAAGCCACGTTTTACGTATTATGCCGATTAGGAATATATATAAAAAAAAGACCACCCATTTCTGAGTGGCCTTTTGCAATCTTCCGGTAAAGGAGAGATTAGAATACGAATACGAACTGAGCACGTGTTTCTTCGCCCGGATCGTTGTTGCCTTCTTTCGCTTCAGATGCGAAGGACTGCATTACCTGGAACTGAGCGTTCTTAGCGAAGGTGTAGTCAGCACCGACACCCCAAGATTTAACGTTGTTCAAGAGGTTACCATTTCTCCAGCTCTGTGTAGAACCAATGAATGCGTGAGTCTTATCACCAAAACCATTGTCGGCATTGAGGTATTCAACCCAAGCATCCCAGGACTTCGGCGTAGCGAAGTTAGCTTTATTGTAAGTAATCTTACCAACCCATACTTCCGGATCATCTGCTTTGCTGTTTTCACTATTGTATTTTTCGTAGTTAGCTAAAGCATTCCATTTGCCGAGGTTCAAGCTACCATAAGCTCCCCAAGCATCATCAAAATTGAAGGACTTATTGCCACTGAAGTCATTGTAGTAAACACCTACAGCAGAGCCAGCTGCACGGCCACCGCCGAAGAAGCCTTCTAATTCACCATAGCCAGTCTTTGTAGCTGCCGAAGCACCATTGTCACCACCCATGACACCTTCTTTAAATTTACCATAGCCAGCAGTAGCAGCAAATTTATCGTTGGTATATTTCAACTGAGCGCCATCGAAAGTATCGCCATAGAGGAAGCCATAAGCACGGCCACCGCCCATATCATATTCATCACGGCCAACTTTCAAATCCCAGTTGTTGCCGCCGAAGTTGTAGTCAACAAAAGCACGGTCCGTAAAGATGTTATTGTCCTTACTATCGCTAGCTGTGCTATTATCAGCGAAGTTTACATTGTTAGTGCTAACGCCGTAAACGACTTTCGTGCGGTCGTTAACCTGCGCATTAGCACGAACGCGGACACGGTAAGACCAAGAATTATCGTTCTTAACTTCACCCTTGCCCTGGTCATCGCTGTCCTGATGGATGTAACGGACACGAGCGTCACCGGTCAATTTAACGTTACCGACGCGGTTTTCCAGAGCGCTTACGCGAACGCCGAGGTTATTGAGTTCGTCAGCATATTCATCAGCGAGTTTGTTGATGAGGGCGCGCTGTTCAACAGAAGCTTTGTCCATGTGAGCCATAGCTTTTGCGACCATTTCAGCAGCTTCATAACGAGTGATGTTACGGTTGCCCTGGAAATACTGGCCGTCGACACCCTGGATGATGCCAGCGTCAGCGAGTTCTACGACGGATTTGTAAGCCCAGCTGTCAGACGGTACGTCGACGAACGGGTTAGCTGCGAAAGCGCAAGTTGCGCCAACAGCCATAGTTGCTGCGAGAGCTGCTAATACTTTTGTTTTCATGAGGATTACCCCTTTTCCAATAAAAAATAAGTTTCGTAAAAAGTCTTACACCGTTACTAGCGAGCGCCGAAACGTATTTTTTCCAAGGGTTCATTGGCGAGTTGTCCTAGTTTCCTCTCTTTTACTGCCTTGAAAAAGGTACTGTTTTTTTGCTCTTTTCGCAGGTGTTGCCTGCGTCCGCACCACACCTGTTGCGATTATTATACAACTTTTTTCGGCACTTGTCAAAATTTAATGCTTGCTGCCCTCTTTTATCATCGTAAAAATCGGCTCAACAAAGCCATTTCCCCTTCATTTTTTAATCGCCATTTTTTAAAATTTAAAGGGTAATTTTGCATAAAAATTTTATTTATGGTTATTTATTCACAGCCCATCGTTTTTCATGGCAGTTCTATCTCAACGGTTATTGACTCTCATTCTTTTATTCTCCAGCCATTGCGACCACGACTGACTTCCTCCCTGTCTCACCTGGTCTTGCACATACTGATAAAATAAAGACACCATTTCGTGTTTTTCATGATAATACGGTCCTTTCCAATCGCCCTGTTTAGGATGGGCCACGTCGTGCGGCGTGTAGTTGCCGCCGATTTCATACTGACGGTAGACGATGTCCTTATAGGGCAGGCCGGGATTTTTGATCATGTCGTACATAACCATGTAAGCCGTCGTCCGGCCGGCTCCGGCTTCGCAATGGAAATGGAGCCAGGCGTCATCCGGCAAGGTGCGGACGAAAGCTAAGAAGGCATCGATTTCGCCCGGCGTCGGCCAAAGATGGTCCGTGTTAGCCAGGCGGACGTAGTGGATGCCTTTGCTGTCTGCCAGTTCCTGTTCTGTCTGGACGCGTCGGACCGCTATGACTCGAGGATGAATGGGCAAATCGCCTTTCCCCTGGTCGTAGACGATGACGTCCTTTCCCAAAACGGCCTGCAAGCGCTGCTGTTCATCAGCCAAGGCGGCCGTCGGAGATTTGCCGATATTGCCCCAATCGTGGCGGCCATACCAGCTAACTGCCGTACCATCGAAGAAGCCATGCGACTCCTGCCGCAAGTCGACATCATAAATGGGGCCTTTCGTCTTTTTCCGCAACGCCTGGACCAGGGCGTCGAACTGGCGGGCCGAAAACTGGCCAGACCCGGAAATACGTAAATCATCCAGGCCTTTCCGCGATGGAACATAAGACGAATCGACTTCCGATGCATATTTATGTTCTACCTTATGAAAAGGTGACTGACACGTGCGGAAATTCCGAGGCAGAGAGGCATCATTTTCCGCATCGACACGCCAGAAATGCCCTTCATAAGCGGCCGGCGCCAAAGCCGGCAAAGGCGTGCGTCCACCTTGAGAAAAAGCGATATTATCGCCATTTCCTTGACCTTGAACAACCATACCCATGGCCGAAAAAACAGCCAGGATAACTGCAATTTTTTTACATCTAATCATAATTTTTCCTTTCGATTGTAATAATTTGTTTTTATGCATTATACGTGTTTAGTAAAACGTGTGAGGGAATATATATAAAAGGGACCTGACCGCCCCGCAAGGCCGCCATTCGTAGGGGACGCCCAAAGGGCGTCCCGCGTGAATCCTGTGTACATCCCCCATGCCACTGCGCGGCGTTAAACTCAAATAGACGACATCGCCTCAGGAAACCCTCGGCTCGTGGAAAGGGCCCCATCCGGGGCCGTCGTAGGGGCCGGCCAAAGGGCGGCCCGCTATGCGCTGAGGGTTTCCCGAAGCGTCATTGTCAATTTGAGTTTGTCGCGGCGGAACGCCGCATCTGAATCCGAGGGAATTTCAACAAAAACACCGCCAATGGTTTCTTGCCCCGTAGCGGTGTTTTGTAATTATTCCTAAATCAATTTATTTTGTTTAGCAAGTTCCTTGATGATGGAAAGTGATAATTTGCTGTACTTTGCTACTTTTTCTAAGGCCATCCCATCCTTCAACATTTCAAGAGCTAATTCCAATTTTCCTTCCCTTCTGCCTTCTTTTCTGCCTTCTTTTCTACCTTTCTCCCATCCTTCTTGTTTGCCTTTCATCAGGCCATCTTCGTAGATTCCTTCTCCTAAGTTGCACATGACTTCCAAATCCCCCTCTTCTTCTTGTGTCAAATCAATCCCAAAATCATTATGCAGGGTCGTAATCTTTTCACTGGCGTTCTTTGATGATTTGAACATCAAATCAAGCAGGTTTATCAGCCGGTCTTTGACTTTGCTGTTTCCCAGATAGACAAAGATGATGCCCATGAGGTCATAATTCTGACAAGGTTCCTTATAGCGGTGCAGCAAATGCTGTTCTTTCAGCTGATAGCGGTTGATAGCGCTTTTTCCCTGCGGGGCTTCCATGCAAATCCAGATGGTATAGACCTTCTTTATTTTATTGTAGTCGCTATTGGTAAATTCGGTTCCTTTTTGTGAAGAAATCAATTAGAAACCGGAACCGTACTGACTTCCGGCGTCCCTTCGATGTAGATATTGGCAATATCGTCGAGGCTGGCCGATTCAAATTCGGGAACCGTCCGTTTCAAGATATAAGCCAGCACCATTTTCTGTGACAAAACGCCTTTCGCTGCTTGATCATAGTCCAACGCGCCCACCAGCTGCTCCTTTACATCCTGCATCATCTCTTCATCCATCGGCCACACCTCCTTGAGTTTATTGTATCAGATTTCAATTTCTTTGTACAACCGGGAAATCGCTCATCGAGAAAAGCTCACCATTATGCCAGAATGGGCTGTGGTTGAATATCACAGCGGTCTGCCCAACTACAGCTGTCCGTTTTGGCAGCCGCATCTGAGTCCGAGGAAAAAGCAGTGACTCGTTGTAAGGACCTCATTTTTTTGCTGGGAATTTCGGATGAATGGTATGGGGGCCAAGCATTTTTTCCATCCAGACAATGTCGTACCAGCGGTCGAATTTGTAGCCGCTGTGGTGAAGCTGACCTGCCAGGATATAGCCCAGGTGCTTATGGAAATTCAGGCTGTCATAGGTAACATAAGGATCATCTTCATCGCGGGGTATAGCAATGCAGGCATTGATGTTTAGGATTCCCATAGATTTCAACGCTTCTTCCAATGCTTCGTAGAGCTTACGGCCAATTCCACGTTTACGTTCGTTTACATCGACGTAAATGCTCGATTCGACCGACCAAGCGTACGCTTCACGACCATAGAATGCATGGGCATAGGCATAGCCGACGACCTGGCCATCTAATTCGGCCACTAAATAGGGATAGTGCTGCGAAATTTCTTGGCGCCGCCGTTCCATTTCTACAGCATCCGGCGCGGTGTACTCGAAGGTAATGGCCGTCTGATTTACGTAATAGGCGTAAATCAGAGCCAAAGCCCCTGTATCATCTCCGCAGGCTTGCCGAATCAAAATGCTACTGTTCATCTGCATCACTCCTTTTTAAGAACCTCTCAGACTGCCTTCGGCAGCCAGCTCCCCTACCATGGGAGCCTTAAAAAAAGACTATGGCATGTTCTCAGAAATTCCATGCCATAGTCCCTGTTCTCAGTATGTGATTATTTCCAAAATTCCCACCAATGATGGTTGGCTTTTTCAGCCAGCTGCTGGCGCAGTTTGTCCCGTTCGGCCTGGACGGTGGCCAATGTTTCCTGGAGTTGTTTGTGTTCGTCTTCGATGAGGCTGCCTTCTTTTTTCAAGCGGTCGACTTCGCTCTGCAGGGAGTCGGCCTGGTCTTTGTTCTGCTGGGCTTCCAGAGCTTTGACTTTGACTTCGGACAATTCGTTCTGTTTGGCAATGAGGTTCTGCTGCAGCGTGATGACCTGCTGCTGGGCCGTGTTGAGGTCCTGCTGGGCTTTGAGCAGTAAAATACGCAGGTTGTGCGATTCTTGCTGGGCATTGGATACTTTTTCGCTTTCAAGTTCGGTAATCGTCGCCTGGTCGTGGAGGCCGCGCAGCTGGTCGAGGATGCGAACGGCTTCGGTGTCGAAGGCCCATTCGCCCTTCTGCATGGTAGCGTGTTCTTCGCCATCATGGTTGATTTCATCCAGATGCTTCTTGACGAACTGGATAATGCCCTGGCGGGTTTTGATATTATAACGGTCCATTAAGTCTCTTGTCGTGATCACGTGTTTTCTCTCCTTATATTTACTCTATCTGTTTCAGCATTTACCTGGCCCATTTCTCTAACCAAAAAAAGGCTTAACCATGCCATCCAGCATAACAGCAACTCGTATAAATATATTTCCTTTAGTTTACATTATTTCAAAGGATAATGCAACGAAAAGGGGGCTGTCGCATGAAAACAGCTCGCATGCGAGGCCCCATTCCTATGTGCAGTTCCGGATACCGGCTTAGATGGAAAGCTGGACGAAATTCTGGCCGAAGCGCAGGTATTCCCCTTGCGGCAGTTTATAGGCCTTGGAAATGGCGTTGGCTTCTGTCGGCACTTCCGGTGTCGTTTCTAATTCATAAGCTTTGGCATAGGCGCCAGTCGTATCACCGGCAGTCAGGCCGGATTTATCGAATTTCAAATCGCTGCCATCGTAAATGCGGATGCCGATGACGATACCGCCCTGGAGGTAGGCATCCATATGATGGCTGTCATAGATCCAGCGGTCCGTCCCCTGGTCTTCTGCAGTGCTGCTCGGCTGGCCATAAGCGGCAGTTAAGTCGGCTTCGGTCATGCCCAGGTATACGCCGCCGATAGATTCATAGCGGTCGGCATTGAGGGAACGGCGCAGAGGCATTTTATTGTCGACGATGAGGTACTGATGGGATTTATGGCCCATGAGATCCATCTTGATGGTCCGGTCGCCAGTCTGTTCATGAATGGTAAAGGTCCCGGTCCGCGGATAGTCATAGGTGCAATCCTTGGGGTCCGTAACGGCACAGCCGTTGATGGTGTTGCCTTCGATGGTCATGACCAGGTTGCCCTTGGTGCTGTACCATTCGCCGGCAGCCGGGTCGAGCCAGTCGACGACATTCTGGTCCGGTGCCGCCTGGGTCGTTGCCGTAACCGTAGCCGTAGCCTGCGGTTCAGCAGCCGTCGTCGTTGCCGTCGTATCTTCGGCTAAGCAGACAGCGGACAGGCTCATGGTCATGAGCGCACAAAGTATCATATTTCTTGCTATTTTTTTCATTTTAATTCGCTCCTCTTGAGTTTACTTCTTTTAATTGTCTATTATACACGGATTTGCTCGAGAAAACAACTCCATCGTAAACGAAGAAGGCTCATCTATTTATTTTTGTTTACCTTCTGTTTCTTCGATTTCTTGACCGCTTTTTTATCTTTTTTCTGCTTCTGGCCAGATTGTACGGCTCCTGTATCTTTCACCGCTTCCGTAGTTTTGACGACAGGTGCCTTGGCCGGAACCGATACGGTGTCGATCAGCGTGCCATCATTCTTCAGAGCACTGACACGAAATTCATCCGGTTCGACCTGGAGCGTCAGGTACATCGGCATATCCGTCGGATTGTAATAGACGACATCTGTCGGCTTCTTTACGGAGCCATCCCACGATTCCGTCCCGGAGCGGCCGGTGGCAATATAGACAGTTCCTTCCGTTGCAGCCTGGTCGTTTTTGATGGGAACCGTCCGTTCATAGCAATGTTCATGCGCTGTGAACACTAAGGGGACGTTATATTTATCGAAGAGGGGCATGAAGTATTTCCCGTTTACATCGAGTTGCCCATCGTAAGGACTATCCCAGGGCGGACGATGCATGAGGACGACCACTCGTTTACCCGCTTTCTGGGCAGCTGCCAAGTCCTTATCGAGCCAGGCCGCTTCATCTTCCATCATCGTCGGCCGCCAGCCGTTCAATTCTTCGTAATCCGTGTTGAGAGATACGTAGTGGACGTCGCCATAATCGAAGGAGTAGGCCAGGCGGTTCTGGTCCTTCGGGCCGCCATACGGTACGGCAAAGAGGCCTTTATAGGTATACGGTTCGGCAAACTGCCAATCCATGCTGTAGGCTTCGTGATTCCCCAAGACCGGCGCAAAGGGGATATGGCTGGTCAGGACATCGGCGTTTTCAAACCAGTCACGCCATTGGAAATAGGCCTGGCCGTTGTCGGTAATGTCCCCCATATTGATGAAGAAAGCCGCATCATCGTTCTGCTGCCAGGCAATCTGTGCCGTCTGCCCCCAAACGCTGTAATCGGTAGACTGGGAATCACCGAAAATAAGGACTTTATATTGATTTAAATCTTCTTTGGTCGTCGAAAACGTGATCCAATCCGTTGCGCCGTCGGCATTGACGATACGGTATTCATATTCCGTCGCCGGCGTCAATTTCTGCATATACGCACCGTACGTATAGGGCGCGGGATTATCGGCGTCGTAAATGGGCGGCCGTTTCCCTTCGGTTACATAAGCCAGCTGGACATCCCCCTGGTCCTTATGGCGGTATTCTACGCTGTAGTCATTACGGTTGCTGTCCGACTGCCAGGAAATCGTCTTGCCCGTGGCGCTGTCCTTGGCGACGATCTGCATCAGATTATCCACTGACATGGCCAGGGCCTGGCTGGAAAATAAAGTAAACGCACTGAGGAGAGCCGCAACGAGATGGCTCTTTTTATACTTCATGTATTTTCACGTCCTTTCTTGTCACAAAATGTATTGTAGCACAATCCCTTGATTTGGCAATCTTTTTGTTGACATCAATTTCCGCATCTCTTATAATGAGTAAATTGTATATTTGTTTACATCGCGAGGGGAGAATAAGATGAATACACTCGATTTACTATTATTGGCCGTCGGCCTGTCCATGGATGCTTTTGCCGTTTCCATCTGCAAAGGCTTGTCACTCGGTAAAATCAGCTGGCGCCATATGGTCCTGGCCGGCCTGTGGTTCGGCATCTTCCAGGCCCTGATGCCGGCTATCGGTTACGGTCTGGGCAGTTTCTTTGCCGATATGATCGACGCCTATGACCACTGGGTCACGTTCATCCTGCTCGGCGCCATCGGCCTCAACATGATCAAAGAATCCTTTGAAGACCAAGAGCACTGCGATGCCTCTATGCGGCCTTATACCATGCTCATGCTGGCTATTGCCACCAGTATCGATGCCCTGGCCGTCGGCGTTACCTTTGCCTTTATGGACATCGATCTGCTCCCCTCGGTCACGCTCATTGGGATAACGACCTTCTTATTCTCGGCAGCTGGCGTCAAAGTCGGCAGTCTCTTCGGGACGCGCTATAAAAATAAGGCCGAATGTATCGGCGGCATCGTTCTCATCCTGATTGGCCTGAAGATATTGCTGGAAGGCTTGGGAGTGTTGTAAAAAAAGGCTTGTCGCATGTGCGACAAGCCTTTTTTCTGTAGGGGCGCCACGTGTGAGCCCCTACGAAATATAAATTATTTTACTTCGTGAATCCAGCCTTCGGGGCCTTCGATTTCGCCCATCTGGATGCCACGCAAGGTCTTGTAGAGTTTCGTCAGGACAGGACCCATTTCATCCATGCCGCTGGGGAGGCAGACTTCTTTGCCGTGGTCGACGACTTTGCCTACCGGGCAGATGACGGCAGCTGTGCCGCAAAGGCCGGCTTCAGCAAATTCGCTGACTTCCGAGAATTTAACCGGACGATGTTCGACTTTCATGCCCAACATATCCGTTGCAATGGTGATGAGGGAACGGCGGGTAATGGAAGGCAGGATGGAGTCCGATTTTGGCGTAACCAAGGTACCGTCTTTCTTGACAAAGAGGAAGTTAGCGCCGCCCGTTTCTTCTACGTACGTGCGCGTAGCCGGGTCGAGGAACATGTTTTCATCGAAACCGTTCTGATGAGCTAAAATGTAAGGATACATGCTCATGGCGTAGTTCAAGCCGGCTTTGATATGGCCTGTACCACGCGGAGCTGCACGGTCGAAGTCAGAAATGCAAATCGTAATCGGTTTTACACCGTTTTTGAAGTAAGAGCCAACCGGTGTGCCGAAGAGACGGAACTGATATTCGTCAGCCGGTTTAACGCCGATGACCGGGTTGGTCCCAAAGATATACGGGCGCAGATAGAGAGCACCGCCGCTTTCAAAGGGAGGAATATAATCCTTGTTGGCACGGACGACTTCGTCGACAGCTTCCATGAACATATCTTCAGGAACCGGCGGCATTTCAAGCCGTTTTGCCGAGTCCATCAAGCGTTTTGCATTCTGGTCCGGACGGAAGGTAACGGTACGGCCGTCTTTGGTCTTGTACGCTTTCAGGCCTTCAAAGACTTGCTGGCAGTACTGCAAAATGCCGGCACATTCATTGAGGACGACATTCGGATCATCCGTCAATTCTCCTTTGCCCCATTTGCCGTCTTTATAATTGGCAACATAACGCTTTGCAATCGGCTGATATTCAAAGCCTAATGCCGACCAGTTAATATTAACATTTGACATAACAATTCCTCCATTTCTTTTATGTACAAAATAAATTTCTAAATATTTTGTACTTATAGATTAATCACTTCCATCTCCTTTGTCAATGGGAGATTTTTTGTTTGCTTATTGTCAACTTATTTATTTTTATCAAAATTGACAATAAGCAAATTGTCGGGTATAATCCAGATTATCGTAAACTAATCTATGGGTAGATATAGGTTTACATTTTCTCAAAGGAGTGATTTCATGGTTTCTTCTGCCCTCTCATCTCATCGCTGGGATACACGTGACCTCGTCTTATTCGCCCTGTTCACAGCGCTCATCGCCATCGGGGCTTTCATCCGCATCCCCGTTCCCTTCTGTCCCTTCACGCTGCAGTTATTGTTCACGACGCTAGCCGGTCTGCTGCTGGGAAGCCGCCGCGGCGCCGCATCCGTCGCGGTCTACGTCTTCTTGGGCCTGATTGGCCTGCCGGTTTTCACCTCTGGCGGCGGCCCGTCATACATCTTCCAGCCGACTTTCGGGTATCTCCTCGGCTTCATCGGCGGCGCCGGCCTGACGGGATATATTGCCCACCAAGTTCCGGTCCCCTCCCTTCGCCGGCTGCTGGCCGCTGATTTCGCCGGCCTCGTCATCGTTTACGCCTGCGGCATGGTCTATTTGGCCTTGATCAACAACGTGTACCTGGGCACGCCAATCAGTTTCTGGACGCTCTTCGTCTACTGCTTCGTCCTGCCCATCCCTGGCGACATCTTCTTGTGTATCGTCGCCGCTTTCCTGGCCCGTCGTGTCCAACGGACCATAGCCGCTTAGAAAGGAGTTCGTTTACTATGAGTAAAGGATTATTCATCACCGGAACGGGGACAGACATCGGCAAGACCTATGTCACAGCCCTGCTCATCAAGACCTTGCGCCAGCATGGCTACGACATTGGCTATTACAAGGCAGCTATCAGCGGCGCCCCGACGGTCGCGGCCAGCGATGCCGGCTATGTAAACGCTACGGCGGGAATCGGTGAAGCGCCGGACCTGCTCTTGTCTTATCTCTACGACCACGCCGTCTCGCCTCATCTGGCAGCCCGCTGGGAACATAAACCTATCGAAAAAGACGTCATCCTCCGGGATTGGCAGCGCGTCACAGCGGCCTACCCGTATGTCACGGTCGAAGGCAGCGGCGGCATCATCTGTCCCCTCCGCGATGACGACCAGGCCTTCTTCCAATTAGAAGATGTCATCTCCTGGCTCCATCTGCCCTCGCTCATCGTCTGTCCGGCCGGTTTGGGGACGATCAACGGCGCCGTATTGACCGCCTTTTATATGAAAGAAAAAGGACTGCCCGTCCAAGGTTTCATCGTCAACCATTATACGGGCAGTCCCATGGAAAAAGATAATATCCGCATGATCGAAAAGCTGAGCCAAAAGCCGGTCTTAGCCGTCGTCGCCGAGGATGACACGTTGCTCCATGCCGATGCAGCCTCGCTCATTTCATTGTACCAATAAAGAAAGGGGATTTACATGAGTTTACTTGAAGCCGATTTAAAATACATCTGGCATCCTGCGCAACAAATGAAGGATGCCGAAGTCTTCCCGCCAGTCGTCATCGACCACGGCAAAGGCTGTTATCTCTATGACATAGACGGGAAAGAATACATCGATATCATCAGTTCCTGGTGGTGCAATCTCCTCGGCCACTGCAACGATGAAATCAACGCCGCCATCAAAGACCAGCTCGACAAATTGGAACACGTCATTTTCGCCAACTTTTCCCACCGCCCGGCCATCGAGCTCTGTCAGGAACTCCTGCCCCTGCTGCCGGAAGGATTGAAACATTTCAACTTCACCGACAATGGCTCTTCATCCGTCGAATGTGCTCTGAAGATGGCTTTCCAATACCAATACCAGTCCGGTCATCCCGAACGGCAGCGCTTCATGTGCCTGTCCGAGTCGTATCACGGCGAGACCATCGGCGCCCTGTCCGTCGGCAGCATGGACCTCTACGCCCGCATCTACAAGCCCATGATGATGAACAATATCCATTTCGATGGCCTCGACTGCTACCGCTGTCCCTATGGAAGGACGCGGGAAACGTGCGACTGTGAATGTTTCGTCGGCGCCGAGAAGGCCTTCGCCGCTTACGGCAAAGAAACGGCCGCCCTCATCGTCGAACCGATCCTGCAAGGCGCGGCGGGCATGCGTATCTACCCGCCGGAATACCTGCGCCGCCTGCGCCGGCTCTGCGATGACTACGGCGTCCTCCTCATCGACGACGAAGTTGCCGCCGGTTTCGGCCGGACAGGCAAGATGTTCGCCATCGAACACGCCGGCGTCAGTCCGGACATCCTCTGTACATCAAAAGGCCTGACCGGCGGCTACCTGCCCATGTCCCTGACGATTACGACCGAGGCCATCTACCAGGCCTTCTACGACGATTTCAAGACGCATAAAGCCTTCGTCCACAGCCATACCTATGCCGGCAATCCCCTGGCTTGCCGGGCCGCCCTGGCCGTCTTGCACATCATGAAGCGCGACGACATATTAAAAAAAGCTGCCGAAAAGAGCATCTACCTTCATGAAAAGTTAGACGCTGCTCTCGGCAGCCATAGCCATGTCGGCGAAATCCGCCACATCGGCCTGATCAATGCGATTGAATTAGTAGAAGATAAAAAGAGTAAACGCGCCTTTGATCCGGAAAAACGGATTGGCTGGCACATTTTCCGAAAAGCCATGGACCTGGGTCTGGTCCTGCGCCCCATTGGCGACGTCATTTACTTCAATCCGCCCCTCACCATCGACGAGCCTACTATGGATGAAGCCGTCCGCCGTTGCCGAGATGCCGTTCATGCCGTCTTAGGAAATGATTAAGCCTTCAAAGCCGCATCCAGAGCTGCTTTGACATGAGCCTTGATGGCGTCATAAGACTGACCCGGCTGGGCTTCATAGAGCTTTTCCGTACCGATGAACATGGACGGGACATAGTAGTAAGAATGGCCTTGTACGACTTCGGGATGTTCCGATTCTTCGTACCAGTCGACGGCTACCTGGCGGTATGCCGGATTTTCTTCGATCAGTTCAGCCACGGCTTCTTTAGCGCCCTTGCAATAGGGGCAGCCATTGAGATAAAAAGCAGTAATATTCTTCAAGGGAATCGTCTCCTTTCGGGGAATAGACAAAGGTTACTGATGACCCCCGCAGCCATGTGTACCACAGTGGTGTTCACCATGGTCATGCTGGTGGTCGTGGTGGCTGCAAGCTACGTCAGGATTGAATTTCAGCGTTCCGTTGAGCAATTCTTTGACGGCATCATCAGCACTGCCCGTGACACCGCCATAGAGGTCGATAGAGGCTTCTGCCAGGCCCTGTTTGGCTCCGCCGCCGATACCGCCGGCAATGACAGCATTGACTTCCTGGGCCTGCAGGAATCCGACTAACGCGCCGTGGCCCTGGCCGTTCGTATCGACGACTTCAGCCTTGACGATATTCCCGTCTTCGACATCATAAATCTTGAACTGCGACGAATGACCGAAGTGCTGGAACACATTCCCATTTTCATACGTAACTGCTATTCTCATCATAACAATTTCTCCTCCAATCTGCAATAACCTGACGGGTCTCCATAGCCCGTCTTTTTTCCGACATATGTCATTAACTTGGTTATAGTATATGACATATGTCATTTTTTGTCAACGTAAAAAGAGGCTGTCGCATTAAGACAGCCTCTTTTTACGTTGATTGTAGGTCGTTCATCGTTTGTCGTAGGGGCGCCCACGTGGGGCGCCCGTTCACGCCAATCGGTGCACGAGCATCTTGCATATACCTGACGGGCTAAAAAACCATCGCATCAAACATCAAACGTCAATCATTCCCGCTTCCCGGCGAGATGACGACGGTCGGTGTATTATTGCCTTTTACGGAATACATGTTATAGACGTAGTCCGGCGTCAGTTCGCCTCTGAGATGGAACAGGGAATAGGCATCGACAGCGTTCATGTAAACGACGTCGCTCTTGACGTAGCCCGGAGCGATGCCATAGGGACTGGTCAGGATGCCCTGCTGGGAGTTCCATTGCAAGTCCAGTTTCAAGGCCGTCGCAACGGCGACAGAAGGCAGATAAATCTGTCCATTTTTGCCCAGCGCCCGTTTCGCCAGTTTATTTCCGTTTACGACCAAGTCGTAGGCTTTGGCAACGTAGGTTACATTGCCGTCGGAAGCGTTTATTTTATCGGAAATATCTTGGAATTCCGCAAAATCTTCTACCCCGTACCCGGCCAAAGCCTTCTTAACCTGAGCTACACTCAGAGACTGCCAGCCGTAGCCATCGGGATAGACATAATACGACACAGTATGGTCCGGATCGACATCGATGACTAACCGGTCATAGTAGACCGTGACCGGCGTCCCGACGGACACATACTGATACAGGTCTTCTACATCGGCTTCGTTCATGCGTACACAGCCATTGGATACGTAGCCGCCAATCGATTCAGGGTGATTCGTCCCATGGATCCCGTAGTTGCCAGAAAAGCCGATCCAGCGGTAACCGATGGGGTTACTCGGGCCGGGCCCGATCTGGACGCTCGTATCATCCGGATCGACCCAGGTCGGATTGACTTCCTTGTACTGGACGGCATAGTAACCGGTCGGCGTCGGCGTCGACGTCTTACCGACACCAACGTGATACATCTTGACCTTCGTATCGCCTTCATAGAGCGTCAAGATACGGCTGGCCAGGTTGATGCCAATTTTCTTTTCTGATGCATTTTCCTGTGCCTCCACCGGTTGAGCCGGCGTTTCCTTTTTCGCTGCGGCTGCCGGTTGAACGGGTTTCGTTTCCTCTGGCGGCGCTGCTGTCGGCTTGATTTCCACTTTGACCGAAAAAGGAGCCGGCCCAGTCTTCAATTCTGGCGTATCTGCCCAAGCAGCCCCGGCCGTCAAGGCCAGGACACAGGTCAGCGCCATCATTCGTTTTAGCAAAAAAATCTCCCCACTTTCATGGCGCTCATGCGCCTTTATTTTTAATTTACATTTGTTTAATCTTCGTTTACATCATCTTTCTGAGCACTGCCATTCAAGATCAAATTGAGGACGACAGCCGTAATACTGCCCAGGGTAATGCCGCTGTGCAAGACGATATTAGCCCACGATGGGAAGCTGTGGAAAAAGTTCGGCGCCGTCAAGGTGATCATGCTGACGCCGATACTGACGGCGACAATCATCAAATTATACGTCCCGTCGAATTTGACTTTACTCAAAGCCCGGATACCGCTGGCAATGACCATGCCGAACATGGCGACACCCGCACCGCCTAAAACAGAATTTGGGATAGAGGCGACGACGGCTGCCATCTTCGGGAACAAGCCTAGGGCGATGAGGATGATACCCGATGCAGCGACGACGAAGCGGCTCTTGACGCGGGTAACAGCGATAAGGCCGACATTCTGCGCAAAGGCGGTATAGGGGAAACTGTTGAGAATCCCACCGATAAAGGTCGATAACCCATCAGCCCGGAGGCAGCGTGCCAAGCGGCTGCGGCCAATCGGACGGCCGACAATGGAACCGATGGCGATACAGTCCCCTGTCGTTTCTACCATAGTAACGATCATGACGACAATCATCGACAAGATCGATCCGATGTCAAAAGTCGGAAAGCCGAAGGAAAAAGGCGTGACCAACCCAATCCAAGCCGCATTGCCGACTTCTGAGAAATTCGTCTGCCCTAAAATCATGGCAATAATCGTCCCACCGATGAGTCCAAGCAGAACAGAAACATTGCTCAAGAACCCTTTGCCGCAACGGTAAATAGCGATGATGATGACCAAGGTGATGAAGGCCAGGAACAAGTTCATCGGTGATGCAAAATCTTGAGCCTTGGGATTGCCTCCGCCCATCCAATTGACGGCTACTGGCAAGAGGGTGATACCAATGATGGTGATGATCGTCCCTGTGACAACAGGCGGGAAAAAGCGGATGAACCGGCTGAAGAAAGGCGCAATGAAGAACGTAAACAGCCCGGCAACGAGAATCGCTCCGTAAATAGCCGTAATCCCGTGCTCTGCCCCGATGAGGATCATCGGCGTAACGGAAGCGAAAGTAACACCTTGAATCATCGGGATCCGGGCACCGATTTTCCAGAACCCTAAAGTCTGTATCAGCGTGGCAATGCCGCAGGAAAATAAGTCGGCATTGATTAGATGGACCAGTTCAGCCGGCGACAAGTGCAAGGCCTGGGCAATGATGATCGGTACGGCTACAGCCCCGGCGTACATAGCCAGGACGTGCTGCAGACCGTAGGCAAAGAGCCGGCCAGCCGGCAGCATTTCGTCAACGGGATGAATCCGTTTAGTCAGGTTTTCATTCATTTCGTAAAAGTCACCTCATGTTCAAAAAAAGCCTGCATCATGGCAAGCGATTTTTCTTTAACAATATACATACCTGTAAAAATAGCAATATCATTTTTATTATACCATTGCCTCAAAGAAAATAAAATATGTAGTTAAATTTTACTCAATCTTTACATATTCTTTTCAAAACACTGATATGGCTCTCATATACTGATTTAAGTACATAGAGGAGGAAATAAAATGTTCAGTATCAGCAACAAACATGAAGAATTTTTCGATTATCTCATGACCAATGCCGAAAATTTCCATCGCGGCGCCATCATCGCCCACGAAGTCATGGAGGACGTTTCGACCATTTCACTGCATCTCAAAGAAATCGTCAAGCTGGAACATACATCAGCCAAGACCAACCAGGAGGTCATCTTCAAATTGTCCCGGGTCTTCATCACGCCCATCGACCGGGAAGATTTCTATAAGCTGACGTGCCAGCTCGAAGACTGCATCGACTCCCTGCAGGGTGCCCTCATGCGCACCAGCATGTATCACGTCACGGAAGCCCCGAAGGCAGCCGTAGCCATGACGGCACAAATCGTCGCTATGGGAGAAGAACTGAAGAACATTTTCTCCCTTTTAAAGGACATCGACCATAACGAAGCCCGGCTCATGCGCCATGCCGAACGACTGAACCGGATGGAATCAGAAGTAGACCATATTTACCGTCAGGAAATTTCCCGGCTGTTCAGCGGAGATGAGGCGGACCTGCTCAATGTCATCCGCTGGAAAGACATCCTGGGGACCTTGGAAGAAGCGGCGGATCACGTCGAAACCCTGGGAAATACCATCAAAGAGGTGACCATGAAATATGCTTGATACGTCACTCATCGTCATGGTCGTCATCCTGGCCCTGGTCTTCGACTTCATCAATGGCTTCCACGACACGGCCAATGCCATCGCCACCTGCGTATCGACGCGGGCCATCCGCCCTGGTGTCGCCATCGTCGGCACGGCTATCCTCAATTTCCTCGGCGCCATGATTTCGACAGGCGTCGCCAAAACGATTGGCGGCGACATCGTCATCTCGCCGACCTTAGTCAATGAAATGATCATCATCGCCGGCCTCGTCGGGGCTATCATCTGGAACCTCCTGACCTGGTGGGTCGGCATGCCTTCCAGTTCATCGCATGCTCTGATTGGCGGCATGATTGGTGCCATCATCGTATCTGCCGGGGTGGCCGCCCTCAACGGCTGGGGAATCTTGAAAATCGTTTTATCCCTCATCATCTCACCCGTCTCGGCCATCATTACGGGCTTCATCATCATGAAGATCATCTTTGCCGTCTGTCATTCCTTCAAGCCGGCCAAAGTCAACCTGGCTGCCAACAGGCTGCAAGTCGTATCGGCAGCCCTCATGGCCTTTTCCCACGGCTCCAATGACGCCCAGAAATCCATGGGTATCATCACCCTGGCATTGGTATCGGGCGGTTTCATTAACAGCCTGGAAGTACCGGACCTGGTCAAATTCCTCTGTGCCCTGTCCATGGCCTTGGGGACCAGCGTCGGCGGCTGGAAAATCATCCGTACCGTCGGAGGCAAAATATTCAAGATGCACCCCGTCCATGGCTTCGCAGCCGACCTCAACTCGGCTGTCGTCATCTTCTCGGCTACGCTGCTGCACCTGCCCGTCTCGACGACACACGTCGTTTCCGGCTCCATCATGGGTGTCGGCTCGGCGCAGCGCGTCAAAGCCGTCCATTGGAGCGTCGCCCGGCAAATGGTCACGGCCTGGGTCATGACCATTCCCTGCACGGCCGTCATGGGCGCCTTGTCGTATGTCATATTGACACAAGTGTTCTTTTAACTAAGGAATCAGGCGGGACGCCCTTTGGGCGTCCCCTACGAAAAAAACGTGTCCCTTGGGACACGTTTTTTTATTTCACTAACTGCTGACTGCTAACCCCTTACTTCACAATCTCGATCTGGTCTTTGAGTTCGTTTTCAAATTTGATGCGGTGAGCTTTGGTGTACAGGCCGGGCATACCGCCGGTGTGCAGGAGGATGACCTGGCGGCCCAGTTTGATTTTCTTTTCTTTGATCATCGACAGGACGCCGGCAAACATCTTGCCCGTGTAGCACGGGTCGAGGAGGATGCCTTCGTGGCGGGCCATGGTGTAAATGGCTTCGCGGACCCGCGGTTCCGGTTCATTGTAGCCCTTGCCGATATAGCCCGTTTCGACGTGGAAGTCGCCGTCAAAATCAAAGCCGTATTCTTCTTTAGCCTGCTGGAAGTACGCCTTCAGTTTTTCCATATCGAAGGGCATGACGGCAATCCCTACCAGCTTCAAGTTCGACTGAATGGCTTTCAGGCCGCAGTATAAGCCGAGATACGTGCCCATGCTGCCGACGGCGACATAGACCGTCGCTCCGTCGATCTGCTGTTCCTTGGCCTGGGCATCGAGTTCGCGGGCACAGTCCATATAGCCCAGCATGCCCGTCGTATCGCTGCCGCCCATGGGAATGAAGTAAACTTGTTCCCCCTTCTTCAATTCGGCAGCCATGACTTTCTTGACCGTTTCTTCGAGCTGGACGTCCTGGTCGCGGCCATCATCATGCTTGAGGACGACGCGGGCGCCGAAGATGCCGTCGAGGAGCAGATTGCCGCTCAATTCGCCGTCCGTATCGCCGACGGCGACGATGATGCATTTCAAGCCGAATTTAGCGGCAACGGCAGCGGTCAGGCGGCCATGATTGGTCTGCGGTCCGCCGACGGTGACAATGGTCGTCGCCTGAGAATTGAGGGCTTCAATCATCAAATACTCTAATTTACGCAGTTTATTGCCACCGCCGCCGAAAGGCGTCAGGTCATCGCGCTTGATGTAGATTTCACGGAATAATTCCTGCGACAAGCCGGACAGGTACTGAAGCGGCGTCGGATTGGGGTCTAAAATAGAAAGTTTCGGTTTCATCGGGATAATCCTCCTTTAGTTTTCTCCATCCTATCACATTTTACGGGAGAAGAAAAGTAAACGAAGTTTACCAGGCGGCGACGCCGCCATCGGCCCGGGGTTCGGTCCCGCCGATGAGCGTCCCCTGTTCATCACGCCAGATGATCTGCCCCCGGCCGTAGGTCTGGATGTCATCCTTGACGACGACGTCGTGACCGCGGCGAAGCAATTCTTCAACGACAGCGGTTGGGAAGGCCCGTTCCATTTCAATCGTCTTGCCGCCGACCCACTGCCAGCGCGGCGCATCCAGGGCGGCCTGGGGATTGAGGTGATAGTCGATCGTATTCAAGAGGACCTGGAACTGCCCCTGGGGCTGCATGAAAGCTCCCATGACGCCAAAGGGCCCTACAGGGCTGCCGTCTTTCGTCAGGAAGCCGGGAATGATGGTATGGTACGATTTCTTTCGCGGCCCGACGCAGTTATCACTGGCCAGATCCATGGAGAAGTTGTGTCCCCGGTCGCTGAGGGAAATGCCATACCCCGGCACGACGATACCCGACCCGAAACCATTGTAGTTGCTCTGGATGAAAGAAACCATATTGCCTTCGCCATCGGCGCTGCACAAGTAAACGGTACCGCCACAGTTTACATCGATGGGCTCCGGCAACAAGGCCTCATCGGCAATGAGGGCCCGCCGCCGGTCGGCATATTCAGGGGACAGCCACTCATCGACAGACGTCTTCATGAAGCACGGGTCGGCGATATACTGCTTGCCATCGCAAAAAGCCAGCTTCATGGCTTCAATCTGCCGGTGGAGCGCTTCAGCCTCATCGCGTTTACTAAAGGTAAACCCGCTGGCAATATCCAGGGCCATGAGGACGACCAGGCCATGGCCGTTGGGCGGCATTTCCCAGACATCATAGCCGCGGTAACTCGTATGAATCGGGTCGACCCACTGCGGCCGGTAGACGGCTAGATCATCTTTGCGGATCAAGCCGCCCGTCTCCCTCGACCAGGCATCAATGGCATCAGCCAATTCTCCGTCATACAGGGCCTGGCAGTGACTGTCCCGCAAAAGTTCCAGGGACTTCGCTAAGTCGGGCAGCTTGAGGATATCGCCGGCTTTGGGCGCCCTGCCGTGCGGGAAAAAGGTATCGAACAATTCCTGGAAAAGCTTCTTCCCCTTATAGGGCACAAAAGCCTTCGCGCTATCAGCCAGCATGGCCGCCAGGTTCGGCATGACGGCATAGCCGTCGCGGGCATAGGCAATGGCCGGTTCAAAGAGGTCTTCAAAGGGAAGGCGGCCAAAACGGCGATGGACTTCAGCCCACGTCGCCGGTGCGCCAGGGACCATGACCGGTTCCCAGCCCCGGAGGGGCACCTGGTCATATCCTCGTTTCAACAATTCGTCCCGCGTCAGTCCGGCTGGCGACCAGCCGCTGCCGTTGATGCCATGCAGCTTGCCCTGCGTCCATATCAGGGCAAAGGCATCGCTGCCCAGGCCATTGCTGGTCGGTTCCAGGACAGTCAGACAAATGGCCGTGGCCACGGCGGCGTCGATAGCATTGCCGCCCTTTTTCAGCATATCCAGTCCGGCCTGGGAAGCTAAGGTCTGAGATGTACAGACCATGCCCCTGCGGCCATAGACGACTTCCCGATGAGATCCATAAGGATACACAGATGCATCAAAATTCATTTCATCCTCCCCTTTTCTAAAAATGACAAGGAAACCTTTATAGAAAGAGTTCGACGAAAATCAGAGAAATCCTTGTTTACACCTTCACGAACGACTTTTTTACCGCTATAATAGTAATAATCAGTCATTTCAAGGACTAATTTACAAGTAAGGAGTAGAGCAAGTTGAAACGGTGTATGTTAATCGTCAACCCTACAGCAGGGCGTGAACGGGCGAAATATCACAAGGATAATTTAAGGCGACAGCTGGAAACGATGTTCGATGAAGTCGAATTGCGGGAAACGCAGAAAGCCGGCGATGCGACGGAATGGGCCAAAGAAGCCGCCCTGACTGGCTTTGACTCGGTATTTTCCATGGGCGGTGACGGGACGCTGAATGAAACAATCAACGGCCTGGCTCAGGCCCAGGACCACAGCACGATCCATTTCGGCTTCATCCCCTTGGGTACGATCAACGACCTGGCCCGGGCCTTGAACATCCCCCTTCATCCAGAAGCAGCCATCGCCATGCTACAGCATTGCAAGACCGTCAAAGTCGACATTGCCAAGGCCAATGACCGCTACTTCGTAAACACCATTGCTGCCGGTATCATGCCCGATGCCGTCGGCCACGTATCGATTGAACAGAAGACACGTCTCGGTCCGCTGGCTTATTTCCTGACCGGCATCAAGGCCATGCAGGCCCACCAGACATCGTTATTCAAGATTACGACGGCCCAAGGATCGACGGTCCACCGCTCGCCCCTCATCGTCGCCATGCTGACCAGTTCCGTCGGCAGTTTCCGCAATCTGGCCCCGCAGGCCCGCGTCGACGATGGAAAGATATGGCTGGGCATCTTCAAGGATTTCAACTACCTGGACCTCATCAAGGTCATCCCGGAATTTTTAGCCGGCCAGCCCCTGACGTCTGAATTGATGACCTTAAAGACCATGGACCAGGTCCGCATCGAGCTGTTGGATAACAGCCATCTTTCCACCAATATGGATGGTGACGAAGGACCGGACTTCCCCTTGGAAATCAAAGTACTGCCCTCATTCCTATCCGTTTACGTACCTGCGTAAACATAAAAAGAAGGTGACGTTTACATGTTCCTTAAAGGAAATTTTCTCTATACGCCGTCGCGGACGGAATTGACGATCCGCGAAAATCAATATGCCCATATCGAAAACGGCATCGTAACGGGCTTCACGACTTCCCTGCCCGAATCGGCGGGGGCGGAAAAAGTCATTGACTACGGCCAGGACATCATCATCCCGGCCTTTATCGACTTGCACATCCATGCCCCGCAGTATATCAACCGCGGCCTCGGCTTCGATGAAGAACTCCTGCCCTGGCTGGAGCACTACACCTTCCCGGCTGAAGGGAAATTTGCCGACCCTGTCTTTGCCCACCGCGTTTACACAGCGTTCCTGGAACGGCTCAAAGCCGAAGGGACCTTGTGTTTCTCTGCCTTTGCGACCATCCATAAAGAGGCGACATGGCAGCTCATGGAACTGGCAGAAACCATGGGCTTCAAGGCCTATATCGGCAAAGTAAACATGGACCGCAATGCACCGGATTATCTTTTAGAAGATACAGACCAGTCCCTGGCCGACACGGAAGAATTGACCGTCCGCTGCCAGGAGGAACTGCACCGCGTCCGCTTCATCGCCACGCCGCGCTTCGTCCCGTCGACAACGGAAAAACTGATGACCGGCCTTGGGCGTCTCTGTGAAACCTACGACTTGCCCGTCCAGTCCCATCTGTCGGAAAATCGGAATGAAGTCGCCTGGGTCAAAGAACTCCATCCGGACCTGCCGTCGTATACTGACGTTTACGACGCTTTCGGCCTCTTGCGGCAAGATAAGACGATTATGGCCCATGCCATCTATCTGTCTGACGAAGAAAAAAGTTTACTTGGCAATAAAGGCGTTTACTTGGCCCATTGCGCTCAGTCCAATGCTAACCTGACCAGCGGCATCATGCCTTTGCGGCGCAACCTGGAACAAGGCTTGACCTGCACCATTGCCAGCGACGTCGCCGCCGGCCATACACCAGCCATGAACAAACAGATTGCCCTGACCATCGAAATATCGAAGCTCCATGCCCTGCAGCACGATACAGAAAAAGCCCTCACCATCGGTGAAGGCCTGTACTTGGCCACCAAAGGACCGGGGCGCTTTTACGGCCGGACAGGCAGCTTTGAAACGGGCTATGCCTTTGACGCCTTGGTCATCCACATGGACGACATGGAAGGCCTGGAACGGACGCCCTTCGAAAAACTCCAGCAATTCATCTACGACGGCGACGACCGCAACATCATCGCCCGCTATGTAGATGGGGAGTTAGTGGTTCGTGGTTAGTAGTTAGTGGCTCGTGATTAGTGGTTCGTGGCTCATGGTCAGCAGTCAGCTGACAGCTGTTCGTAGGGGCCGTCCCAAAGGGCGGCCCGTTGGGCCTTTGTATGATTCGCCTAGCACCCTGACAGGGAAATCGTACATATTCCGGTGCGGGCGCTCCACGTGGCGCCCCTACAAAAAAAAGGGACGTCACACGAAGGTTTATACCATAATGCGAGGGCCCTTTTTCTTAAATGTTTGAGGTTTGATGTATGACGTTTGAGGCGATGGCTTTTAAATTTTGTCCCCTCCACATCAAACTTTCAACTTCAAACTTCAAATTCAAAAAGGGCTTGTCGTCATGCGACAAGCCCTTTTTTATTATTCAGCCGTATACGGCAAGAGTGCGATAGCACGTGCGCGTTTGATGGCAACAGTCAGTTTACGCTGATGTTTAGCGCAAACGCCGGAAATGCGGCGCGGCAAGATTTTACCGCGTTCTGTTGTGAAACGGCGAAGTTTTGCAACGTCTTTGTAATCGATCTGTTCAGCATGATCTACGCAGAAGCTGCATACTTTTCTTCTCGGTTTTCTCGAGCGATCTCTTCTCATGTATAGTTTCCTCCTTCAAGAATTAGAAGGGGTGTGTCTGACCTTTTAGAATGGGATTTCTTCGTCTGTGCTGGAACCCATGCTGTCAAAGCCGGTTCCCGGTGCAGCCGGTTTCGGCTGCGGCGCACTAGCACGCGGTGCCGGAGCAGCCTGCTGGTGTTCTGATCCCATTGTCTGGGCAACGAAGTCGCATACAACTTCCGTGCGGTAGCGTTTCTGGCCATCCTGCGTTTCATAAGAACGAACGGAGATACGGCCCTGGACGAATACACGGCTGCCTTTGGACAAGTTATTGCCACAGTTTTCCGCCAAATTACCCCAAGCAACACAAGGAATAAAATCAGTTAACTCCCGCGGTTCTGAACTGCCGGCCGGAATATACGACCGCGTGCAGGCGACGGTAAACATAGCGACTGCCCGTCCGGTCTTCGTAAAACGGATTTCCGGGTCACGAGCCAAATTCCCTAATAATTGGACTGAATTCATACCTTTGCGCCTCCGGTTATTCGTCGATCTTGACGATCAAGTGTTTCAGAATAGTATCGTGGATCTTGATGACACGGTCGATTTCTTTGATGACGTCAGGTTCGCCTTCAAAGTTGATCAAAACGTAGTAGCCATCAGCCTGTTTTTTAACAGGGTATGCGAGATGACGTTTACCCCAGCGATCTACTTTTTCGATAGTGCAGCCGTTCTTGGTGAGAAGGTTGGATACCAATTCAACGATCGGATCTACTTCAGCTTCTTCGAGCGGTTTTGCAATAAACATGACTTCGTACTTGTTCACGAAATCACCTCCTCTTTTGGACATATGACCCTTCCCGCAGAAGGGTTAGGAGCTTGACACAGTTCAAGCTTATTAAGTATATCATAAGTTGTGAAGAAAAGCAAGAAAAAAGTGATGCTGCTTCCGCAGCATCACTTTTGTGGTTCGTTTGGCGTTTGGCGTTTGCCGAAAAATTCACGCATTCAACGGCAAACGATGAACGACCCACGGCAAACGGCTTTTACTTAAAATATTCCACGCCCGATTTGAAGATCGGCTGGAGTTTGTTGCCAGCAATGTTCTGGAAGACGTCTTCAGCGCTGAAGCGTTCTGTGTGTGCCATCTTGCCGAGGACGCGGCCATCGGGACTGGTAATGCCTTCGACAGCCAGGACGGACTGGTTCGGGTTGTATTCGCTATCATAGGTAGCTTTGCCAGAGAAGTCGACGTACTGTGTCGCAATCTGGCCTTTGGCAGCCAATTCACGGATCTGTTCCGGCGTAGCCACGAAACGACCTTCGCCGTGGGAGATAGCCACGGTATGGACGTCACCGGCCTTGCAGCCGCTGAACCACGGGCTCATGACGGAGACGACTTTCGTTTCGACCATGCGCGACAGATGGCGGCCAATGGTGTTGTACGTCAAAGTCGGGCTGTCAGCCTTCAAAGGCTGTACATGGCCATACGGCAGGAGGCCCAGTTTAATCAGAGCCTGGAAGCCGTTGCAGATGCCGAGAGCCAGGCCATCGCGCTGATAGAGCAGCGTTTCCAGAGCTTCCGACAGGACGGGGTTGCGGAACAAGGTGGCAATGAACTTGCCCGAGCCTTCCGGTTCGTCACCGGCACTGAAGCCGCCGGGGAACATGATGATCTGTGCCTTGGCAATGCGTTTGGCCATTTCATCGATGGATTCTGCCAGATCCTGCGGCGTGTTGTTGCGCAGTACCATGACATCCGTCGTAGCGCCGGCCCGTTCAAAGGCAGCAGCCGAATCGTATTCGCAGTTCGTACCCGGGCAGACGGGGATGAAGACCCGCGGAGTACCGAAAGCTTCGCTGCGGCGCGGACCATACGTCGTGAACAACGGCAGTTCGGCATCGCCTGTGCCGCTTTCGCTCTTGATGGGGAAGACGTGGCTGAGCGGTTTTTCCCAAGCGTTCTGGAGGTCTTTCAGGGAAATCGTCACGCCATCGACGGTCACATCGGCAGCAGCCGTCGTCTTGCCGACGAGGGAGACGTGATCCCGTCCAGCCCATGCAGCAGCCGTAGCGGCGTCGGTTTCGACGAGGATCGAACCATAGCGGAGATTGAACAGTTCCTGTGCAGCAAAGGCCTTGTCGACAGCGAAGCCGATGCCATTGCCGAAGGCCATCTGAGCCACAGCCGCTGCGATACCGCCCTGACCGACAGCATGCATCGCTTTGACTTTGCCATCGAGGACAGCCTGATGGAGGAAATCGCAATGGGCTTTGAAGGTATCGAAGTCCGGCATTTCTTCGCCGTCACGAGGCAGGTCGAAGAGGAGAACTGCGTCATCAGCAGCTTTAAATTCCGGCGAGATGATATTTCCCGTATGTTCCGGTGCAATGGCGAAAGAAACGAGCGTCGGCGGAACGGTGAGGTTTTCAAAGGTACCGCTCATGCTGTCTTTCCCGCCGATAGCAGCGACTTCCATGACCTGCTGGGCCGTGAAAGCACCGAGGAGGGCGCTGACCGGCTGGCCCCAGGCTTTTTCATTCGTTCCCAGGCTCTGGAAAAATTCCTGCATGGTCAGGTAGACTTTCTTGCGGTCGCCGCCGAGGGCAACGAGTTTGGCAATGGACTGGATGACGGCATAGAGGGCACCGTGGAAGGGGCTCCAAATAGCCAGGTCCGGATCATAGCCGTGCGTAAAGATACTGGCTGTCGTCGTGTTGCCGTGTTCCACGGGAATCTTGGCAACCATGCCTTCGACAGGTGTCTTCTGGTACTTGCCGCCAAAGGGCATGAGGACCGTGCGGGCACCGATGGTGCTGTCGAAGCGTTCAGCCAGGCCCTGTTCCGAGGCGATATTCAAGGTCCCCATCGTATCGAGCCAGGTCTTGGCGACGTCTTTGACTTCCGGCGCTTTGAAGAAATCTTTATCTTCCGGAGCGACGACGACGGCTTTGCGATGCTGGGTGACGCCGTTGGTATCGAGGAAAGCGCGGGTAATATTGACGACGTTCTGGTCGCGCCAATGCATGACCAGGCGTTTCGTATCGGTAGCGACGGCGACGATCGTCGCTTCCAGGTTTTCTTCAGCTGCGTATTTCATAAATTCATCGACGTGTTCCGGAGCGACGACGACGGCCATACGTTCCTGCGATTCGGAAATAGCCAGTTCCGTACCGTCCAGGCCTTCGTACTTCTTCGGGACTTTGTCGAGATTGATGTCCAGGCCGTCCGTCAATTCACCGATAGCGACGGAGACAC
The DNA here is from genome assembly GCF_024436295.1 of Megasphaera sp. SC8-1. Lineage (NCBI taxonomy): Bacteria > Bacillati > Bacillota > Negativicutes > Veillonellales > Veillonellaceae > Megasphaera > Megasphaera sp. SC8-1. The sequence goes on along the minus strand of NZ_JANFQH010000011.1, from coordinate 156,070 downwards.
CGCCGGCACCGAAGTCGTTGCAGCGTTTGATGAGGACCGTAACTTCATGGCGGCGGAAGAGGCGCTGGATCTTGCGTTCCGTCAGGGCATTGCCCTTCTGGACTTCGGCGCCGCAGGTTTCCAGGGATTCGACGGTGTGCTTCTTGGACGAACCCGTAGCACCGCCGCAGCCGTCGCGGCCGGTCTTGCCGCCGAGGAGGATGATGATATCGCCAGGAAGCGGTTCTTCACGGACGACATTATTGCGCGGTGCAGCGCCGAGGACAGCGCCGATTTCCATACGTTTGGCGATGAAGCCGGGGTTGTAATATTCCTTGACTTCGCCCGTAGCCAGGCCGATCTGGTTGCCATAGGAGCTGTAGCCCTTGGCAGCGCCTGTCGTCAGTTTGCGCTGAGGCAGTTTGCCGACGAGCGTATCTTTGACCGACTGGCGCGGGTCGCCGGCACCGGTGACGCGCATAGCCTGATAGACATAGGAACGGCCGCTCAAGGGATCGCGGATACAGCCGCCCAGGCAGGTAGCCGCACCACCGAACGGTTCGATTTCCGTCGGGTGGTTATGGGTTTCATTTTTGAAGAGGAGGAGCCATTCTTCTTCGACGCCATCGACATCGACAGGGATGATGATGGTGCAGGCGTTGATTTCTTCCGATTCGTCGAGATTGTCGAGCTTGCCGGCCGCTTTCAGTTCTTTGACGGCAATGGTCGCCATATCCATGAGGGTCTGCGGTTTCTTGCGGTTCAATTTTTCCCGGGTCGTCTTATACGATTCATAAGCGCGCTGGATAGGCGCCGTGAAGGTGCCATCTTCAAAGGAAACATCAGTGAGTTCGGTCATGAACGTCGTGTGACGGCAGTGGTCCGACCAGTACGTATCGATGACGCGGATTTCTGTAACCGTCGGATTTCGTTTTTCTTCATCCCGGAAGTAGGCCTGGACGAATTTCAAATCGTCGAAGCTCATAGCCAGGCCCATGTGCGCCGACAATTCTTTCAGAGCAGCGTCGTCCATGGCGTCAAAACCGTCGATGACGGGAACGTCAGCCGGTTTTTCCCAAGGCATTTCCAGAGTCGAAACGGGATCCAGCGAAGCTTCGCGGGCTTCGACGGGGTTGATGCAATAATGTTTGATTGCAGCGACGTCATCAGCGGATAAGTTGCCCGACAGGACGAGGACCTGTGCCGTGCGGACGAGGCTGTCGTTCTTCATGGTCAGCATCTGCAGGCACTGCATAGCCGAATCGGCGCGCTGATCATACTGGCCAGGCAGATATTCAACGGCCAGGACCGTATCGTCCTTGCCAGCCGGTAATTCATCGTATACGGCATCGACAGGCGGTTCAGAGAAAATCATATTTTTAGCCGCTTCAAAAGCCGCATCATCGAGACCGGATACGTCATAGCGATGGAAAATGTGAATATCGGTCAACCCTTTAATCAACAGGTTTTCCTGTAAATCAGTGAGCAATCGTTTTGCTTCATCAGCAAAAACACCTTTCTTGGCAACATACAAACGTCGGATAGACTGCATGTCATGACCTCCCTCAAAGATAGATAACTTATCATTAGACAACCTTAGTATACCTGTTTTAAAACCATAAGTAAACTTAGAATTTTATTGACTTGCCTATAAAATCGTATTAGACTAGTACTATTATAGTAGACAAAGTTTACCATTTTTCATCACAGGGAGGACATGGAAGTAATGGAAGAATTGAAACAGCGAATTTTACAGGATGGCCTGGTCATCGACAACCGAATTTTAAAGATTGATAACTTTTTGAACCAGCAAATCGATACGGCCCTCATCAATCACGTCGGTCAGGAGTTCGCCCGCCGTTTCAAAGACGTACACATCGACCGCATCGTCACTATCGAATCTTCGGGCATCGCTGTGGCTTATGCCGCTTCCCTGGCCCTGAACAACCTGCCCATCGTCTTTGCCCGCAAGAAAAAATCCCTGCTCACCAAAGGGGAACAGTATACGGCTAAGATTTATTCGTACACCAAAGAAGAAGAATACACGGCTACGATCAGCAAGGCCTATCTCCACGCCGGCGAATCGGTCCTCATCATCGATGATTTCCTGGCCAGCGGCGCAGCGGCTGTCGGCCTGACGGACATCGTCGCTCAAGCCGGTTGTACCGTCGCCGGCATCGGCATCGTCGTCGAAAAGACCTTCCAAAGCGGCCGCAAGACCTTGGAAGACGCCGGCTTCCGCGTCGAATCCCTGGCCCGCATCGCCCGTTTCGAAAATAATAAACCCGTCTTCGTCGAGTAAGGAGGACATGATGCGCGCTCAATTTTTTGACGGCTTTGATTTCGCCACCTATAAATTCAGCATCGTCGCCATCGAAGACGTAGACGAATTTTTTAATATCGAAGAATTTGGCCTTCACCCCATCATGTACAATGAAGCCTGCCTGCGCGGTTATACGGCGATTTTCGGTTTCAACGATGAAAAGATGCTGACTCTCCATAAATTACTGACCAACAACAACGGCATGGAACCACCGGCCATCGACGGCATCCATCCCGTCCCCTTCCATTCGCCGGCAGGGGATCTGAAATATGAGCTCAATCACGTCATGGACTATAGCGGCTCCATCCTCATCGCCAACAGTTTCATCGATAAATATTTCGTCCCCTTCGGCTTCCAGCTCCCTCATGCCTTCCGGAAAGTCTATGAGCTGACCTTCGACAAGGGCTTGTTCGTCAAAGTCCAGGACCATTCCCAAGAAGCACAAGAACTGCGCATCGAATACGAAGAACCGTTGACTTCCAAGAAGAAAATGCAGATTAAATGGGGGAATCTGACACATAAATCGGAAGAATACGGGTTCGACGACGAAACGATTGCGCAGTACATGGACCTCAGTTACGATACGAAATATTTATTTGAGCACCTTTGAAACATAAAATTCACGGACAGCCGGCCATTGGTTCTGCAAGATGAGACCATGGCCGGTTGCGACTGTCTGGATCGGCATGGCGGCGATATCGGCGATGATGGCCTTATCTTCAGTCGAAGCCGGTGCAAAAACCTTTTCAAAATACGGTTCTGCTCCTTTGAGAATGGCTTCTTTCGTATAGCCTTCGTCGACAGGCGTTTCTTCTGCCAAATACTGGCCGAAGAGGTCGTTCGAGAAGAGGATGCCTTCTGAAGCCAGCCAGGTGACCATATTGTCCGGCCAGTGGAGGCCCGGCGTGTGGATGAACTGGAACGTATAGTCGCCTAAGGTCAGGCTTTCACCGTGCTGGACGACGCGGAAATCAGCTGACGGATATTTTTCCTGGAGGCGTTCTTTCGTAGCCGGCGTGCAGTATACGGGCAGGTTGGGGTGACGGTCCAAGACGGCCTGCAGGGCGCCGCTGTGATCTTCTTCAGAGTGGTTGAGGATCAGGGCATCGATCTGGCTGACAGGCAGGACGCTTTCGATATCCTGGATATAGGCTTCGGCGGCTCTGTCGGGAACCGTATCGATGAGGATATTCTGTTTGCCCCGAAGCAGGTAAGATAAGAAAGAAATAGAAATCTTCGGCTTGTTGATGGTCTTGCCAAAGACAAAGATGTGTGGATTCAACGAGTATTTCATAATGAAGACCTCCCGATATGCTCATGTTTTTTCTGGGGAATGTAATAACACTTGTAGATTTCACAGGCATCCATACAGCGGTTACAGCGCAGGCACTTGCTCATATCGACGCGGGGCCGCCGGACACCGTCGGCACAAAGCTCCATGGATAAAGCATGATAAGGACAGATGCTGACACAGCAGCCGCAGCCTTCACATTCTTTCCGATTAAAATAATCAGGTGTAATCAGTTGATCAATATGCGTTTTTTCCATCGTACTCCCCCCTTTGTTCCCCTATACTATAGCAAAAATATCCGAATAAAACTGTTGCAAAAACAACAAAACGGCTTGTCGCATATGCGACAAGCCGTTTTAAGTGGCTAGTGGTTAGGGGTTAGGGGTTAGTGAGCCCCTACGAACTACGAGCCACGAATCACGAGCCACTAATTATTTAATTTCCCCAAGGTCTTGGCGACGATGCGGGTCAGGAGAGCTACCGTATCGAGTTCGACCGATTCGTCGGCGCTGTGGATGTCGTGTGTCGTCGGCCCTACGGAGATGATATCCAGTTTCGGATTCATAGCGAAGAAGTACCCCGTTTCCAGGCCGCCGTGCATGGCTTCGATGCGGGCTTCTTTGCCGGCTTCTTCTTTGTAAACGTCGGCAACGAGGGGAACGAGTTTGCTATGCGGATTTTCTGTCCATGCCGGTTCCGGCGAAGCCAGTTCGATGTCACAGCCTGTCAACTCAGCGTAAACGGGCAGGGTTGTCATCAGTTCACGCAGGCGGGCATCGGCCGAAGCACGGGGGAAGTACTGAATAGCGACATGGTCGTCTTCCGTACGGATGGTGCCGATATTGGCCGACAAATCCGGCAGTTTCGGCAGCATCTGGTTCATGGCGAAGACGCCGCAATGAAGGATGTTCAGCAGGCTGACCAGGTTCTTTGTATCGTCAGCCGAGAAGGTCTGAGCCGGTACGTCGGTGCTTTCGACGAGGAAATGGGCGTTCTTTTCGACTTCGCCGTACACTTCGGCGATTTCAGCCTGTTCTTCACCGACAACCTGTTTAATCGTTTCGCCGGCGTTTACATCGTCGACAACGATGACAGCCGATGCTTCCGACGGAATGGCATTGGCTGCGACGCCGCCGCTGATGGAGGCCAGGACATAGGATACGCCGGCCTGAGCGACGCGGCGGAGAGCCAGGCTCAGAGCTTTGATGGCGTTGCTCTTGCCGTCATTGATGGTTTCCCCGGAATGGCCGCCGGCAAAGTCTTTCGCCGTAATAGTAAACGCCTGTTTACCTTTGGCAGCCTGCCAATGGAGAGGACGGCTGAAATGCGTATGGACGCTGCCGGCCGAACCGACGCAGAGGACATCCATATATTCCGAGTCGCAGTTGATGATGTACTGTACATCCTGGACGTATTTCGGGTCCAAGTGAGTGGCCCCGGTCATGCCCGTTTCTTCATCGACGGTGAAGATGAGACGCAGCGGGCCATGCTGGATATCCTGCTGGATGAGGTACAGCGACAAAGCGACAGCAATGCCGTCATCGGCACCGAGGCTGGTCCCATCGGCATGGAGGATATTGCCTTCACGGACCAGTTTGATTTCACTGGTCAAGGGGTCGAAGTCGACGCCGGGTTTGGCGACGCAGACCATATCCATATGGCCCTGGAGGACCGTAAGCGGCCAGTTTTCGCAGCCCTTGCTGGCGGGGACATTGGCGATGACGTTATATACTTCGTCCTGTGTAACATCGGTTACGCCCAATTCATGGAGGCGGCTGACGATGTAGTCGCTAACGCCTTTTTCGTGGTGGGACGGACGCGGGTGCTTGGCCAGTCCTGCAAATTCATGGATGACTCCTTCAATGATTTCTTGATCGTTCATATGACAAACGCTCCCTTCAAAAAGTATCTGCGATTGATTACTTAATCGTTTATTTATTATACCACGGACGAGGCCTTCGGGGCTACTATCCTCATATGTATACTTTTACTTGCAAAAAAGTAATTATACAGCCCATTTTCCGCCTGTAGTGTACAATTCGGCATATGACGAATTAAAAAAAATTGAGTATAATAGAATTATCAATGAAGTAGTACGTTTTAGTACGCTTAAATTTTTATTTGGGAGGTTTTCTTATGAAACCACAATCAAACTTGACTGTGAACTACCCAAGTATGCCGGAATTGACGGCCCGCGGTATGATCCTCGGCGCCCTGATCACCGTTATCTTTACGGCTTCCAACGTATACCTGGGCTTAAAAGTCGGCTTGACGTTCTCGTCGTCCATCCCGGCTGCAGTCATCTCCATGGCAATCCTGCGCATGTTCAAACATTCCAACATCCTGGAAAACAATATGGTACAGACGCAGGCTTCTGCTGCCGGCACTTTATCTGCAATCATCTTCATCCTGCCGGGCCTGCTCATGCTCGGCTACTGGCAGGGCTTCCCCTTCTGGCAGACCTTGCTGCTCTGCGCCTGCGGCGGTTCTCTCGGCGTCTTGTTCACCATTCCCCTGCGCCGGGCTATGGTCGTCAACAGCGACCTGCCCTATCCGGAAGGCCGGGCGGCTGCTGAAATCCTGAAAGTCGGCAGTGAAATCCGCCGAGAAGAAGCAGCCGGTGAAGACACGAGCAAAAAAGAAACGGGCATGAAAGATATCGTCGGCGGCACGGCCCTGGCCGGCCTCTTCAGCCTTTGTGCCAACGGCTTCCACGTCGTTTCTTCCGAGTTCAGCTATTGGTTCAGCATCGGCTCGGCTGTCACAAGGATTCCGTTAGGTTTCTCGACGGCCCTCCTCGGTGCAGGCTATCTTATCGGCATCGCCAGCGGCATGGCTATCTTAGTCGGTACGCTCCTGGCCTGGTACATCTTCGTCCCCTATCTGACATCGACGCTTATCCCGGCTGATGGTCAGTCTGCAGCAGCTTTTGCCAATGCCATTTGGGCGCAGAAAGTCCGCTTCATCGGCGCCGGCTGCATCGGTATCGCCGCCGTCTGGACCTTGATTCGCCTGGCCAAACCGGTCGTCGACGGTATCAAGATGTCCATCAACGCCCTGCGCGCTAATGACACAGAAGAAAAGAAGGCTCTCCATCATACGGACATCGACATGTCGCCGAAATCGGTCAGCCTGGTCTTCCTGGCCATCCTCATCGGCCTCTTCATCACGTTCTATGCCTTTGTCAGCAATGCCGGCCTTTCCCTGTCGGTAACGATTATGTTCATCGTCGTCGGCATCCTCGTCGCCATCCTCATGGGCTTCTTCGTAGCCGCTGCTTGCGGCTACATGGCAGGCCTCATCGGCACGTCGGCCAGCCCGATTTCCGGTATCGGCATCCTGGGCATCATCATTTCGTCCCTGGTCGTCCTCGGTATCGGCTCTTCGGCCGGCGTCTTCGCCACACTGGAAGGAACGCAGTTCGCGACAGCCTTCGCCATCTTCATTACCAGCGTCATCGTCAGCATCGCTTCCATTTCCAACGATAACCTGCAGGACTTAAAAACAGGTTATATTGTTGGCGCTACACCGTGGAAACAGCAGGTCGCCCTCATCCTGGGCTCGATCATCGGCTCCTTTGCCATCGCTCCGGTCCTGAACCTGCTCTATCAGGCCTATGGCTTCACCGGCGCCCTTCCCCGTGCCGGCATGGATCCGACCCAGGCCCTGGCAGCTCCGCAGGCAACCTTGATGACGACCATCGCCCAAGGTATCTTCAGTGCCAGCCTCGACTGGAACTATATCCTCTTCGGTGTCGGTGTCGGTATCGCCGCCATCATCATCGACCTCATTTTGACGAAAAACACGAAATCCCTGGCTCTGCCGCCACTGGCCGTCGGCATGGGCATTTACCTGCCGCCGACCTTGGAAATCCCTCTGGTCATCGGTTCGGTCATGGGTTACTTCATCCATAAGTCCTTGAAGGCCCGCGCTGCCCGCCGCAGCCCTGGCCACGAAGAAGAAGACGTAGAAGCCTGCAACCATCGCGGCGTCCTCTTTGCTTCGGGCCTCATCGTCGGCGAAAGCCTCATGGGCGTCATCATCGCCTTGCTCATCGTCGTCTCCGTCACCTCTGGCGGCAGCGAAAATCCGCTGGCCCTGGTCGGCAAAGACTTCCAGTCTACGGCAGACATCCTCGGCCTGCTCTGCTTCATCGCTATGATCGTCATCTTCGTCCGCCACATCTTCATCACCAAGTTCAGCCCGGAAGATGCTGAAAGCAAGTAGGAAATCTACCGCTTAGATTAGAATTTCATTAAAATTTCGACAAAATCCTCAAAAAAAGTCCTCGTGCACAATACATTTTGTGGCACGAGGGCTTTTTTTGCATATTTCTTCTTTTGCCATATCAGCGTATAATAGGGGTATCTCGTAGATTAATCCTATGATTACACGTTAAAAGGAGGTCTTTTCTTTGTTCTTTCCCAAACTCGACAAACAATCCCTGACCGATGGCATCGTCATCCCGCAGATGGTCAAAGTCCATCAATCATTCCCTCATACAGATCTGGCCGATCCCGTCGGCGTCCTGAAAAAACAGCTCCTGACCTTGGATACGGCAACGACAGAAGCCCTCAAAGGCAAGCGCATCGGCATCACTGCCGGCAGCCGTGGGCTCCCGCATTATAAGGAAATCATGAAAGCTCTTTGCGATCAGCTCAAAGCCTGGGGTGCCAAGCCCTTTGTCTTCCCGGCTATGGGTAGTCATGCCGGGGCCACGGCCGAAGGCCAAAAAGAGCACTTAGCCCAGTTCGGCATCAACGAAGACTATTTAGGCGTCCCCGTCCTGTCGACGATGGACGTCGTCGAAGTGGCCACACTGGAAGACGGCTTCCCCGTATACTGTGACAAGAATGCCTATGAAGCCGACGGCATCATCCTGTTCAACAAGATTAAACCGCATACGCACTTTAAATATAAACACGAATCGGGTTTGCTGAAGATGATCTGCATCGGCTGCGGCAAGCACAAAGGCGCTTCGACCTTCCACGGCTGGGGCTACGATTCCTTCGGCCCCAACCTGGAACGCGTGTCAAAAGCCTTCTTGCAGCATGTAAACGTCGTTTTCTCGGTCGGCATGGTCCAGAGCCCCAGTGACGACATCGCCGCCCTGGAAGTCATCCCGACCGATAAATTCTTTGAACGCGATGCGGCCTTACAGACCATGGCCAAAGCGGAAATGCCGCGCCTGAAGCTGCCCCACATCGACGTCCTCATCGTCGACGAAATCGGCAAGGAAATCAGCGGTACCGGCATGGACCCAAACATCACAGGCCGGACAGAACGATTCAGCCAGGAAACGGCCTTCCGCGCCTTGGCACCGGATATTGAACGTATCGTCATCCTGGACATTACCGAAGCTTCCCATGGCAACGGCGCCGGCTGCGGCATGGCCGACATCGTCAGCTACCGCTTCGTAAACAAGATGGACTTCTCCTCGGCATACACCAACTGCATTACAGCCAAGTCCTTCCGCATGGCCCTTCTACCTTTATACGGCAACAGCGATAAAGACGCCATTGAAATGGCCATGGCCCATGCCTTCCTGACCGACCCGAACCAGGCCAAAGTCGTCCGCATCAAGAATACACTGAAACTGGAAGACATCGAATGTTCCCTCTCGTGCTTAGAAGATATAAAAAACGATCCGGACATGACAATCACATCCGAACCGTTTACATGGAAGTTTAACGAAGAAGACAATCTGTGGTAAAAAAAGGGCTTGTCGCACGACGACAAGCCCTTTTGAGTATTAAGTTTGCAGTTTTTAGTTTGTAGTGAATGTTTTTAAATTTAAAGCCATCGTCTGCAAACTACAAACTCTGTTCCATCAGCATTTCCGCCACCAGGTCTCTACTACGGCAGTCCCGACATGCCAATAGTAAAGGATGTGATCAGCCAGTTGTGAACAGCGTTTACTGTGGTAAACGACATGGCTGGCCGCAGCTCCGATGAAGAAGCCGCCGATGACGTCACTGACGTAATGGAGCCCGCTGAGTATCCGCGACGAGGCCAGGACGCCTGTCCAGACCAGGGCCGGCAGCCCCCAGGGATTGCGCCGGGCCAGGAGCATCAGGGAAATGGCCAGGCTGTTCATGGAATGGTTGCTGGGAAAGGAAGCGTTGGCCTTATGCGGCACGAGCGCCGCTGCATCGCCGCAGGCGAAAGGCCGGGGGCGATGCCAGATTTTCCCGATGACCCAGGAAACGGAAGATCCCGGGATGACGGAAAACAGGCAGTAAACTAAAGTCTTCCGACGTTTAATCTGTTCCGCTATCGGCCGCGGCCGGAACCACTCAAGCAGGCCATAAAGGATGAACAGCCAATAGCCGAAGCGGGTAATCCAGGTAAGGATACGGAGCCAGGTCCTGCGCCGGGCAATGAGCCATTGGGCGAAGAAAAAGATGGATCGTACCATCGTCGTCTCTCCTTAATAGAAGAATCAAGCTTCTTTTTGAAAAGCCGTGTGCATCGTCCCAGCCACATCGGCCAGGGAAATGCTGCGCATCTTATCTTCCATGGTATCCTGTATTTCATGAAGCCTGTCATCCAGGCCGGCATGAATCGTCTTGCCTACAGGGCACTGGGGACAAGGATGTTCATGAAAATGAAAGAGCGAGTCATTGCCGACACAGTCTACGGCATGGTAAACATCATATAAACTGATGTCAGATAAAGGCTTTTCCAAGGCCGTCCCCCCGGTCCCGCGCTTTACCTGGATCAAGCCAGCTGCCTTGAGCTGGATGAGCAGTTTGCGGATGATGACCGGATTGGTGCCTACACTGCCTGCAATGAAATCACTGGTCACTTTTTCGGTCTTGCCAAAAAAGTCGATGCACAATAAGGTATGGACGGCCATGGTAAACCGACTGGAAATCTGCATAGGGACGACTCCTTAAAGGGCTTTCAATTCGCGGAGGATAGCCAAGTCAGCCGAGCAGGCCGGGCAATCACAGAATTTAGCACCTTTAGCCTGAATGTCTTTAGCATGAGCCAAGAGCTGTTTAGCTCCATCAGCCCCCATGAGCTGTACGGCATGTTCCGAAGCCGCGAAAGCCAGGAGTTCGTCAATTGTCGAAACGCCCTGTTTCAGAGCTTCGACATAAGCCGGCGTAGCAGCATCTTTATCAGCGGCGTCGAGCCAAGCCTGAGCTGCTGTTTTCAAAGCCGGGTTGCAGCTGGGAGCTGCCATCAAATCGTGAGTTTTCGTCGTAACAAATTCTACTGTTTTTGCATCCATGTCAAAAAACCTCCTATAAAAGACGAATCAAAATATCCAGGATAGAATCACCCTGATTACATCCTTATCATACGACATTTTAATTGTAAAGTCAACGGTTACAAATTTTGTATTTTGTTGAACTATTTTAAACTAATTTATTTTCATTTAATATGCCTTCATTGGCTTAGTTATCATATTTTTATTTTATGTATTTTCTTCATTTAAACATTTTCCTCTGGTTGTAAACAGATAAAAAAGGGCTTGTCGCACGACGACAAGCCCTTTTTGAGTATTAAGTTTGCAGTTTGTAGTTTTTAGTGAATGGTTTTAAACTTAAAGCCATCTTCTACAAACTACAAGCTCCGTACTATAAACTTTTACTTTCTAGCAGCTTGGACAGCAGCGATGAATTTTTTGGCCGTAGCCGTGATTTCATCAGCCGTCTTGCCGCCACCGGTGAGGGCACCGCCGGCACCGACGGCGACGCAGCCGGCTTTGATCCAGTCGCCGGCGTTTTCGACGTTGACACCGCCTGTCGGCATGAGCGGAGCCTGCGGCAGGGGGCCGTGGATGGCCTTGATGGCTTTCATGCCCAGGATTTCCCCAGGGAAGATTTTGACGACGTCAGCGCCGTATTCCAAGGCCGTAATGACGCCGTTGAGGGTCGTCGTCCCCGGCATGACGGCGACGCGGTAGCGGTTGCAGAGCTTGATCGTTTCCACGTCCAGTGCCGGCGATACGATGAACTGGGCGCCGGCGAGGATGGCAATGCGGGCCGTAATGGCATCGAGGACCGTGCCGGCACCGATGATGACATCCGGGTTGTCGGCGTACTTCTTGGAAAGGGCTTCGATGACTTCATGAGCCCGCGGCGTCGTGAAGGCCAGTTCGATGGCCGTGACGCCGCCTTTGATGCAGGCTTCGGACATCATCATCGCTTCTTCCGGGGTCTTGCCGCGGACGACAGAAACGATGCCGATTTCTTTAATTTTATTGACAACATCAAGTTTATCCATTGTTCAGAACTCCTTTTTCACACACTTCAGGCGGGCGCCCCACATGGGCGCCCCTACGCATTTAACAGGTTAGTGCTGCGCATCCATGAACGCTTCAAGCTTCTCTCTCGTCGGCAAGCCTTCGTTATCACCGGCGACCTGGATGGCCATGGCCCCGATGGCGGCACCCCGGCGGGCAGCGTCTTCCAGGTTCAATCCGTCGAGGATGGCGCTGGTGAAGCCGACGGCAAAGCCGTCACCGGCACCGACGGTGTCGACGATGTGGTCGACGTGATAACTCGGCACGCGGTATTCCTGGCCGTCGGCCGTGCGGATATACGTCCCATGGCTGCCGCCCATCTTGATGACAACGGTCTGGACGCCGCGCAGCAAGTAGTACCCGGCAATATCCTTTTCGTCTTCCATCCCCGTCAGGATCCGGCCTTCATTGAGGCCGGGCATGACGATGTCAGCATACTGGGCGGCGTCGTTAATGACGCGGGCCATGATTTCCTGGGATTTCCAGAGCATGGGCCGCAGGTTCGGGTCGAAGGAAATGTGCACGCCCTTGCTATGGGCCCGCATCATCAGCGTATAAATCGTTTCCCGGCACGATTCCGACAGGGCCAGGGGAATCCCCGTGACGTGCAGGTGGTCGACGCCGGTCCAGTCGATACCGGCGAGGTCTGCCGGCTGGAAGTGGGAAAAGGCCGTATGTTTACGGATATTGGCTACCTTCGGGTCCCCTTCCAGGACCTTTTCCTTCATCTGGAAGCCCGTCATATGGTCGTCATCGGTCCAGACATAATCGTCATGGATATCATTGGCCTTGAGGAAGTTGCAGATGCACTTCCCAAAAGGGTCGACGCCGACCTTGGAAATATACGACACATCGTTGCCCAGACGAGCCATACCGACGGCATAATTCAATTCTGCCCCGCAGACATGGCGGGAAAAATGTTCCACTTCTTCCAGCGGCCCCATTTCTTCAGCAATCAGCAAGCCCATGGCCTCGCCGATTGTAAGCACTTTACTCATGGTCTGCCTCCAATTGTGCCTTTATTTTATCAATCATGTCCTCATAGGCGGCGTCTGTCAAGTAAACGCGGTCCGGGTTCATGACAAAGGTACTGTTCCATTCAAAATCATCTTTGTATTTCGGCACCAAATGAACGTGGAGATGATGTCCCGTATCAGCATAGGAACCATAGTTTACCTTATTCGGATGGAAAGCCTGATGAATCGCTTTCGCAGCCTTGGCGACGTCGGCAAAAAAGGCATTGCGTTCGTCATCGCTCAAGTCCGTCATTTCACTGACATGGTCCTTATAGGCGACGATGCAGCGGCCGGGGTGGCTCTGTTCCTTGAACAGGACCAGCATACTGACCGATAAGTCGCAGATGTAAATACCGAATTTAGCAAGCGGTTCGCCTTTGACGCAATAACCGCAGGTGTTATCTTTCATGACAAAGCCTCCTTATTCAATCGTACCGTGTTCCCACTTACCATGGTTCAGATCATCGGCGATTTTTTTGAATTTATCGTCGGTCAGGCCATAGAAGAAATAGAGAATGATAGCGGCAATGCCCAGGGCAACGCCAGGATACAAGGTCATTGCGGCTTTGATGCCCATCAGCGTCATTTCACTCTGGACGGCATTGGCGACATAGCCCGTCAGGACCAGGATGCCCGAACTTACAACAGCGGCCAGGGCCTGTGCGATTTTACGGGAGAAGTTGAAAGCCGCATAGGTAATGCCTTCTTTACGGATGCCGTTATGCCATTCGCTGTAGTCGATGACGTCAGAAACGAAAGCCCAGGTGACGCCGTTCGGAATAGCCAGGGCGACGTAGCCGATGGTGACCAAGATGATGAAAGTGTAAATATTGGTCGGAATGACGAAGTTCAGGAGGTCCGCAGCACAGCCGATGAGCAGGCCGCCGATGGCCGTCTTTTTCTTGCCGAACATCTTGACCAGTTTGGGAATGAGCAGGATACCGACGACGGAGCAGCCCATCATGATACCGTTTACAATCGGCTGTAAACCCATATGGCCCAAGTTATACTGGCAGAAGAAAATCATCATCTGGTTATTCGTATTCATGGCCGAAATAGTAAACAAGGTCATCAAAATGATGCACAGAAGCGGTTTATTAGTAAACACGAGTTTAATGTAGTCCGAGAATTTCGCTTTCTGTTCATTCTGAGTATTGCGCTTGACCGGAACATGTTCATGGCAGTTGAAATAGCAAATAGCAAAGCCGATGACGCCGATGATGGACATGACGATAGACGCGGCAAAGAAGCCTTCATGAGGCGATGCGAACATGAGGACGACCGGTACGAAGGCCATGCCGGTAATGAGCTGGGCCCCGATAGAACCGGCCTGACGAGTCGTCGCCATCTGACTTCGTTCTTCGACATCGCGGGTCATGACGCTGGCCAGGGACGAATATGGAATGTTAGTAAACGAGTAAACGAGGCCCCAGGCCATATAGGCACCATAGGCAAAGAGAATCTTACCCGTCGGTGACAAGTCCGGCATGGTAAAGGTAATGACCGTCAAAATGGCCAGGATGACAGCCGAAGCCATCATGACCGGGCGGAACTTGCCGCGGGGCCCGATATTCTTCCGGCCGTCGATGACGGACCCGGCGATAGGATCCATGAAAGCATCGAAAATTTTCGTAAAGGCGAAGATGCCGGCTACGGCGGCTGCCGGAATGGTGCAGACGTCGATCCAGTATTTCGTCAAATATGCCTGGCCTAAGTCGAACATGAAACCGTTGCCAAAGTCACCGAAACCATAACAGATTTTTTCACGCCATGATAATTTCACATGGCCTTCCTTAGAAGCTGCCGTTTCAGTCGTTACGCTCTTGTTCGGCAACGTCCCTTCTTGTGTGCTCATTGCACTCCCTCCTTATAAAGTAACTCCGTTTTTAAATATAGCCAGTTCGTGCTTGTCCAAGGCTTCCGATTTCGCATGGACACGACCTGACGCTACGTCAAGGATATATTGGAAAAGGCGGTCCGCTGCGGCTTCCCGCGATTCCCCTTCAGCAATGGTCCCGGCGTTGAAATCGATCCAATTCCGCTTGAATCCGGCCAGGTGGCTATTGCTGGAAATCTTGATCGTCGGTACCGGGCAGGCAAACGGCGTGCCCCGTCCCGTCGTAAACAGTACCATATGGGCTCCGGCAGCGGCTAAGGCATTGGAGGCGACTAAATCGTTCCCCGGTGCCTGCAGCAGGTTGAGGCCTTTCTTCGTTGCCCTGTCGCCATAGGCCAGGACATCTTCGACGAGAGCCCGGCCACCTTTCTGAACACAGCCCAGGGACTTATCTTCCAATGTCGTGATACCGCCGGCCTTATTGCCTGGCGATGGATTTTCATTGATTTTTTCGCCGTAACTCATGAAATATTCTTTGAAGTGATTGATGAGGCCCACCGTCTTATCAAAGACTTCCTGGTTGCGGGCCCGGTTCATGAGCAGCGTTTCGGCTCCGAACATTTCCGGCACTTCCGTCAAAATCGACGTGCCGCCGGCTGCGATGAGGCGGTTGGAAATCTCTCCGACCAGGGGATTGGCGGTAATGCCTGAAAAACCATCGGAACCGCCGCACTTCAGGCCAATCGTCAGCAGCGAAGCGTCGCAGGGCTGGCGATGGAACTGGCTGGCATAGGCGCAAAGTTCCTTGACAATGGCCGTCCCGGCTTCGATTTCATCTTCCACATCCTGGCAGACCAGGAATTTGACCCGGTCCGGATCATAATCGCCGATGACGTCTTTCATCAAGCTGACCTGGTTGTTTTCACAGCCCAGGCTCAGGACCAGGACGGCGCCGGCATTGGGATTGTGAATCAAGCCACTTAGTATCTTTTGTGTATGGACCTGGTCATCGCCTAATTGCGAGCAGCCGTGGGGATGACTATAGGCATAGATTCCATCGATATTTTCTGTTTTATAGTTTTGCGAAGCCGTTTCAATGGCCCGGGCAATGTTGTTGACACAACCGACGGTCGGGATGATCCAGACTTCGTTGCGGATGCCGGCACTGCCATCTGTCCTCTTATAGCCGAAAAATTCGTATTTTTTTTCACATTTCCAGGGAGAGCGATCCGCCTTTTCCGGTTCGTAGGTATAGTGAAGTAAATCACCGAGTTTACTTTGGACATTCTGCGTGTGGACCCAGGCGCCGACAGGAATATCCACTTTGGCCGTCCCGATGGGGAAGCCGTACTTGATGACGTCTTCGCCTTTGGCAATGGGCTGCAAAGCCACTTTATGCCCGGCCGGGATATCCTGGCAGACCGTAAAGGTCTTGCCGCCTGCCGTGACGACGCTGCCTTGGGCAACGGCGTCGACAGCTACGGCGACATTATCATGAGGGTGGATTTGGAATACGTTCATCGTTTACTCCTTTGTCAATTCGGCAATATGGGCCTTGACGCCGATTTCAGCCATGCGGTCCAAATGAGCCGTAACGGCATCGGCAAAACCGTCGATAGCCGACAGGTCTTCACCCCACCAGTCACTGCGTACCATAATAGCCTTGACGTAATCAGCCGTGCCCTTGCCGGCCTGTTCTTTGACAAAGGCCAGTTTGTCTTCATCATCATGGATTTCATAAGTATTGCCCGGACGCGAGCCGATGAGGCAATGTTCTCCGGCCTGGGTCGTCCGATAGAAGGCCAGAAAAGCCGCAAAGGAATAGGTCAGCCATTTCGGCAGTTTCCCCGTCGCTGCCAGACTGTCCTTAAAGGTCGGCAGGACGCGGGCTTTCCATTTAGAAATAGAATTCAAGGAAATGGCAAGCAAGGCGTGCTTGACAAAGGGATTTTCAAAACGTTCATAGACGGCCTTGGCAAAGGCGACGGCCTTTTCTTTCGGCAGATGGACGGTCGGTACGATTTCATCGAAGACCGTCTGGTCCAGGGATTTGCGGATAATCGGGTCTTCCATGCACTGGCCGACATAGTCGAGGCCGGCCAGATAGGCACCGAGGACCATCGACGTATGAGCGCCGTTGAGGATGCGGACTTTCTGTTCCTTGAAGGCCTGGATGCTGTCCGTAAATTCGACATTGAATTTACTTGAGTTTAAGGGCAGGCGCGAAGCCAGGGCAGGGGCACCGATGACCCAGAGGGAGAACGGTTCAGCCTGGTCAAGCAGGTTGTCTTCATAGCCGAGTTCTGCCTGCAGGGCGTCGATCGAGTCTTTCGGATAGCCGACGACAATGCGGTCGACGAGGGTATCGACGAAAGAGCAGTGCTGGTCCAGCCAGATCTTGAAGCCTTCGTTCAATTTCCACGTGTTTACATATTGGTTTACACAGTCTCTGAGGAGCTTGCCGTTGTTGTCGTTCAGTTCTGTCGGCAGCATGGTCAGGCCTTTGTCGGCTGCGCCTTTATAGAAAGTATAGCGTTCATAGAGGAATTTCGTCAGTTTCGCCGGGAAAGTCGTCGGCGGGCAGTCCGTAAAGGCATCCTTTTCATCAAACGTGATGCCGGCTTCCGTCGTATTGGAGACAACGAATTCCAGCGAATCTTCATGGGCCAGAGCCATGAAGGCGTCGTATTCATCGCAGGCGCTGATGACGGTCTTGACGGAAGTGACGACGCGGTTTTCTTTGTAAACTTTGCCGTCCTGCTGACCGCGCAGGCAGACCGTGTAAATGTCATCCTGCTTGGAGAAGCGGTCCGTCTTGCCCGAACGAGGCATGATGACAGCTACGCTGCCGTCAAAACCGTTTTCTTCATTGGCTACATCGACGGCGTAGTCGACGAAGGCACGCAGGAAGTTGCCTTCACCGAACTGCAGGATACGCACGGGATGCTGCGTTTTTTGATAAAGTTCACTTACATTTTTCATCGTTTACACCTCCGTTTACATCTGAAACTGGAAGTAATTAGCCACGTTGTTATAGCAAATATCTTCGACGAGCTGGCGAAGTGCCTCTTCATCATTCGGATATTCGCCATTTTCTACCAAATTACCGATCCAGTTGCAGAGGATACGGCGATAATATTCATGGCGGGCATAGGACAGGAACGAACGGGAATCGGTCAGCATCCCCAGGATGTTGCCGAAGACGGACAAGTTGGCAATGCTGGTCATCTGGTCAATCATGCCCTGTTTCGTATCGTTGAACCACCAGGCAGCGCCCTGCTGGATCTTGCCGCGGGCTTCAGGGCCCTGGAAAGCGCCGATAATGGTACCGATCATGGCGTTATCGTTCGGCGTCCCGGAGTAGAGAACCGTCTTAGGCAGGATATGGAGTTCGTTAAGATGGTCCAGGAAAGCGATGAGGCCTTTGCAGCAGTTGCCTTCGGCGATGCTGTCAAAACCCGTATCCGGCCCTAATTTGCGGTACATTTCCGAATTGAGGTCGCGCAAGGTGGCGAAGTGAAGCTGCATGACCCAGCCGCGTTTGTAATATTCACCGGCCAGGTAGGTGAGGACAGCCGTCTTATAAGCTTCTGTTTCTTCTTTGCTGATGCTTTCGCCCTTCAAAGCTTTGGCAATGATGGCATCGACCGTCTGTTCATCGGCTTCACGGCAGAAAACATATTCCAGGGCATGGTCCGTAGCCCGGCAGCCCATTTCTTCAAAGAAGGCGATGCGCTTATCCATGGCTTTGCGGATATCGGCAAAGGTCTTGATTTCAACACCCGCAGCCTGACCGAGGCGGGCCATATAATCGGCATACCCAGCTTTATCGACGTTCATCAGCTTGTCCGGGCGCATAGCCGGATAGACTTTGGCACTGCACGTATTTTCATCCTTCAATTTCTGGTGCCATTTCAGGTCGTCTGCCGGGTCGTCTGTCGTGCAGATGACTTTGACGTTGGACTGTTTAATCAAGCCCTGGACGCCCATATCTTTTTCCTGCAGCTTGGCGTTGCAGCGATTGAAGATATCTTCAGCATTCTTTTCGCTCAACGGTTCGGTAATGCCGAAATAGCGCTGCAATTCCAAATGACTCCAATGATAGAGCGGATTGCCAATAGCTCTTGGAAGAGCTTTCGCATATTCGACGAATTTTTCCAGGTCTGTCGATTCTGTACCGGTAACTTTTTCTTCCGGTGTCCCATTGGAACGGATGAGGCGCCATTTATAATGGTCACCGCCGAGCCATACTTCAGTAATGCTGCGGAAGTGGTGATCTTCTGCGATTTCCTGCGGGGAAATATGGCAATGGTAGTCAATAATCGGCATATGTTCTGCATAGTCGTGGAATAAATGCTTGGCTGTCGCCGTATCCAATAAGAAGTCTTTGTCCATGAATTGTTTCATTTTGTCCGTCTCCTCCTAAATATAAGGCCGTTATATCATCGGTCATTCTCAACTTTTATTGTAAGCTCTTACACTTATCTTTACCGAAAGAATACCATGTCATGTTTCAAGTGTCAACATGATATGATTTTTATGTATTAATTTTGAAAAATTAGCCGTTTTTCATGCTTTTAGCTCATAAATATGAATTAAAAATTTACCTTCCTATTCCTTTCGTGCCTAGATATTGCTATTTTTCTATTCCAAATGGTTAAGCGCTTACATTTAAATCGTGGCGATTTCTCATTTATCCAGAAAAAAAGTATGCTATAATGTAAGCAACACAGATTTTTTACACAAAGAGGAACGATTGCTATGAACATCACCATTTACGACATCGCCCAGAAGTGCAATGTATCCATTGCCACCGTCTCTCGCGTCCTCAACGGCAGCACACGGGTCAGCGAAAAGACACGGGCAAAAGTCCTTCAAGTTATGAAGGAAATGGGTTACAAGCCCAATCCCTTCGCCCGGGGCTTAGGCCTCGATTCCATGAAAATCGTCGGCGTCATTTGCACCGATGTGGCCGATATTTTCTATGCCCATGCCGTATCCTTGCTGGAAGACGGCCTGCGGAAACACCATTTCGATGTCATGCTTTCCAATACAGGCAGCGATACGGGCCATAACGGGAAATACATCTCTGACATGGCCGATAAACACGTCGATGCCATCATCACTATTGGCACGCCTTTTTCATCTGAAACCGACGTCCGTCTCCTCTGCGACACGGCCCGGCAGATTCCCGTCATCACCATCAACAGCGACTACCATCAGCCCAACATGTACAGCGTCGTCTGTAACGAAAAAGAAGGCATGAAAATGATCGTTACTGCCTTGGCTGCCAAAAACTGCCACGACATCCTCTATATCTACGACTCCCTCACCTACAGCGGCCGCCATAAGCTCGACGGTTTCCGGCAGGGAATCCGGGATTTGAACTTAACGGAAAAGCCGGAACTCATCCAGCAAATACCACGTACCCTGGATGACACAGAAGTGCTCATCGACCGCTTGGTCGCAGGCGGCATCTCATTCGATGCCATCGTCACCTCAGAAGATATCTTCGCCATCGGTGCCCAACGGGCCGCTTTGCGCCACGGCAAAACCATCCCGGTCATCGGCTGCAATAACTCCATCCTGGCCCAATGCGCCACGCCGACCATTACCAGCCTGGACAACAAACTGACCAGTCTGTGCAATGCCGCCGTCCATATCGTCACCGAACTGACCGGAAAAGAACCGGATTCCGTCCCAGTCCGCACCGAATTTAGTGCCGACCTCGTAGAACGGGAAAGTTTCAGGAGGTGAGAAAAGGGCTTGTCGCGTATGCGACAAGCCCTTTTTGAGTACTAAGTTTGCAGTTTGTAGTTTTTAGTGAACTCTGTACTACAAACTATCTTTACTGGAAATACTCTGGATATTCTTTTTTCAATACTTCTACGTCGCCCATGACCTTATTGATGTGTTCGGTCATGATGCGTTGCGCCATTTCGGTATTGCCGGCAAAGATGGCTCCGACAATGCCTTTATGCTGTTCATAAAGAAGGTTCATCTGCTCAGCGGCATCGCTGACGTTGAGGACGCGGGCCCGAGCATAATCCAGGTTTGATTCCTGGACGATCTGCCAGATATGGGGCTTGCCGCAACCTTCATAGAGCAGGGAGTGCAACGTATTGTCACTCTTGAAAAAGTTTTCTGCATCTTTCGAGGTAATGAATTTCCCCTGCTCGAAAATGCAAAATTCTAGTTTCGTCCGCCACGGATCCGGAAAAGCCTGACAGGCCAATTCTATAATGGCCCGTTCCAAGGTAACCCGGAAAAAGCGGAACTCTGCCAGCTGTTCCGTGTGAATCTTGGACACGAAGGTCCCGCGCTGCGGTAAAATTTCGAGCAGCCCCTTCTGTGACAAACGGATAAAGGCTTCCCGTACCGGCGTCCGGCTGACATTCAGTATGCCTGACAACTCTTGTTCCGACATAGCCGTACCCGGCGGAAGCTTTAAAGACATAATATTTTCGTACAACACGCGATAAGCATATTCCCGCACCGTTTCATTCGGTGCTTTTTCAAACAATTCTAAATTCTCCATAACAACTCCATCATTCTGAAAGTGAACCCTCACCCGACTAAAGTCGGGTGCTTCCAACGACACGATTAAGTTCGTGTCATGCTGTCTTTAGGACAGCGGACTGTCTTTCTACGATAAGGCACTGAACTCAGATAACTTGATGGCATTACGCCACAAGCTCCGCATTCAGACTAAGTAACGTAGACAAGGTGCAGGTGGTTCTCTTAGTACATTGAGGAACTTTTGCCTCAATGCCCAACCTTGCCTTCGCAGGCAAGGATTTTAGGATTTCTCGAATAAAATACCGAGCACCAATGTTATAACTGGCAGACAGGTCACAATGATACCTTTTGCCAGTTTTGAAAGTACACATCGAATAATTGTGTTCGTCTCGCTCGACCTCACCAGAACCGTCGAAAGCAAGTTTTGATGTATTCCATGCACAAACACGACGGACGCGAACCCCATCACGGTGGGCTTTGTCGGCAACGATACGCTGCACAGCTTGTGCCCGCCAATGATGGAGTCTCTGCTTCTTCGAGCCTCGCTTCTTACCCTGAGTGTCGAGATGTTCAAATACAATGACGTCAGCGGAATAGAGCCTAGCTACATCAGCGATGAACTGAGCCGTCTTATGGGCAATGTCAAGGTTTACGCCTTTTGCCTTTGCCCATAACCTCGGCATTTTCCTCGCACCCTGCTGCTGTGCCTTCTTGATTTTGTTCAGCTTATGCCCCAGAGAGTCTTTTTCTCTCGGCAGGGAAAGAATCTTCCTGCCGATGACAGTACCATCTGATAACATAGCGGAACAAGTACAAGCATTGTTGATGCCAAGGTCTACTCCGATGATAATTTGACGGTCAATGGGTTTGTCTTCGAGTTTAACATTTTCCTCGAAGGTAAAATCCAAATACCAGTTCTTCCCCCGTCTACGAAGAGTCGGTACGCACTCCTTGCGGGTTGCACAATGACGTTGGATATAGTCAACGTCAGATTTACGAAGCTGCACATCCAGCCAATCCCAAGTATTTCGAATCCAGACTTTTAGTCTGGCTGTATATGTGCCAGTACGAACAAAGCAGTTGTCTCGATACATAGCGGGGTAGATATACCCTGCAACTGGAATCCCAGGTTCTTTACCTTGCGGATTTTCTTCCCAGTTAGCATAGTTGCTTTTGTAGGAGGACACCTTGCCTACAGCCTCGGTGATAGCCGCACGGCGAAGATAACTTGGGAATTTGCCAAATCTGGAATCGAAATCGTATTTTGGGCAAGGATTCGATTTAGTATGATGAATTACGCACTCAATCGCCCTCTGTTTTTCGAGAGAGCGTTCGATTTCTTTGAGGGCATTCCATTCTTCTAAAGCCACACCAATAAGAAAGTCTACAGCTTGACGATAGATTCCCACGGTGTTAGCTAATGCACTATGCGAATCTCTGATTTTGGTTTTGTAAGTAGTCATTATCTTCATCGCCAAGCCCTCCTTTCTTAATCCTTTTTTCCTTGAGATTTGATGTATTCCCTAACTTGTGCTTCTGTGTTCTCAGAAACAGTCGTTATAAAATAAGACGGGTTCCACAAATGCCCTCCCCGGAGCTTCTTTCTGAGCGTATCACCGTGCTTTTTCATAAGCAGTCGAGCAGACACGCCTTTAATAGCTTTCATTATGTCTGGGATGAAGTGCTGCGGGGAACAGTCTATGAGAATATGTACATGGTCTGTATCTGTGTTGAGTTCCAAAATTTCGAAGTCATTGTCATTGGCTATTTTTTCTAGTATCTGAACAAGGTCTTCGACAATTTCTGGTGTCAGTACCTTATGTCTGTACTTCACACACCAAACGATATGGTAGTGTAAACAATAGACATATCCTCGACCATGATGGGTTTCTATTGTCATATTCTCACCTCCTGCACATATAATAACATATGCAGGAGGAAAACTCAATTATTTAAAGGTTTTATTTGCAATTTTACAATGACATATGCTATGTGTCGCCTAACTCATGACTAAAGTCACGAGTGTGCGGCGACACTTCATCAATACCTTTTTTCTCAAATTCATCTTATTATAAAATAGGCGCAAATCGTATATTTTCAGAAGAAAAAAACACTGATTCCAGCATTAGTAAATTAGTTTATTTAGATTTACATATGTGTAATTAGCTTAATAACTATCTTTTTTATCTCAAATATCATGTAATGTAAACCATTTAGGTGAACTGGTAAACCAATAAAAAACTACACACTATAAAAAAAGACTGGCGCATGATGGCATATCCCTTCGTGCGCCAGTCCCTTTATAAAAGCAACCTCTCAGCCTTCCCTTGGCGGCCATCTCCCCTATCATGAGAACCTTTCATCAAACATCATACATCAAACTTTTATTTTCGGGCAGCCTGGACGGCGGCGATGAATTTCTTAGCTGTAGCCGTAATTTCATCGGCTGTCTTGCCGCCACCAGTGAGGGCACCGCCGGCACCGACGGCAACGCAGCCGGCTTTAATCCAATCACCGGCATTTTCGACGTTGACGCCGCCTGTCGGCATGAGCGGAGCCTGCGGCAGGGGACCGTGGATGGCCTTGATGGCTTTCATGCCCAGGATTTCCCCGGGGAAGATTTTGACGACGTCAGCACCGTATTCCAGAGCCGTAATGACGCCATTAAGGGTCGTTGTCCCCGGCATGACGGCGACGCGGTAGCGATTGCAGAGCTTGATAGTTTCTACATCCAGCGCTGGCGACACGATGAACTTGGCACCGGCGAGGATGGCAATGCGGGCCGTAATAGCATCGAGGACCGTGCCGGCACCGATGATAACATCCGGGTTGTCGGCGTACTTCTTGGAAAGGGCTTCGATGACTTCATGAGCCCGCGGCGTCGTGAAAGCCAGTTCAATGGCCGTAACACCGCCTTTAATGCAGGCTTCGGACATCATCATCGCTTCTTCCGGGCTGTTGCCGCGGACGACAGAAACGACGCCCATATCCTGAATTTTCTTAACAACATCTAATTTATCCATAATTTATCTCCTTTGGAATTCTTCTAACTGGGTTCTTGTCGGCAATCCTTCGTTATCGCCGGCGACCTGAATGGCCATAGCCCCGATAGCAGCACCGCGGCGGGCAGCGTCTTCCAGGTTCAATCCATCGAGGATAGCGCTGGTAAAGCCAACGGCAAAGCCGTCACCGGCACCGACCGTATCAACGATGTGGTCGACATGATAACTGGGTACGTGGTATTCCTGACCGTCAGCCGTGCGGATATACGTCCCGTGGCTGCCGCCCATCTTGATGACGACGGTCTGGACGCCGCGCTGCAAGTAGTAACCGGCAATGTCTTTTTCATTATCCATCCCCGTCAGGATCCGGCCTTCATTGAGGCCAGGCATGACGATGTCAGCATACTGGGCGGCGTCGTTGATGACGCGGGCCATGATTTCCTGGGATTTCCAGAGCATAGGCCGCAGATTGGGGTCGAAGGAAATACGCACGCCCTTGCCATGGGCCCGCATCATCAACGTATAAATCGTTTCCCGGCACGATTCCGACAAGGCCAGGGGAATCCCCGTGACATGCAGGTGGTCGACGCCGGTCCAGTCAATACTGGAAAGGTCGGCCGGCTGAAAGTGGGAAAAGGCCGTATGCTTGCGGATATTAGCGACCGTCGGGTCCCCTTCTCGGACTTTTTCCTTCATCTGGAAACCTGTCATGTGGTCATCATCAGTCCAGACGTAGTCGTCGTGGATGCCATTGGCCTTAAGGAAGTTGCAGATACACTTCCCAAAGGGATCGACGCCGACCTTGGAAATGTATGACACGTCATTGCCCAGGCGAGCCATGCCGACGGCATAATTCAATTCGGCTCCGCAGACATGGCGGGAAAAGTGTTCCACCTCTTCCAGCGGTCCCATTTCTTCAGCAATCAGCAAACCCATAGCTTCGCCGATAGTAAGCACTTTTTTCATAGTAAGCATCCTCATTTCGTTGTGAATAAAACAAATGAGTATAACGCCATCGCATCATACCCATTTATTTTTCCATTCATAAACTACATAGCATCATCCAATTCATTGAGATCCCGGCCAGTCGTATCTTCAGAAACATAGGCTCCAAAGAAACTAGAGAGAGAGAAAACAATAATCATGATAGCCAAAGGAATCCAGCTGCCCATCGTGGCAGCAACAGCAGCAGCGGCAATGATAGGGCCGAAACCGGTAGCAACTAATCCAGCAATTTCTTTTGCCAAGGATACGGCCGTAACACGATGACGGGCACCAAACAATTCAGCCATCGTAACATTTTCTAAAGCAAATAACCCTTGTACGCCTACATTCAATCCAATAACCATGGCAATCGTTAAAACAACAGGGTCCTTCGTTTCAAACAGCAGCATCATAGGAACTGCATAGATAGCCGTAGCTAACGACAAAATCATATACATTTTGCGACGACCAATCTTATCGCCAAGCCATCCCACAAAAGGTATCGTCAAAAACGAAACAAAAGAAGAAATGATATTCGCTTCTGTTGCAACCGTTTTCTGCATTGCCAATACAGTAACAATAAAACCAGCCAAATAAGTCTGCATAAGACCACTATTGCCGGCCTGACCAAAACGCAAGGCCAAAGCAACGATAAAGCTCTTCTTGCCTTTCTTCTGTACTTTCGTCGGAATATCTCCAGCAAGTTGTTTTTCGCGTTCTTCTTCCAACAATTTCTTTTTAGCGGCCATAACGGGGCTTTCTTTAACAAACATCCGAATTAAAATAGCCGCAATCATGACTACAAAGGACGCATAGAACGGAATTCTCCAGCCCCAAGCAATAACTTCCTGTTTATCCATCATAGTCAAAATAATGGTCCAAATTAAATTAGCACATAAAGTACCCGACGATGTACCTAAGCAAACCAAACTAGCGATAAGGCCTCGATTTTTCCTTTCACAGAACTCAGTTACCATAACACCAGCACCACTAATTTCAGCGCCTGCGCCCAACCCTTGGACAATACGTAAAATGACCAAGCCAATAGGTGCTAAAACGCCAACTTCTTGATACGTCGGTAAGAAGCCAATCATCGTTGAGGCTAACCCCATTAAAGTAATCGTAACAAACAAGACCGTCCGACGTCCCATTTTATCCCCGATATGTCCGAAGATAAATGCACCAACTAGTCGAGCTACATACCCAGCACCATAAGTCCCCATGGCCATGATTAACCCCATTGATGGATCAGTATTCGGGAAAAAGATTTCATTAAAGACAATGGCTGCTGCTAAAGAATATAGCTGGAAATCCATAAATTCCATAGCCGTTCCCAACCATCCACTGGCTGCGACTTTTATCATTTCCTTAGTTTCAATTTGATAAGAATTAGTTTGGCTCACTTGGCACCCCGCCTTTCTAGAATACTAACATACTAGTATGTCTAAAGACTTAAAAAGTAAGTACAATCTTCAAAACCTTGTCAGGGTTTTCGTCATTATATTTAAAAGCTTTATCGGCTTCCGTGAAATGGAAGGTATTAGTAACAATAGATTTAGGATCAACTTTTTTATCCTTAAACCAGCTGATAACTTCCGGGAAGCGATGATTATTAAGACGTGTGCCAATAATTTCTAATTCTTTACTCATGATATCCACTTGCCGAAGTGGGAATTCAACAGTAGAGAAGCCTAATACAACAATACGGCCAGCCTGGCTGGGCAGTTTCTGAATACAAGTCTGAAGAATATTAACATTTCCTGTAGCTTCATAAATCAAGTTAAACCCTTCGCCATTCGTGAATTCTTTCATGGCATCTACAATATCAGTTTCTTTACCATTGACTACCATATCCGCGCCCATTTTCTTTGCATCTTCTAAACGGCTTTCAACGATATCCAAGATAGCAACTTTAGCGCCTTTCATTTTAGCGACTTGCAAAATAATCAAGCCAATAGGTCCTGCACCGCAGATGAGAACGGTATCATCTCCCGTCAAACGACCTCTATGTGCTACTTGTGCCCCAATGGAATACGGTTCTACCGTTGCTGCAATTTCCCAAGGGATATCTTTAGGCAGCTGATTCAATTGTTCCTGATCAACAGCTACGTATTCCTGATAGCCCCCATCACGATGTACACCCATAACTTGTAAAGATTTGCAAACATTATGTCGATTAATGTTGCAAGCATAGCAATGGCCGCAAGAAACAACGGGATCTACAGCAATGTGATCTCCTACGGATGCGTTCGTTACTTTACTGCCAACCTTAACGACTTCACCGACAAATTCATGTCCGACGACACGAGGATAGGTAGCAAAAGCATTTTTCCCATGGTAAATTCCTACATCAGAACCACAAATCCCAGCAGCTTTAACTTTTAGCAAAACTTGGTTATCCGTAATTTCAGGTATAGCTCGTTCGACAACAGTAATCTTTTCTGGTTTTTCTACAACAACGGCTTTCATCATACATTCCTCCTAAAAAATTATATAAGTCTAGGTGAAGACCCAATTTATTTCACGTACTTAACCAATGTATTCCGCACAGCATGAGGACCAGCAATGAGTTCATCGAAATACCCTTCGATTTTTTCGCCCAAGCCGACTTCATACAGATTGCTTCCAAATATATCTTTATTGGATAAGATGGATTTCAATTTGCCTTTAGCCGAATCAAGATTTCCCAGAGTAACGCCTTCTAAGGCAGCCTGTAAATCTTTCAGCAAGGGGTCCGGGCTCAGTTCAAAGGGTTTGCCTTCGTCATCGACAGCCAGTAAATAGCGGCACCAACCAGCAATGGCTAAGGGGATATATTCCAAATCTTTAGCTTTATCGCCATAAGCTTTGATGGTTTCGCCAAAGCGGATACCGACTTTCTGTGATGTATCCGAAGCAATACGCTGAGGCGTATCAGGCAGATTGCCATTGGTCAGACGCTGTTCGAGGACTTCTTGAATGAAGTCTTTCGGATTGAGGACGCCCGGATTCGTTACGACGGGCAAGCCTTCTTGATAACCGATTTTTTCGATGAGTCCCTTGATCTGCAAGTCTTTCATTTCATCTGCAATCAGCGTATAACCTAACAAGCAGCCGTATACGGCCATAGCCGTATGCAAGGGGTTGAGGCAGGTGCAGACTTTCATACGTTCGACTCTATCGACAGTATCGCGGTCGGTAAAGATGACACCAGCCTGTTCCAGTGCCGGACGGCCATTGGGGAAGGTATCTTCAATGACAAGATACTGTGCGTTTTCAGCATTGACGAAGGCGGCATAGGTTCCTTTTTCCGTATGAATCAGTTCCGTATCGCCAAAGCCCAGGTCTTTGAGATAATGCTGGACTTTTTCCGAAGACCGCGGCGTAATTTTATCGATCATGCTCCACGGGAAAGTGACTTTCTGCGGATCATTGACATAATCGACGAAGCCTTTGTCAGCAACGCCATTGGCTGCCCATTCATCAGCAAAGGTCAAGACGGCTTCTTTGATTTTGTCGCCATTGTGAGAGCAGTTGTCGAGGCTCAAAAAGGCGAAGGGATAGGCGCCTGCCTGATAGCGGGCATAGGCCAGGGCAGCGATGCAGCCCATGGAACTAGTCGCCTGTTCCGGTCCCTTCTTCATGTCTTCGGCCACAGCCGGGAAGAAGTTGCCTGCATAATCCTTCAATTTATAGCCTTTTTCAGTAATCGTGAAGCTGGCAACCTGTAAGGAAGGATTGGTAAAGATAGCTTTCAGGCGCTGCCAGTCTGCCTTGAAATCGGGCCGGCAGACGACAGATTCCACAACCGAACCGATGACTTCTTTTTCAAAACGGCCATCGGCATACATGGTAACGGCCAGGCTCAAGTTATCGAAGGGACGGTAGACTTTTTCGATGACTTCTTCGTCATACGTTTCGACCGTGATGATGCCGGTCTTGGCCAGTCCTTTATTTAACAGCTGCTGTTGGAGAGCTGCAATAAAGGCGCGGAAAATATTGCCGCCACCAAAATGTACCCACTGTGGAGTCTGCTGGGTAGCTTTCTGTACCGCTTTATCATCGTAAGAATAAAGAGTAATACCGGCTTTTTCCCATTCAGCACTATTCTCTTTCAAGCTTTGCCGATTCAAATGCAACATCGTAAGTTCCTCCTTTTTTATAACTGACCGCACGTGCGGTTAATAGCATCCCATAAGCCACAGATGTAGTTAGCTCCGAGGGCCCGGTCGTAGAGGCCATAGCCCGGGCGGCCTGTTTCGCCCCAAATCATACGGCCGTGGTCGGGACGGATAGGTCCATCGAAGCCGATATCGTAGGCAGCTTTGACGATTTCATACATATCGAGATTGCCGATTTGCGATTTATGCGCCACTTCGTTGAAGACCCACGGTTCATGGACCTGGATGTTGCGGATGTGCAGGAAATTGACGCGCTGCATCTTGCCGAATTTGCGGATGATATGGGGAATATCATTCTGACGATTCGAGCCGAGAGAACCGGTGCAAATAGTGAAACCGTTGCTCGGGCTGTCAACCATGGCTGCGATTTTATCGAGATCATCTTCGTTCTTGACGATGCGCGGCAGGCCAAAGACGGAAATAGGCGGGTCATCGGGGTGAATAGCCATCTTGATGCCGACTTCTTCAGCGACAGGAACGATGGCTTTCAGGAAATATTCCAGGTTCTTGCGCAGGCCGTCTTCATCCATGCCTTCATACTGTTCAAACAAGTGTGACAATTCTTTCAGTCGTTCCGGTTCCCACCCGGGGAGGGCGAAGCCGTTGCTGTTGTCAAGGATTTCCCGGGCCATATCCTGTGGCGTCTTGTTGGCGATGAGATGGTAATCATAAGCCAGGACCGTCGAGCCATCATAAAGAGGTTTTGCTAAATCCGTACGCGTCCAGTCGAAGACGGGCATGAAATTGTAGCAGACCATCTGGATGCCGGCTTTCGCAGCATTGCGCAGGGACGTAATGTAGTTTTCGATATATTTATCGCGGCTCGGCAAGCCCAGTTTAATGTCTTCGTGGACGTTGATGCTTTCTAAATCCTTAAAGACCAGGTTGTGGGCTTCGGCCTGCTGTTTGATATGCAACAGCGGTTCAACGGGCCATACTTCGCCGACAGGAATATCGAACAAAGCACCGACGATGCCGTCCATGCCAGGAATCTGGTCGATCTGCTGCAAGGTAATTTTGTCATCTTTTTCTCCGTACCAACGGAAGGTCATTCTCATAAGGCAATCCTCCAATTATAAAATAATTATAAAATATTTTATTTAATTGATGTTTCTTTTATTTCTTTTCGCAGTTACATACTACCATACTAGTATCCGTTAAGCAAGATACAGGGGTGTGATTTGAATAAGTGGAATAGAAAAATTAAATTCATGATTTTTGCGCATAAAAGGCATAAAAATAGCCAAAAAAAAGCGGGCCGCCCTTTGGGCGGCCCCTACGATTGCGGCTTACAGCCTGCAATAATTACAAAATGATGTTCTTCTGATTTCCGGCTAAGTATGCGTCTATGTTGTCAAAGACAATGACGGCACGTTTGGCCATGGATTCAGCCGTAGCGAAAGCGACATGCGGCGTGACGATGGTATTCTTAGCGTGAAGCAGAGGGTGATTGGTGTCAAGAGGCGGTTCGTTTTCAAAGACATCAATGCCGGCGCCGGCGATTTTACCGCTGTTTAAGGCATCGGCCAAGTCCTGGGATACGACGACAGGGCCACGGGCTTCATTGATGAGGAAGGCTGTCGGTTTCATGTACGACAAAGTTTCTTTATTGATCAAACCCTTTGATTTATCCGTTACCGGGCAATGGAGGCTGACAATATCGGCCTGTTCCATCATTTCTTTCATGGGCAAGTATTTGATCAGTTCCGTATCGGCTTTATGAGAGAAGCCGTTATAGGCGATGACTTTAGCACCAAAGGCATGGACCAGTTCGGCAACGCGATGACCGATGTGGCCAGTGCCGACGAGGGCGACTGTCTTCCCTTCCAGTTCGTTGCCGACAAGGCCGGCCTTCGTGCCTCCAGCACGGCAAGCCGCATCGACCTGGGGAACGCGGCGGAGCAAGTCGAGCATCATGGCGATGGTCAATTCAGCAACGGCAACGGTCGAATAGCCCGATGCATTGCTGACTTTGATGCCTTTTGCTTTGGCAGCATCCAAGGCGACGTGATCAACACCTGTAAAGGCAACGTCGATGTACTTCAGGTTCGGGCAGGCATTGATGACTTCCGCTTTAAGGGGCATGTTGGCGATGATGAGGATATCGGCGTCCTTCGCTTCTTCAATCTGGACGGCTGGGTCATCATTGCGTTCATACGCAGCAAATTCATAGCCTTTTTCCTTCAAGGGTTTTACATACGAATCAAGCAATTCCTGGCTGATACCTAACGATTCCAACAAGACAATTTTCATTTTTAAAATCTCCTTTCAGCATAGGTAATATCTTGATTTAATTATACGCATATACCGATGATTTGTAAGCTATCTATGGGAAATCAGTATAGGTATGCCCTCTATATGATAAAAATATATACTATTCCGCCTCTAAAGCCGCTTGGACTTTCGCACACAGTGTCAATAGCTGCTGACGTTCCGTTGCTGACAATCCCTGCAAGGCCTGTCTCCGATGGGCCGTTACAAAAGGTTCCGCTTTGGCAAACAGGTCCCGGCCGGCTTCGGTCAATTCGATGTACTTACCCCGCCCTTTCTCCATAGGATGACGGCTAATCAGGCCTTTCTTCTCCAGCCGGCTCAACGTGCGCGTAATCGCCGCCGCTTCCACCTTGAAATAACGGATCAAATCGGCCTGGGCAATGCCGTCATTCAAGTGAATGAAGTTCAGGACCATCCATTCCGAGCTGTGAAGTCCTAAAGGGGCTACACAACCGTTCAAAGTCCGGGAAAAAATCCGGGTCGTACAGAATAATTGTCGTATCAATTCATCATCTTTCCGATCTCGTACGTCCATTAGGATACCTCTCAATCTTTATGGATATCGGCGACGGCTCCTTTTCCCACTTTCTGACTAGCCATGACATCGCTGCCATAGCGATAATGACAGAACATGAACAGGACAGCAAAACAAATCATAAGGGCTGTGACACTCCAGTACATGTGGCGATAGCCTACCATACCGGCGATGACACCCAAGACGAGGATGCCCGTGCTGGTACCGATATCGAGCATATTATAGAAGGTCGCGCTGGCGGAACTGCGCCGTTCCGGGCGGACCATATTCAGGATCCACGTCAGCAGGGCCGGGAGCAGCAGGCCGGCACCTAAGCCGTAAAAGACAGAAGCTGCCAGCAAGACCATGAGCGAATGGGCGGCCATGATGAGCAACAACCCGATCAAATACAAGACTGACCCGGGCATGACGACGGCAAAGGCGCCTTTGGCATCGAGGAGACGGCCGCCAAAGGGACGGGAAATGAAGACAAACAGCGTCCCAACGATGAAGAATAAACCGGCATTTTCAATATGGGCTTCTGCAGCCATCATGGCGATATACGTATTGACACTGCCATAGGCGGCGCCGAAGAAAATCGTCAAAATAGCAGGAAGGCCCGTGCCCGTTTCGCAGATGCGGTCACGCAGGGAAGCCTTTTCCGTCACTTCGACGCGGCGGACTTTCTTACCGGCATGACAGAAGATACTGACAAGGACGGCCAAGAAGGAGAAGGCGGCCGACGAGAAGAACAAGGCTGCCGGGCTGATATCATTGAGTAAAAATAAACCGACAGCCGGAGCCAGAGCCATCATGACCGTACTGCCCAAGCCAAAATAGCCAATCCCTTCGCCGCGGCGGCTGGCCGGTATGACATCGGCGACGATAGCCGCTGCAAAAGTCGTGCTCAGGCCAAAACCGAAGCCGTGGAGGATACGGGCGGCTACGATGGCGTGGATACTATCAAACATATAATACGACACGGTGGCTAAAATAGAAAGAGCCAGGCCCAGGTAAAGGCACTTCTTTTTCCCTAAATAGTGGACACCGGTATCCGTGAACAGGCGGATACAAATGGCCGAATAGCCAAAGATGCCGCCAATCAGACCGATTTCCCCGCCAGTAGCCCCTAAACTGGCGGCATAGAGGGTAATGGTCGGCAAGAGAAAATGGAAACCAGCGAATAAAAAGCCATTGGCCAGGACCAAAGCCACGAAATCACGAGTCCATAATCTTTCTTTTATCAATGCAATCGCTCCTTTTTATAATTGACTAGTCAAATTTATTGACGGGATATATCATAGCACTCTTAAATTGACTAGTCAATACTACAGTGAGGCTTTCTGCCATTATGCCGGACGCTTTCATCTCAAAAGTTGTTCGTTCATCGTTCATCGTGACGGCTTATTATTTTTATTTCCATATGACGAACGACCTACGACCTGAGAACGGGCAGTTCATGGGATTCCCACAAGCGGGCCGTCGCCACTGCTGTCCGTTCCGCCAGCTGTCTTGAGTTCATTTCCATCGCCTGTATGCGATATCGTAGGGGACGTCCTGCTAAGGCGTCCCGCTGTGAATTGTAGACATAGCTATTCGGGCAGATGAAGGATGTTTTCACACATCACCCGTCATGCATTACGTGTACACCACCATGACAGACGGGCCGCCCTTGGGGACGGCCCCTACAACTACAAACTACATGCTACAAACTTTATTACAAGGTTTTCAAAGTAAGGTGCGTCGCGTCGAGGAGTTCTTCCATGGACGAGGCGCCGACGATTTCTGCGGCTTTGAGGACGATGTAGGCGCAGGCCCGGGCATCATCCAGGGCCTGGTGATGGCGGAAGGAGTAGCCGAGATAGCCGGCGACGGTATCTAATTTATGGTTCGGCAGGTCCGGCCAGACGCGGCGGGAAATTTCCACCGTACAGGCATAGGATGCCTGGGGCTTTTCCAGGTGATACGTCCGCAGCAGGCTGCGCAGGACCCGCGTATCGAAGACGGCATAGTGGGCGACCAGGATACGCCCTTCCAGGTGCGGCCGGATGCGGTCCCACAGGGCGTCGAACTTCGGTTTATGGGCGACCTGGTCCGGCGTGATGCCATGAATCTGGATATTACCTGGATCAAAACGCATGAAAGGCGGCTGGATCAGAGTATACCCTTCTTTGACACAGCGATCATCATTCATGGTAACGGCTGCCAGGGAGCAGGCGCTGTTGGCATATTTATTGGCCGTTTCAAAGTCAATGGCCGTAAAATCGAGCATAATCTACCTTCCTTTTTTTGACAAACGAACAGATTCTATTTACAATAGCTACAAATCTTATTTCTGCGAGGTATCACCATGACGAACGAACAACGCCAATTCACGGCCCAGGGCCAAACCTTCCCGGTCATCCTGGTCCGAAAAAAAGTGAAAAACATCAATCTCCACGTCCGCAGTGACGGCACGCTGTATATTTCGGCACCGGCCCGTGTCCCTTGGGAATATATCGAAGATTTCCTGCAAAAAAAGACAGATTTCATCGTCCGCGCCATGGATGAGATGGCAGAACGGAAACGTAAATTTCCCATGCTGACCCTCAGCGACGGCGATACGCTCTATCTCGCCGGCCAGCCCTATAAGCTCGATGTCCGCCTGGGACTACAAAACAGCATCCGCCGCAGCGGCCAGACAGTCTTCATGGAACTGGCCGATGATACACCGGTCATGAAACAGAAGCTATACCATAAGCTGCTGCAAAGTCTGGGGAAAAAGCTCTTTCCTGCTAGTTTATCCCGGATGCAGCCCTTATTCGACGGCCTCGCCTTGCCCGACCCGGTCCTGAAACAGCGAGTCATGCGGTCGCGTTGGGGGTCCTGTATGCCCCTCAAAGGCATCGTCACCATGAACACCTACCTGGCTATCATGCCTGAAGAAATCATCGACCACGTCATGCTTCACGAACTCTGCCATTTTCTTCAGCCCAATCACTCCCGCCATTTCTATGATGCCATGACCATCCGCATGCCCGACTGGAAGGCACGGCGCCAAGCCATGACAAAGTATCTGCCTTACTGTGTCTGACGGTCTTTGGGAATCGTCGCAGCCAGTTCGGGCTGGCCGTCTTTAAAGGTCATGATGAAGACATCTTTAATCGCATCATGATTGGCATCGAGAGAAATAGTCCCGGTCGCACCGTCATAATCAATGGTCTTTTCCAACTCCCGGGCTACGTCAGGCGCTTCTGCCGACTGGCAGCGTTCGATGGCTTCGGCCGTCATCATGAAGGCATCATAGCCGAGAGCGGCATAACTGTCCGGCCATTCTCCGTATTTTTCATAGTAAGCCTGGGAAAACCGTCTGGCCGCTTCACTGGCGTCATGACCGGCATAATGGTCCGTATAATAGACCTGGGTCAAATAGGATGTATCGACGTCCCGTTCCATCTTGGGCCCGTTCCAGCCATCGGGACCCAGCAGGGGCTGGGAAATGCCGTGACTGCGCAGCAGCGTAATGGCCGGTATCGTCCAGTCATCGTAGCCGGGAAGATAGATGACATCGACATTTTCTCGCTGCAATAAGGACAGGTATTTGGTCAAATCCTGCACCTCTTCCACGGGGATATAGACGGGGACCTCACCGCCACTGGCGGCAAAGGCACTGCGGAAATATTCGGCCAGGCCCTGGGCATACGTCTTATCGGGATAATAAAAGACAGCGGCCCGCTTGACATGGAGCTGTTTCAAAGCATAATCAGCCATGGCCCGTCCCTGAGAGGCATCGATATAAGCCGCCCGGAAAATATAGCGGTAGACTTCGTGAGACTTCGGATCGACGGTGATATCCGGCTGGGTGCAGGCCGGGCTGATGAGGGGGATCTTCACGGCTTCCACATTAGGTAAGACCGCCCGCGTACAATCCGTCAGGTCCGGCCCGATGATGGCCGATACGTGACGTACTGTCAGCTGCTGGATAGCCGCTTCGGCATCTTCCGGCTTGCCGTGGTTATCTACGGATACAATCTGGACGGGCCTGCCCAACAGTCCGCCCCGGTCATTGACCATATCCTTGGCCAGTTCGATGCCCCGTTCTGTCGAAGTCGAATAGGACATCCCCTTGCCGCTCAAAGCCAGGTTCGTCCCGATGAGGACACCCGTATTCGTCGGAGACAAGATGCATCCACTCAGGAAAAAAGCCATAAAAAGCATACAAAAAGCCAGTATCTCCATGTATCTCTTCATAAAATTCTCCTTCCTGGGGGTAGTGAAAAAGGACTTGTCGTTCTACGACAAGCCCTTTTTTAGTTTGATGTGTGAAGTTTGATGTTTGGTGTCGAGGGACATAAAATTTTCCCATCACCTCAAACTTCAAACATCAAACCCCAAACCTTTGAGTAAAAGGGCCTAGCATAATAACAACTCCCCTTGTATGCTAATCCCCCTACGGCAAGAACAGCAGCGGGTTGGTCGGGGTTCCATTGACGCGGACTTCGTAATGGACGTGCGGTCCCGTGCTGCGGCCTGTACTGCCGGCTAAGGCAACAATCGAACCGGCCCGGACTTCTTGTCCTACCGTAACTAACAGCATGGAGTTATGGCCATAGCGGGTAACGAACCCATTGCCATGGTCGATTTCAACGAGGTTGCCATAACCATCGACCCAACCGGCCATAGTGACTTTCCCGGCTGCCGTCGCCCGGACCGGTGTCCCGTAGTCGACACCGATGTCGATGCCTTCGTGGAAGCCGGAGCCGCCGCCAATAGGATTGCCGCGATAGCCGAAATTGGACGTAATCGTCCCGCTGACGGGCCAGATGGAAGGCGTCGTCGACGTGCTGCTGGCATCGCCCCCTTGGCCGCCGGCCAGGGCTCCTCCCTGGTACTTATGGGTAATCTGCTGCATTTGCCGAACCTGTTCGCCTGCCGTATCGCTCAAGACCGTCTTCAAGGTGATGAAGCTGATGATGCGGGCATTACTGCGGGTTTCCAAACGCGAGGTGGCCAATAACAGGTCATTGTAGCTGGCATGAGAAAGGTCCGGAGATTTCTTCTGTCCCCCTGCTACGCCACCGTCACCTTTTGGGCTGTCACCAGCCCCCGAACCCTTGACCATTTGCCGCAGTTCCTGGTCCAGGGAATCCATCTTATCCATCTTTTCCTGGAGGGATGTCGTCTTTTCACGCATCAATTCCAGCTGTTGTTCATGCAGGGCTTCCTGCGCTTTAGTCTGCTGAAGCGAAACGAACTCGTAAATGCCGATGCCTGCAGCGATTACAATGACGACCACTGCGACAGCACAGGCGCGAACGAGTTTCTTATATTGAGCTGGTGTCACGACCAGGGGCTCCGTCCGGTCCGTTTTCAGGAACGACGGCCACCATGACGGTGTTTCCCAGGCTTTCATTCGTTGGAACCATGATTGCAGGGTGCGCATCCATGGATATATCTTGATGTGGATCTTCACACTTTTCCCCTCTTTATTATTCTTCCAGATCCTTTTGAACGGCCTGCATATCGCCGCTGTAATTCAAGGCATTGTCCAGGCTTTCCCGTTCTTCTTCGCTCATCCCGTAGAGGCATTTCCCTTCAACGATCGGTTTGGCGAAAATACGCGATTCGTTGCGTCCATAGACGCTGGAAAGGCAGAAACCGTCATTCTTCCCGTCGAGGACGGTAAAGGCAAAGCTCAGATTATTGCCGATATTGTCAAAGGCATTATATTTAACGAACCCAATTTTACGGAAACAATGGTTCTGGACAGCCATGATGTCCTTCTGCGTCTGGTGGATCATGTCGAGCGTCCCCTGCAGATTATGCAGTTTGTCGACGTCGTCACGCAGCTTGGATTCGACGCTGGCTCCCGTTTCGTCTTGCATAAAAAAAGTATAATTCGTTTCTAATTTTCTGATTTTCTTGTGTAAAATGACGATATAGACGAGCAAAATCAATAAAATCAGCCCGCCAATACCGGCAAGCGCCA
This sequence comes from Megasphaera sp. SC8-1, assembly GCF_024436295.1. Classification (NCBI taxonomy): domain Bacteria; kingdom Bacillati; phylum Bacillota; class Negativicutes; order Veillonellales; family Veillonellaceae; genus Megasphaera; species Megasphaera sp. SC8-1. The sequence goes on along the minus strand of NZ_JANFQH010000011.1, from coordinate 117,946 downwards.
TCAGGGCAGCCTGCATATCGACATTCAGCATTTCTTTCCTCCCATGAACATGCAAAAAATTTATATGTGAAACGAAGAAAGAGGGGACGGCGATGGGTCTTCTTTTTCTTCGGTAAGGATCGACAGCAGCCGTTCAAATTCTGCTTCCGAAGAAAAGGAAATCTCGATTTTCCCCTTTTTCCGGTCCTTCCCCACTTGGATGGCAACGTCAGTCCCCAAGGACATCTTCAGCTTATCCTGCAGCCAGGCCAGGTGAGCATCCGGCTCCGGACGAGGCTTGGCCTGGCTCATCAAATGGCGCACCAGGGCCTCGGCCTTGCGGGCCGACAGGTCATGCTTCAAAATGTGCAGGGCCGCTTCACGCTGCAATTTCGCAGAAGGCAGCTGTAAAAGAGGGCGGGCCTGTCCCATGGATAAGCGTCCCGCCGCAATCCATTCCTTGATGTCAGCTGGCAGCTGCAATAACCGGACCATGTTGGCCACGTGAGACCGGCTTTTCCCGACTTTCTGCGCCGTCTGTTCCTGGGTCAAGCCGAAGTCCTTCATGAGCCGCTCATAAGCCAGGCCTTCTTCAATGGCATCCAGGTCCTTGCGCTGCAGATTCTCGACAAGGGCGATTTCAGCCGCTTCATCCGGCGTATACTTGCGGATGATGGCCGGCACCGTTTTCAAGCCGCAGCGCTTCGCTGCCCGCAGCCGCCGTTCGCCGGCAATCAGTTCATACCGGCCAGGTCCTGTCTTTTGGACGACGACGGGCTGGACAAGCCCATGCTGACGGATGGAATCCGCCAAAGCGGCCAGCCCTTGTTCATCAAAGGTCTGCCGCGGCTGATGGGGATTGGGGACAATACATTCTACGGCGATTTCTGCCGGGGCGCCCCGTTCAGCCGGGGACTCGTCGACTGCCACCATGTCCACCTCATTTCTATCAAAATTATTTTTAAAGTCTATATTATAGTATATCGTCTATCCACCATTTAATCAAATATTTATTGCCCCGATTTCATTGATTTTTCTAACAATTTCTATGGTATAATAAGAAGCAAATGTACAGATTCAGAAAGGATGTATAAAATGCCAACATTTACCGACCCCTTGCGGGAAATCGACGCCGCCAGCGTCAAAGAATATGCCTTGCAGCGCGGAGCTGCCGAACTTTCCGATGATTTCGTCCAGGAAGCGTGCCAGCGCGTCATGGAATTGGCCAAACCACAGGCCATCTGCCAGCAGTGCTTCTATGACAATACATCTCATATGGTCCTCTGCGACAGCCCCTTCACCATCAGCAGCCCGACGGCCTGCCAGCGCATCGAAGATTCAGCCATCGTCCTGATGTATGCCGTCACCTTGGGCGAAGCCGTGGAAAAAGAAGTCGATGCCTTGTTCATGAACAAAGACATCACCCGTGGCCTGGCCCTCGATTCGGCCCTGGCCGTCGCTACTGCCGGCTATACGAAACAGCTCGTCGACATGCTCGACGAAGCCGGCGCCGATAAAGGCTATAAAGCCGCCTGGATCATGAATCCCGGTACCGGTGACTGGCCAGCCGGCCAGATGGCCAACATCGCCCAGGCCGTCCACGCCGAACAAATCGGCGTTTCCCTCCTGCCCAGCGGCATGCTCATGCCGAGAAAAACCGTAACCGGCGTCATCGGCCTGAACTTCATCGGCGGCGGCTGCTCCGGCTCGTGCAGCGCCTGCGCCATGGCCGGCCATTGCGGGGAATGATTCGTGGTTCGTGGTTCGTGGCTAGTGGCTCGTGGCTCGTGGCTCGTGGCTCGTGGCTCGTAGGGGCCGTCCCAAAGGGCGGCCCGCTACGCGCTGAGGGTTTCCCGAAGCGTCGTTGTCAGCTTGAGTCTGTCGCGGCGGAACGCCGCATCTGAGTCCGAAAAAACGCAGGTCGTAAAGTCATGCCACATGGACCATATAATGTATTACCGACCGGTCACGGCGGGCCGCCTTTCAGGACGGCCCCTACGGATGCCCCGATTGGGGCGTTTATTCTTGGCGAACCACGAACAACTAACAACTAACAACTTGAAAGGTCCTGCCGCATAAGCGGCAGGACCTTTCACATATTATGGTGTAATTCAGTTGTTTTTAGAAAATCTTTTTGAGGATGATCGTCTGGCTGCGGTTCGGGCCGACGGAGACGATGCCCAGGGGAACGCCCGTGAGTTCGCTGATGCGTTCGACATAGTGGCGGGCTGCTTCCGGCAATTCATCGTACGATTTGCACTTGGAAATATCGGCTTTCCAGCCCGGCATTTCTTCATAAATCGGTTCGACGTTTTCCAGGACGTCGAGGCTGGCCGGATATTCTTTCAGAATCTGGCCCTGATATTTATAACCCGTGCAGATTTTGATGGTATCCAGGTCATCGAGGATATCCAGGCGGGTAATAGCCAGGTAATCGAGGCTGTTCAGCATAGCTGCGTATTTGACGACAGCCGTATCGAGCCAGCCGCAGCGGCGGGGACGACCGGTGACAGTACCAAATTCATGGCCTGTATTGCGCAGGTATTCGCCAACTTCGTTGAGCTGTTCTGCCGGGAACGGGCCAGCGCCGACGCGGGTCGTATAGGCTTTGACGACGCCGACGATATTTTCCATACGACGGGGGCCGACGCCAGAACCGGTGCAAGCGCCGCCAGCCGTCGGATTGGAGCTGGTAACGAAGGGATATGTACCATGGTCGAGGTCGAGCATAGCAGCCTGAGCCCCTTCAAAGAGGACTTTCTTGCCTTCACTGACATAGAGATTGGCCGAATAGTTCGTATCCTTTACATACTGGCGGATCTGGTCGGCATAGCCGAGGTATTCTTTGAGGACTTCATCATAATCGAAGCCTTCGCAGCCATAATATTTTTCAAAGAGACGGTTTTTAAGGTCAATATTGACGCGCAGTTTCTTGGCAAAGACATCGCGGTCCATGAGGTCGCCGATGCGGATGCCTACGCGGTTGACTTTGTCGGCATAGCACGGTCCGATACCGTTTTTCGTCGTGCCGATCTTAGCGTCGCCCTTGAGCTTTTCATCTTCTTCATCAATGCGGATATGATACGGCATGATGACATGCGCACGCGTGGAAATTTCCAATTTGCTGATCTGCACGCCTTTGGAGGTCATGCCTTCGATTTCTTCAAGGAGGACTTTCGGATTGACAACGACGCCGCTGCCGATGATGCAGGTTTTGTCGGAAAAGAGGATTCCCGACGGCAAGAGACGCAGTGCAAAGGACTTATCGTCGACGACGACCGTATGGCCGGCGTTATTCCCACCCTGGGAGCGGATGACGACATCGGCCTTCTGGGCCAAATAATCTACGATCTTACCTTTACCTTCGTCGCCCCATTGGGTTCCGATTACCATTGCTGTAGCCATGTATTCAACATCCCTTCGTGAATTGTAAAATTAACAAACACTTGTATTATATCATACTCGCTTAATGAAGCCAACTAAAAACATCACACTTTACAAAAGGAGCAAAAAACAATGCATTGGCTTATTTCTGCAAATATTGTATAATGTTCAAGATAAACTGAAATTCATTTTATATTACCAAGGAGAGATTTCTACCATGTCATTTGATACATGTCGCATTGGCGGTATTGAAGCGAAGTGCCGCCTTGTCCGTTCTGCTACTTTCGAAGGAATGGGGAATTACGGCCTTCCGACAGAAAATCTGGCCGAAATGTATGAAAACCTGGCTGATGGCGGCGCCGGCCTCATCATCACGGGGATGATGGCGACGAATAAGATGGAACCGCGCCAGCACTGTCAGATACGCATCGACGACGATGAATGTATCGCTCCTTTGTCCCAGGTCGTCGACCGCGTCCACCAGCACGGCGGCAAAATCGTAGCCCAGCTCGTCGTCATGGGCTCAGCCATCCTCATGCCGGAAACGCCGGAAGGCGAAACGCGCATCATCTTCAGTCCCAGCGGCGTCACGGAAAAGGTCGGCAAATGGACCCAGGAATCGCAGGCCCTGACAGTCGACCAGATTCATGAATTGACGGACGCCGTCGCAAAAGCTGCCGCTCGGGCCAAAACGGCTGGTTTCGACGGCGTCCAGTTCCACGGCGCCCACGGCTATTTGGCCAGCAAATTCCTGTCGCCCCATTTCAATACCCGCACCGATGCCTACGGCGGCAGCCTGGAAAATCGGGCCCGCTTCCTTTTGGAATGTATCGCTGCCATGCGTCAGGCCGTCGGCGCCGATTATCCCATCTGGGTTAAATTGAACTGTGCCGACTTCATGAAAGACGGCAGTCTGACCTTTGAAGAAAGCAAACAGGTCATGGCCTGGCTGGCCGACCAGGGCGTCAACGCCATCGAAGTCAGCGGCGGCAATACGTCGTCCCTGCCGCGCAAAGGCCCGATCCGGGCTATCCGCCGCACGAAGGAACCGATGTACTTCAAAGCCTATGCAGCAGAGGCAGCTGCCCTGCTGAAAGGTAAAACCGACGTCGGCGTCGTCGGCGGCTTCCGCACTATAGCCGATATCGAAGAAGCCCTGGAATCGACAGACCTGGCTTTTATTTCCATGAGCCGCCCCTTCCTGCGCCAGCCGGACCTGCCGAACCGCTGGAAATCGGGCGATACGGAACCGGCCCTGTGCATTTCCTGTTCCCGCTGCTTCGGTGCCGAAAACGTAGACTGCATTTTTAATAAAAAAGAAAAAGAAAAACAGGACGCCTAAAAAAAAGGAACTTGCCCCATATATATAGAATAAATAAAAGTAACGGATTATTTTCACAAAAGGGGGCTGCACTATGGCGATTGTCGTCGTCCTTGCCATTTTATTCAGCTGCATACTGCTCATCCTCTGCCTGCCCATTACCTATGCCCTGACCGTCCATATCGGCACGCCCTTCCAGGTCGAAGGCCAGGGAAGCTGGGGCCGGAAGCTGGCCGATGCATCCTGGTCCTATTCCCTGGGCGAAGAACCGCATCACGAGCTGCATACCTGCTGGAAGCGCAGCCCTGCCGTGAAAGAGCCGGTAGAAACGCCGCCCCCGACGCCGGAAGAAGCCAAGAAAGCCTGGGAGGAACTGGAAAAAGAAAGCCAGCACCTCACGTATGAAGACCTGCTCCGCGAAAAAGGGCCGGAGGCCCCGGAATCGACAGAGTCAGGAAGCCCCAAAAAAAAGCCGCCGATATGCCAGCTCCTGCCGGGCATCTTCAATAGCGATTTCTTGGCGGCCTTCTTCACCTGGCTGTCCCGCCTGCTCGGCCATGGCCAGATCCGCCGCTTTACCCTGACCGGCATCATCGGCCTCCCGGAACCCCATGAAACGGGGATGCTGGCCGGCGCCCTCTATGCCATCTGTCCGGGGAGCGTCACAGACTTACAATTCAATTTCGTCGAGGAACAGTATGACTGTACCGTCCGTGCTTCGGGCCGTCTATATCCGGCAGTGCTGCTTCTGTTTACAGCCGTCTTTGCCGCCTCCCGGCCTGTACGCCGTCTATGGGCTGAGTGGCACGCTGTGAACAAGGAGGAAGAACATGGATAACTCGTACATCAAGAACAACTTGGAAGAAATTTTTGAAAGTTTCAAAGAAATGATCAAAGTCGAAACCGTCGTCGGCCAGGCCGTCCACATCGGCGATGCAATCCTGGTGCCTTTCGTCGACGTCACCTTTGGTTTCGGGTCCGGCGGCGTCAATGGCAAGACGGAAAACGGCCGCAGCAGTGCCGGCAGCGGCGGCGGCGCTAAGATGGAACCGGCAGCCATCCTGGTCATCAAAGGCGACCGGGTCGAAATGTTCTCCATCAAGAAAGATGGCTACCAGGCTTCGGCTTTTGAAAAACTCATCGCCATGGCTCCGGAAATCATCGATAAGATGAAAAAGGATAAATATATCTATATCCACGATGATGACGAAGACAAGACAGAAGGGGAAGATGAAAAGGCCTGAAGCCGTGCATGTTGTACTTTAGCAGTAAGTTTGTTATAATATACGAATAGAACATTGTAAGAAAGAGTAATTCAGCCGCTCTGCGGTACAGGAGGAATACATTATGAAACTGAAAAAACAATTGGCATCCCTTGCCGTTATGGGAATGATGAGCCTTGTCGCTGCTTCGTCGGCTTTCGCTTCCGGCGTCGGTTACGTCAACTTCGATACCTTAGTACAGTCCCACAAGGACTTCCCGAAAGTCAGCGCTCAGATGCAGGCTGCTGTCAAAGATGCTAATGAACAGTTCGCTAAAAAAGCTCCGAAAATGAAGACCGATCAGGAACGCCAGAACCTCGGCCGTGAACTCGCTCAGAACCTGAGCAAGCTGGAAAACAAGCTGATCGTCCCCATTGAAAAAGACGTCGTTTCCAAAGTCGACCAGGTCCGCAAGGACAAAGGCCTCGACTGCATCGTAGCCCAGGGTGCCATCATCTCTGGTAACGAAAACGCTACGGACGAAACAGAAGCCGTCAAAGCATTGTTGAAATAAGGATAAAAAAAAGGCGCTGTCGCGTGAAGACAGCGCCTTTTTTTTAGTGGTTCGTGGTTCGTGGTTCGTGGCTCGTGGCGGCCTCATGGCCGCACCGTAGGGGCCGTCCTGTTAAGGCGGCCCGCTCGTCCGACAGTTAGCAATTAGCCGCTAACTGTGGATTGCTAAAAAGGGACACCTGCCCCAGGATTATGCAATTTCACTGTAGGGGCGACCACGTGGGGCACCCGCTCCGGAATATGTATGATTTCCCAATCAGTTTGCTGGGCGAAACACTCACATCCCTAATGGGCCGCCCTCTGGGCCGGCCCCTACGAACTACTAGCCACGAGCCACTAAAAAGCCTTGACATATACCCCTTGTGGGTATATTATAATCACGTACCCCATAGGGGTATTTATTTGAAAGGAGTATTCAATTATGGGCGAAAAGAAAGTCTGTCCTTGCTGCGATACGGAAAAGCATAAGTATCGCAATAAAGAGGGCAAAGAGTATAAATCACTCATTTCCCGTCTGAACCGCATCGAAGGCCAAGTACGGGGCGTGAAAAAAATGGTCGAAGACGATCGCTATTGTATTGATATCCTGACTCAGGTCAGTGCCATCCAGTCGGCCTTAAATTCCTTCAATAAGGAACTCCTGGGCCAGCACATCAAGTCCTGCGTCGTCCACGACATCCGCGAAGGCAAGGACGAAGTCGTCGATGAACTCGTCTGCACTTTGCAAAAACTCATGAAATAAAGGAGTGAGTATTTTGAAGCACGAAAAATTCACCATTACCGGCATGAGCTGCTCCGCCTGCTCAGCCCGCGTGGAAAAAGCCGTCAACAAGCTGGACGGTATCGACAAGGCCAGCGTCAACCTGCTGACCAACAGCATGCAGGCCTCGTATGATGAAAACGTCGTCAGCGAACAAGACATCATCCAGGCCGTCATCGATGCCGGCTATGGCGCCAGCCCGGCTGAAAGCGGCAGCCCGCAGTCGGCCGGTGCGCCCCAGAAAAGCGCATCCGACATTGCCAAGGAAGAAATGAAGGCCATGAAGCACCGCCTCATCGGGTCCATCCTCTTCCTGATCCCGGTCATGTACATCGCCATGCACCACATGTTCTATGAATGGTTCGGCATCCCCGTCCCGGAAGGCTTCCAGTACGTCTTCCACGGAGATGAAAATGCCATTACCTTTGCCTTTACCCAGTTCTTATTAATCCTGCCCATCATGTACTTGAACCGCAAGTACTATGTCAACGGCTTCCGCAACCTCTTCCAGGGTGCACCGAACATGGACAGCCTGGTCGGGCTCGGCTCCATGGCCGCTGCCGTCTACGGCGTCTTCGCCATCTTCCGCATGAGCTGGGGCATGGGCCACGGTGACTGGGCCCTCGTCGCTCAGTACAGCACCAACCTGTACTTTGAATCAGCCGGCATGATCGTCACCCTCATCGACATCGGCAAGTTCCTCGAAGCCCGCGCCAAAGGCAAGACCAGCACCGCCATTGAAAAACTCATGGACCTGGCACCGAAACAGGCGACGGTCCTGCGCAACGGCGTCGAAACGGTCATCCCCGTCGAAGACCTTGTCGTCGGCGATGAAATCGTCATCCGCCCCGGTGAAAGCATCCCGGCTGACGGCGTCATTTCTGAAGGCACGACCAGCGTCGATGAAGCCGCTATTACCGGCGAAAGTATTCCTGTTGAAAAACAAGTCGGCGACAAAGTCACATCGGCTACGATAAATAAGACGGGTTTCATCCACATTACAGCCCGCCGCGTCGGCGCCGATACGACCATCAGCCAGATTATCAAACTCGTCGACGAAGCCAGCGCCAGCAAGGCGCCCATCGCCAAGATGGCCGATACCATCTCTGGCTACTTCGTCCCGGCCGTCATCACTATCGCCATCATTACCGGCCTCATCTGGTACTTCGTCATGGGCGTCGATGCCGAATTTGCCTTCTCGACGGCCATCTCCGTCCTGGTCATCTCCTGCCCGTGCGCCCTGGGCCTGGCTACACCGGTTGCCATCATGGTCGGCACTGGCAAAGGGGCTGAAAACGGCATCCTCATCAAATCTGGCGAAGCCCTGGAAACGGCCCATGCCATCGATACGGTCGTCATGGACAAGACCGGCACCATCACCGAAGGCCGGCCGAAAGTTACGGACATCGTTCCCTTGAAAGGCACAAAAGAAGACCTCGTCGCCATTGCGGCAGCTCTGGAAAAAGGCAGTGAACATCCCCTGGCTGAAGCCATTACGACCTACGCCAGCGAACACCAGCTGACCGGCAAGACGGCCAGCGATTTCAAGGCCCTCTTCGGCCGCGGCGTCCAGGCCGTCATCGACGGCAAGACCTATTATGCCGGCAACACGCGCCTCATGGACGAAGCCCATATCGACACCAAAGCTATCACGGCCAGCCTCAACGCTCTGGCCGACGACGGCAAGACACCGCTCCTCTTTGCCGACGACAAGGAAATCATCGGCATCATCGCCGTAGCCGACGTCGAAAAAACGACCAGCGCCGAAGCCATTGCCGACTTTGCCAAAATGGGCATCCACGTCGTCATGCTCACTGGCGACAACCAGCGCACGGCCGAAGCCATCCGCCAGCGCCTGCACATTCCCCGGGTCATTGCCGGCGTCCTGCCGCAGGATAAAGAAAAACACATCGCCGCCCTCCAGGCCCAAGGCCATAAAGTCGCCATGATCGGCGACGGCATCAACGATGCACCGGCCCTGGCGAAAGCCGATCTGGGCATGGCTATCGGTGCCGGCACAGACGTCGCCATCGAAAGCGCCGATGCCGTCCTCATGCGCAGTGACCTCCTCGACGCCGTCAGCGCCATCCGCCTGAGCAAGGCCGTCATCAAGAATATCAAAGAAAACCTGTTCTGGGCTTTCTTCTACAATATCATCTGTATTCCCCTGGCAGCCGGGGTCCTCTATCCGGCCTTCGGCATCCGCCTCAACCCGATGATCGGCGCCGCTGCCATGAGTCTGTCGAGCTTCACGGTCTGCATGAACGCCCTGCGCCTGCGATTCTTCAAGACGACGCACAGCACTGATGTTTCACGTGAAACATCGGCACAGGAAGCAGATAGCCCTAAAGCCACACAGGCAGCTCCGCAAAATCCGGTTCCCGAAGTGGCAGCGGCTCCGGCCCCGTTCCACTATACCCTGTCCATCGAAGGCATGATGTGCCAGCACTGCGTGGCTACGGTCACGAAAGTCCTGAAAGCCATGGACGGCGTCACCGATGCCGTCGTCGACCTGGATGGGCAGAAAGCCGATGTCTCCGCTGATAAAGCTATTTCCGCAGAGGACTTCAAAAAAGTCATCACCACTGCTGGATATACATTAAAAAATCTTATTACCCCAAAGAAAGAAGAGGATGAAACCATGGAAAAAACTTTGAAAATCGAAGGTATGATGTGCCAGCACTGCCAGAAACACGTACATGATGCATTAGCCGCTATGGACGGCGTCACAGCCGTTACGGTCGACTTGGAAGGCAAAAAAGCCGACGTCACGACCAGCAAAGACATCCCGACGGAAGACTTTGCCAAAGTCATTGCCGACGCTGGCTATGAATTGGTAAAATAAAGGTAAACGTCGTCCCCCTGCCGACTTCGCTGTCCGCCCATATCCTGCCGCCATGACTGCGGACGAACTGCTGAGCCAGGGCCAGGCCGATACCACTGCCGCCGCTCTTGCGGTTCCGCGATTTTTCGCTGCGGTAAAAGTACTGGAAGATATGCTGTAAATCTTCCGGCGCAATGCCGCTGCCCGTATCGGCAATCTGAACCTGCACATAAGACTGTCCCTTCACGGTGACGGCTAAGGTCGAAACGGTAATCGTACAGCCCGCTTCGATATAGCGGATGGCGTTGTTGAGCAGATTATAAATGACCTGATTGATACGGTCCACATCGATAGATACCTTCGGCAAATCCCTGGCCAGGTCCAAATGGACGGCCAGGGATTTTTCGTCGCATAAGGGCTGGAGCATACTGACGGCCCGTTCCAAAAGGACGTTGATATCATGCGGTGCTTTATGGAGCGTCAGCTCATTGATTTCCGCCAGTGACAAGTCCCGCAAGTCCTGGATGAGGCGGCCCATGCGCAAGGTTTCATCTTCCATGGACAAGAGGACCTTCTTATCCGTCGGGATAACATCGTCGATCATCCCTTCCAGATTCCCCTGCAAGATGGCCAGGGGCGTCCGCAGTTCGTGAGCGATGTTGGCAAAGAGACGGCGCCGCATCTTATCGTTTTTCGCCAGTTCCTGGGACATGTCGTTGAAAGTCTCGGTCAGGGTCCCGACTTCATCACGGCGTTCGACGGGAACCGTCTGGCCATACGTACCGGCCTTGACTTTTTGCACGGCGTCGGTCAGAGCTGACAAGGGACGCATGATTTCCCGGACGATAAAATAACTGATGGTGACGCTGACGGCCAGCATGACCAGGCCGACCCACAGCAACGACCGGTGGACGGCCGAGATATAGGTAATTTCCGCCGGCCCATGCCTCATGCCGTGCATCATGCCCATGCCTTGATGGCCATTGCCCATCATCTGGGACATATTCGTTAAATACTGGGAAAAATGGTTGTCCATCTGGTTATTGACCAAGATGAGCAAAATGGCGATGGTCAGGAAGATGAGGATAAAGACCATCCCGGTCAGGCGGATGACGATGCTGTCAGCTTTCTTCATGATTCCCTCCGTCGAATTTATAACCGATGCCGTATACGGTCAGGATATACGTCGGATGGGCCGGGTCGGCTTCCAGCTTCTTGCGCAGGTTGCGGATATGCGTGTCGATAGTCCGTTCATAACCTTCAAAGCCATAGCCGCCCTGTACTTTGTCCATGAGCTGCATGCGGCTGAACACCCTGTCTGGAGCCGAAGCCAGGACTTCGAGGAGATTGAACTCCGTCGGCGTCAGGGACACAGGCTGATTCCCTTTCAAGACGGTAAATTTTTCCTTATCGATGGTCAAATCCCGTATGGTGTACGACGTCGTCTTCTGCAGCACTTCACCGCGGGTCCGCCGCAGCAAGCTGTAGACGCGGGCAATGACCTCCTTGACGTGGAAGGGCTTGGTCACGTAATCGTCACCGCCCATATTGAGGCCGACCAGGCGGTCCGTTTCATCGTCCTTGGCCGACAGGAAAATGATAGGGATATCGCTGAACTGGCGGATACGGCGGCAGACCTCGAAGCCATCCATACCGGGCATCATCAAATCGAGGAGCATAATCTGCGGTTTCTGGTTGCGCAGCGTATGCAACGCCGTCATGCCATCGTGGGCAATATAGACGATGAACTGTTCCTGCTCAAAATAAGATTTTAACAAAGCACAAAGTTTTTCATCATCATCGACGATTAAAATCGAATTCGTTCGCAAAAATTCCACCTCCCTATCATCTTCACAACCAATTTTTTTCTATTTCCCGCTGCAGCCCTTCAAACATGGCGATGTACTTTTCTTTGCTGTCCTTGATGATATTATTGGCAATTTCTTCATTATAAGAATTGACTACATTGTTCCGGTCCCGCAAGGCCTCCAGCCAGCAATCCTCATCGTCAATCAGATTTGCCTGATAAGCCATCTTGATAATCGTCCGCGGTGACCCTATCTTATGCTGGCTATAGCCATTATTTTCCAATACTTCTTTCATGGCTTTCCAAGCCTGTTCAAAACAGATTTCATAAAGAGAAACCATTCCCGTTTGGACGACCGTCGAATAAGGTGGTATTTCTTTTTGTATTTCTTTGAGATTATTCAAGGCTTTGCAGAAATTCTCATACTTTTTCATATATAACGACTCCTTCCCGTTGGATAGCGGCTCGCAGTTCAGGCTGGACCGGTTCATCTAAATCGACGACATCGAACATGAGCAGTGTCGGGATGACCTCATCGACATCGAGAGAAAACCGCGTGACATCTCCACCGCAGACATCCAGGTCAATATCGCTGCGTTCCCAATTATCGCCACGGGCACGGGAGCCAAAAAGAATGACCTTTTGAATATCGTATTGTTTAGCCAGAACGATGATGCCCTCTAAAATCGGCTGCGCCAAATCCATCGTGTTTCCCCCTTTTTATATCAATTATAGCATGAAAAAAGGGCTTGTCGCACGTGCGACAAGCCCTTTTTAGTGGTTCGTTGTTATAGTGGTTCGTGGCTCGTATAATGGCTCCCCTTATAGGGGAGCTGTCAGCTACAGCTGACTGAGAGGTTAAACCTCTCCGGCCCTTCGAGCCACCTCTCCTAACAGGAGAGGCGGCCCGCCCTCTGGGACGGCCCCTACGAAGCCACGAACCACCGAACCACGAGCCACTAAATTTTACATCTTGCTGTGGTCCATCTGGCCATTCATTTGACCGTTCATTTGGTCATGGTTCATCTGGCTATGGTCCATCTGACTGTGGTCCATGGGCATATTACCGTTCATCTGCATCTGCATGTTGTTCTGTTTCGGCGGGACATAACCTGCGAGCTGCGGGTCAGCCATGCCGAAGACCATGGCTAAGTGCGTGAACAGGACGAAGAGAATCATGAGAACGATGTGTTTCTTGATCTTTGCCGTCGAGTCGGAGCTCTTAAAGATAATGCCCAATTCCTGCAAGAGGATGAGGACGGCTGGGATGACGCCTAAGACATAAGCCCAAATAGAAATATAATCAATCGGGCCGCGCCACTGGATAGTCGGCACATACGAGGTGACGATGTACACGGTGGCGACAATGAAGAAGACGCCTAAGATGAGTCCGCAGACGTGGCTCAGGCTGTCCCATTTTTCACTGCGGCTGTCCTTGTAGAGCAAGGAAAAAGCACCAGACGCTAAAATCGTTTCAGCCAATACCATCGGTACCAGCATGAAGAGAATCAAGAACCAAGGTTCATGGAGCGATAAGAGTTCCATGTAGTGAGTCATTACCATATTGTTTTCCCCCTTTGATTAGAACGGCTTACTGTTGTTCGCTATAGGCAGGGCAATCTTGACGGCCCTGACAGCCGCGCTGGCCATCGGCCCGGCAGCCGCGGCGCGGTCCCTGGCAATAACCATTTCCAGTATAGCAGTTATCGTGGTCATCATAGCAGGCCTGCGGCCCCCGGCAATACCCGTTACCGTTGTCATAACATGTATAGCCCGGGCCGTAAGTCCCTGACGATGAACCTTCTGAAGCAGCTGGTGTGGCTGCAAAGGCGGAAAAACCGGCAATTACGACGAGTGCCGCCAATCCGGCTAGGATTTTTTTCTTCATCATGAAAACCTCCTTTGTAGTACCCCTCTGTTTATGCTTTTACTATACCAGAGACGTGCGAAAAAGATGTGGAGGAAATGTGAAGAAAATGTGAAGATTTCCTTAGCCTAAGATGACATTATCGATGAGGCGCGTCTTGCCGATACGGACGGCAATAGCCAAGAGGCTTTCCTGATCGACAGTCTGGATCGGTTTCAAAGCCGGGAAAGAGAAGAGATCGACGTAATCGATAGAAGCCATCGGTTCAGCCTGGATTTCCTTGGTGACGATGGATTTCAGCGTTTCTACGTCTTTTTCGCCGCCTTCATAAGCTGCTTTAGCTTTGCGCAGGCTGCGGGACAAAACCAAGGCTGCCTGTTTTTCTTCCGGCGAAAGGTAAGCATTGCGCGAGCTCCGGGCCAGACCGCTTTCTTCACGGACGATGGGGACCATATTGATGTGGACCGGGAGGTTGAGGTCGCTGACGAAACGGCGGACGACGACGACCTGCTGAGCATCTTTCTGACCGAAGAAAGCTTCATCGGCACGGGTGATGTTCATCAATTTCGTAACGACCGTAGCGACGCCGCGGAAATGGATAGGACGCTGAGCCCCGCAGAGTTTATGGGTAATGTCGCCGTCGACGTTGACATACGTGCAATAACCTTCCGGATACATTTCCAACGGTTCCGGATGGAAGACGGCATCGACACCGACGCTTTCCAACTTCTGGCAGTCTTCATCGAAGCGGCGCGGATAAGCGTCATAATCTTCGTTCGGGCCGAACTGGGTCGGGTTGACGAAGACCGAAGCGATGACGACGTCGCATTTGGCTTTGGCAGCCCGCATCAAGGTCAGATGACCTTCGTGGAGAGCCCCCATGGTCGGGACCAGACCGATGACCTTACCAGCTTTTTTCTGTTCACTAGCAAATGCCTGCATTTCTTTGACAGTACGGAAAATTTTCATGATATTAAGACTCCTTTGGAATATAAATTAATGAGTAGGAACACTCGATTTATCGACAGACAGGGCCCGTGCCTTTTCTTCGGCTTTTTCATCGCGGCGCGAGAAGAAGTTGGCAATAATGGACCCGGAAATATTATGCCATACGCTGAAGATAGCACCAGGAATCGCCGCTGCCGGGTTGAAATATAAGACAGCCAGGGACGCAGCCATACCGGAATTCTGCATCCCCACTTCGATGGCTACTGTCCGGGATTTACGCGAATCGAGACGGAACAATTTGGCCATACCGTAACCCAGGGCCAGGCCAAAGACGTTGTGCAAGATGACGATAGCCGCCATAAGCAGACCGACATCGAACAGGCGCGATGCGCTGAGGGATACGACACAGCCGACGAGGATGACGATGGTGACGACGGAAATGACGGGCATGGCCGGCAGGACCTTTTCGACGCGGCTGGCAAAGAAATGATGAGCTGCCAGGCCGAGCAGGACCGGTACCAGGACCATTTCCGCAATGGAAATCATCATGGACACGAAGGAAACGTGGATCCAGGCGCCTGCCAGGAACCAGGTCAGGGTCGGCGTCACAATGGGCGCCAAGAGCGTCGTCGACATGGTCATCGACACAGACAGGGCTACATCGCCTTTAGCCAGGTAGGAAATGACATTCGATGCCGTCCCGCCCGGGCAGGTCCCGACGAGGATGACGCCAATAGCCAGTTCCGGCGGCAGGGCAAAGAGACGGACCAAGGCCCAGGCCACGAAGGGCATGATGATGAACTGGGCGACGACGCCAATGAGGACTTCCCACGGCCGCTTGAAGACGGTCTTGAAATCCTGAACGGTCAAGGTCATGCCCATGCCGAACATGACGATACCCAGGAGCCAGCCGACATAAGGCTTGACCCACTGCAGGGTCTGCGGCCATACAGCGCCGACGATACCGATGAGGACGACGAAAATGGCCATGTTGTTTACCAGAAAATCACAACACTTTTTCAACCAAAAAACCTCCCTATTGGAATCTGGGGCAAAAGAACAAAAAAACACCTTCCGGCACAGACCGAAAGGTGTCTAAGCGACAAAAATCCATAGTGCAGGTGAAATCTGTAACAATCCCACCTAATCCTTTCTGTCTCGGTCTGAATCAGATCCAAGCAGATGACAAAACCATCTTGAGAAATATCAGAAAAAAGTATAACTCACACCAGGTGATGCTATCTTTTGCCTCGGCCGTATCATACCATATTTAGGAACTCGATGCAATGGCCTTTCTCGCTCATATTGTTTGTAACTATAAACTTTCCTATTTTATAATTTTATAAGTTATATTCATCAATTCACGCCAAAAAATGTGCATTTCAGGTCGCGTTGAATATTTAAGCAAAAAATCACGCTATAATAAGATTGCCAATACAAGTGCTTCCCTATCACGAACAGAAAGGAGGTATCCTATGCGGAAAAAAGTCATCTTTCGCCTTGTCGGTGGCGGCATCCAGGTCGAAGAAATCAATCATATCCTCTTCGTCGAGAGCAACGGCCACGTCCAACAAGTCCATACCGTAGATGGCTCCATGCTGGAAACGCGCCAGTCCCTGCTGGCCATGCTGCAGACCTTTGAAACCCTCGCCCCCGGCCAGTTCGTCTCTCCCGGAAAAGGTTACATCGTCAACCAGTCCGCAATTCACATCATAAAGAGCGAATACATCGAAGTGAAGGGACACAAAATTCCTCTGGCCAAACGGAAATATCGCCAGTTCCAGGAAGATTATTTCAAATTCATCTTCAGCAAAGATGCATAAAAAATCAAAAAAAGCTCGTATTTCATCAGGTTCTATTTTTGTACGCAAAAATAGGGTCGGGGACGAATTTTAATGCAGAAAGGAAGCGAAAATATGAATAGGATATTTAAAGTCATATGGAGTAAAACAAGAAATTGTTACGTCGTAGCCTCGGAATTAGCCAAAGGCCGCACCAAGGCCTCCAGCACAGGAGACAAAACCAAACGCCTGGCCCTGGCCGCCATCACAGCCCTCATGCTCCTCCCGGTCGGAGGATTTAGCTATGCGGCGGATACGACCAAGGTAGAGCCGGCATCTGGCACGTCTACAGCGCCCGTGGAAGTATATACCAAGGCAGGGGCCGATGATACTTTCGTGAAAAAAGGTTCCACCAATGGCCAGAGCCTGACCATTGGTGCCAGCGAGTCCGAAATTCTTTCTACTCATCAATATGTGACCGGTGCGCAGACTACGTATGATGGACAGAATGGACAGGTTGTCACTCAGGCTACCGGGGGCAAGTCCTCCATCAGTTTAAAAGTCGGAAATTCAGAAGACTTAACTTATAATTTTACGAATTATTCTGAGGTAACAACCACAAAAGATGGAGGAACTACTTTTACCTACCATTATGAAGGTGGCGCGCAGACTATTGATGATAAAACTACTATCAAAGGTAATACTGTTACCACGGGCAGAGTCACCGCTTCCAATGGTGTCGTAGATGGAACAACCACTGAAGGGGTCTCTGTTAAGAAGACTAATACCGTGGGCCAGAACCTGAGCGCCCTGGATGACCGCATTACTGCCGTTAAGGACTATGTACTGAATGAAACTGGGAAGAATTATGTGAGCAAGACTGATGCAGCGGTACAGGATGGGGCCGTGGTGAAAGCAGATAAGACCATCGGTGAGAATGTAACCAACCTGGACGCCGCCCTGGCCAAAGAAACCGCCGCCCGGATTGGGGCTGACAAGGCCCAGGATGCAGTCATCCAACAGGTGAACCAAAACGCAGCCAATGGCATTGCAACGCTGGCTACTGCCTACAACAACGAAGTGGCAAGCCGTGAAGCAGCTAACAACGAACTGAATGAACGGATTACCAACGAAGCCAATGCAATCCACGAAACCACGAATAAATTGCAGGGTGACCTGAATACGGAAACGACTGCTCGTGAGGCGGCCGATACGGCGCTGGATACCCGGATCACCAATGTGAAGGAGTATCTGGAAAAACAGACTTCTGACAAGTATGTGAGCAAGGATGATGCCGCCGTACAGGATGGAGCCATCGTGAAAGCGGCCAACACCATTGGCAAAAACGTCACCAACCTGGACGCTGCTCTGGCCAAAGAAACCGCCGCCCGGATCGGGGCTGATGCAGCCCAAGACAAGGTCATTGAACAGGTTAACCAGAATATGGTGGATGGGTTCAATACCATCAATACCAATATGGCCAATGGGTTTGCGGCTCTGAACGCAGCCGACGCCGCCGAAAAAGAAGCCCGCATCGGGGCTGATAAAAAACTGGCGGAAGCCGTGAACAGCGGCCTGAGCCTAAGCGAAGACAACGTGCTGCAAAAGAACACCACTGCCATTGATGACCAGGGCAATGTGACCACCTCCAAGACCGGTGCCAAGGAAATGATCCTGAACAAGGGCAATGACAACCAGATTACCCTGAACGATAAGGGCATCAAAGTAGGCCTGAACAGCACCGTCCAGGACGCCAACGGATTCTATGCCGGCGGCGATACTGCCGCGGCGGCCAAGGCCGCCCTCAACGCGGACGGCAGCATCAAAGGCGCCGATGGCAAATTCACCGTGGATACCGCTGGCAACGTGGCAACCAAGGGTGGTTCCATCAAGACCAATGGCGGTGTAATCCAGACCGGCGGCGGAAATATCAACACCCAGGGAGGGGCACTCCGTACCAACGGCGGTAATATCAATGCAGGCAGCGGTACCATCACCGGAAATAAATTGACAGATGGTGTAGCTTCTCTCCAGAATGGAAATCTGACTACAACCGGCAACATCAATGCCCATGATATCGTTGCGACAGGAGATATTTCGGGTAAAGCCATTACCGGTACCAGCCTGAATACCCAGGGCGGAGACATCAACGGCGGCGCTATTACAGGCACCACCATCACCGGCACTACCGGCGCTTTCGGTTCCCTGATCACTACCGGCAATGCATCGGTAGGCGGGACCCTCTCTTCCAATGGTCTGACCAATACCGGCAATGCAACCACCGATACACTGAAGGTCAATCATAATGCTACCGTAGGTGGCGATCTGGCAGTGACTGGGGACATCACCGGCAAGAGCCTGAATGTTGGGACTGGGGCTATCAGCGGCGGCCAGATTACCGGCACCGGACTGGATGTAGGAGCCGGCACAATCAAGACCACCGGCGCAACGGAAACGGGAACGCTGAAAACCACTGGCAAAGCTGAAATTGGCGGAGACATGACCGTTACCGGCAATACGGAAATGAAAGGCAACCTGGATGTGAAGGGTAATCTTTCTGTAGAAGGCGAATTTAACGCCAAGACTCTGTCCAGTAAACTGGATGAAAACAACTATACCACCATCAACGGTGGAAAGACTCAGTCCATGAATCTGAAGATGGATGCGGCAACGGGTGAAACTAAGGCCAGTGCCTCTACCTTCGATGAAAATGGCAGCAATACCTGGGCGAAAGATGATGATTCCATCGGCAAGAGCACTGTTACTGCCGACAGCATCAGCCAGAAACTTTCGAATACTGGCGATAACCCGACGGCGTATGCAGAATCCACTATGAGCCATGGTACGGACAACAAGTACACCATGACTGATACCGTAAAGGACGGGGACAAGACCAACGTGGCCTTCCAGTCTGCAACGGAATCTAGTGATGTGGTGACGGATGCAAATGGCAATACTTCCACCTTCCGCCAGAGAGTAGACGCCATCCTCCAGGAAATGAATAACGCAGACAATACGAAATCCTCTTCGGTAGAACAAAAATTGGACAGCATCAACAGCAAGGTGACTGACGGGACCAACACCACTTCGATGGAACAGGGAACGACGGATATTACCAATAAGGCGGAACAGGGAACCATTTCCAACATCGCCAAAGATCTGGTGAACACCGCTACCGGCAATATGACCAATACCGTAGGCGGCAAGATGCTGAACGATGTGACCGGCGACATGGAAAACAAAGTGGGCGGCGAACTGAAGACCACCGTAACCGGCAAGGTCACGGAAGATTACAAGTCCGACCTGAGCACGAAGGTGGGCGGCGACGAAACCCATGCGGTAACGGGCAACCAGACCACCACGGTTTCCGGCAACCGTACCGTCAATGTGAAGGGCACCGAAACTGAAAACTTCAATGCCCTGGAGACCAACGTCAAGACCGACCAGAAGACCTCTGTGGGCGGCAACCAGACTACCATCGTAACCGGTAACCAGACCAATAATGTCAGCGGCAGCAAGACCGAAACTGTCAAGGGTTCTGTAACTGAGAAGTACGGCAGCCAGGCAACTACCGTTGATGGCGACCAGAGCACGAACATTGGTGGCAACCAGACTACTGTGGTAGCCAAGGATCAGACCAATACGGTCAGCGGTAACAAGACTGAAACCGTGAAGGGTGCCGTGAACGAAACCTACGGCAGCCAGACCACGAAAGTCAATGGCGACCAGAGCATGACAGTAACCGGCAAGCAGACCAATAGCATTACCGGTGACCAGGTCAACACCATCGGCGGCAGCCAGACTACCACGGTGACCGGCGATGTAACGGAAGACTATAAAGCTAACCTGAGCACCACGGTAGGTGGCAATCAGACCACGACTGTAACTGGTGACAGCAGCCTGACGGCAGAAAACATCACCAACGAAGCGAAGAACAAGATTACCAACAAGGCTATCGATGTAGAAACCGATGCTTCCAGCTCCATCGTCAGCAAGGTTTCCAACGATGCAGGCTCCAACACTTCTACCCAGCTGTCCTATGAGACTAAGGAAGAAATGAGCCAGGCCGATGGCAAGACCGCTTCCTATCTCCGCGGTGTAGCAGAAGAAAAATCCCAGCTCACCGATGTGGACAAGAAGACCACCATCGACACCATTGCTGGTCAGACCAACACCAACATTACGGACGGAACCAATACATCCAACGACTTGCAGAAAGCCGATCAGATAGCTTCCTCCGTCACCGACGGCACTAACACCACGGTTGTGAACCAGGATGCCAAGAGCCTGGCCTCCTCCATCACCGACGGGACCAAGGCCAACAACACCAACAACACCGTGGACAAATCGGAACAGCTGATCAAAGCCAACGATACCCAGTACAGTGCCACCACCAAGACGGCCACCAAGATGGAAGATGCCCTGGTAAGCGGCAGCAACATCATTGACGTCATTAAGGATCTCGATGCTGCAGGCAACCCGCTCATCAGCAGCGCCGTAACGGATGGCACCACCATTACTGGTATCAGCCAGAATGCAAAGGATATTAACCTCAGCGCCGCTGGCGGTACCATCACCAATGATGCCCAGAACATCACCAACAAGGCTGCCGAAACCCTGAGCAATAGTGCCAAGAACATTGCCAATACGACGACGGAAGATATGACCAATACCATTGGCAAGAATCTGAAGACGACTGTTGGCGGCGATATGAGCACCGAAGTAACAGGCAGCCAGAGCACGACTGTTAAGGGCAATCAGAGCAATACCGTTGAAGGAACCCTGACGGAAACCGTGACTGGCAAGGCTACAGAAAACTACAATGGCGGACTGGAAACCACCATTACTGGTGAGGAAAAACACACGGTCAACGGCAACCAGACCAACAATATCACTGGGAACCAAACCAATACCATTGGCGGAGCCCAGACCACCACGGTAACTGGTGACAGCAGCCTGAGTGCCCAGAACATCACCAACACAGCTTCCGAAAAGATTACCAACCAGATTGGTGATGGCTCTGCTGTGAAGAGCGAAATGACTGCTGATGGTATCACCAATACTGCGGAAGGCGGCACCATTTACAACAAGTCGAAAGATATTCTGAATGAAGCTTCCGGCGACATCCTGAACTTTGCTGATGGAGAAATTGGTAACGTAGCCACTAAGATTACTAATATTACCGGCGATAACACAGTGACCAGTGATACCAATGGTACTACCTTCGAAAATAAGGCACACAATACGGCCATTAAAGAAGGGACTGTCACAAAGACCACCATTTCTGGCAACACGATTGAAACGGGTCAGGCTACGATGGATTATGCCGAAGTCATGAAGGACCTCGGTGTCCATGGCAATGCAACGGTTGATCAGAAACTGACTGTCAAAGGCGATTCGGACCTGCAGGGCAATGCAAACGTTGGCAAGAACTTAACTGTCAATGGCATATCTGACCTGAAAGGCAACGTCACCATGGAATCCAACGCTACGGTTCAGAAAGACCTGACTGTAAACGGGACAACGACGACAAATAAACTTGTCGTCAACAATGGCGCAACAGTTACTGGCGGCACGACGACGGATACGCTCCACGTCACCAGCTCGTCCACCTTCGATGGCGCAGCTACCTTTAAAGATGTAGTCACTATGGAAAAAGACCTCAGTGTTGGCGGCAACGCTACGGTTGCTGGCAGCATGACCGCTTCTTCCTACAAGGTCGGTGACAAGACTTACATCAGCGAAAGCGGCATCAACGCCAACAATCAGAAGGTTGTCAACGTGGCAGCCGGTGACCTTTCGGCCAATAGCACGGACGCCGTCAACGGGGCCCAGCTCTATCAGACCAATGAACGCGTCACGGGCGTTGAAAACAAGGTCAACAAGCTGGACAGCCGCGTCGACAAAGTCGGGGCTAACGCAGCGGCACTGGCCAACCTGCATCCTCTCGAATTCGATGCTGATTCCAAGTGGAACATTGCAGCTGCCGTCGGCGGTTACAAAGGCGAAACGGCTACGGCCATCGGCGCCTTCTACCGGCCGAATGAAAACGTCATGGTCAATGTTTCGTCGTCCTTCGGCACTGGCGAAAACATGTATGGCGGCGGCATTTCCCTCCGCATCGGCCAGGGCGGCAACAAGGCAAGACGCAACGCCACGAACGGCTTGACGGAACGGGAAAAAGCGATGCAGAAACAGATCGATTCCCTGACCAGCCGCCTCGATGCCCTCCTGTCGGTCATCAATCCGAATATGTCCAAAGACTTCCCGGACGTTCCGGAAAACCACTGGGCCTATGAAGCCGTAAGCCGCCTCGCTGGCAACGGCGTCATCCAGGGCTACGAAGACGGTAAATACCACGGCGACCGTACGATGACCCGCTACGAAATGGCAGAAATCATCTACAACGCCCTCTCGAAAGGCGCCAAAGCCGAAAAGAAACTGGTAGAAGAATTTAAACCAGAACTCCAGGCCATGGCCGCACAGAAAAAAGCATAGCGTAAAAAAAGGGCTTGTCGCACGGCGACAAGCCTTTTTTCCTCCTCCTTGTATTTTTCTTCATTTTAGCCTATAATAATGTCAATTATTGGCATATTATGTTCCTGTAGATGAAACCAACGTTGCGAATTTTAAATTTTATAAGTTAAAGGAGGATGGAGAGAAAATGTCGATTCAATTGTGTATTGTCATCTTATACATCATTTTATTATTTGCCATTTCTTTCTATGTCAAACGCCGGGCCAGTCAGAACCCGACGGAGTATTTATTTGCAGGCCGTCACTTTTCTTCAGGCCTGGTCGCCGTCAGTATCACCGGCATGGCCGTCGGTGCGGCTTCGACAGTCGGCGTCGCTGAAAGTGCGACGAAAATCGGCCTGGCTGCGGGCTGGTACAATGCGGCCTGGGCTATCGGCGCCATCGTCATGGGTTTCGTCGCTGCCGGCAAGTATCGTTCCCTGAACTGCACGACGATTCCGGAACTCTTTGAACGGAGTTACGACAAAAAAGCCCGCATCATCAGCGTCATCGGCTTGTCCCTGATCATGATCTGCATCACGTCCCTGCAGTACGTCGCCGGCGGTTCCATTTTACACGCCCTCATGCCGGACATCTTCTCCATGCACGCCGGCATGATCACCAGCGCTATCGTCTTCGTCGGCATCACGGCCATCGGCGGTCTCTGGTCCTCCGGGTTATCCAATATCCTCAGTGTCACCGTCATTTATCTCGGCATCATCTATTCCCTGGTCCGCATCCTTCTCCGCGACGGCGGTATCAGCGGCATCAACGCCGCTCTGCCGGCAGCGGACTTCAACTGGTTTTCGCCCATGGGCGGCTTGTCTTTTGCCGTCCTCATCGGCTGGATCATCGTCATGACGACCCAGGCCATCACGGCCCAGGGCCCGGTCCAGATTGCCTGCGGTGCTAAGAATGCCAGCGCCGCCCGCAAAGGCTTCATCCTCGGCGGCCTGCTCATCTTCCCGATCGGCTTCTTGTCGGCTATTCTCGGTCTGGCTGCGAAAGCCCAGTTCCCGGGCATCAACCCGACCATGGCCCTGCCCCAGATCATCATGAGCCTCGACCCGTTCTCGTCAGGTATGACCCTGGCTGCCCTCTGGGCGGCCGATGTATCGACGGCCTGCACGATTCTCCTCGGCGCCGGTACCCTCATCTCTCAGGACATTTTTAAACGTTTTATCAAACCGAATATTTCAGAAATGAGCTATGTCAAAGCCAACCGCCTGATCATCCTCATCATCGGCGCTGGTACGCTGTGGCTGGCCTTCAATGCCGTCGGCATCGTCAAAGTCATGCTCATCGGCCTGAGCCTGACGACGGCCTTCACCCTGGTCTTCCTGTGCACCATGTTCTGCCCGTCCCTGTGCCGCAAGAACACGGCTTTCTGGACGACCCTTGTCGGCATCATCGGACTCTTTGCCTGGCAGCTCTGCCCGCAGATTCGCATTCTGCCCCACGTCATTTACTTTGAATGGGTCATCTGCATCATCACCCTCCTCATCGTCCGCCTCGTAGATAAAACACCCATCAAGATGCCGGAGTTGAAGGAGTAGCAACTAGCAGCTGACTGCTAGTTGCTTGTAGGGGCCGTCCTGTCAAGGCGGCCCGCTTGTGGGAATCCCGTTGAATTGTGGCTCGTGGCTCGTGGCTCGTGGCTCGTGGCTCGTGGTTAGGAGCTCGCAGCCTGTAGGCTGCATCGTAGGGGCCGTCCTGTCAAGGCGGCCCGCTTTTGGGAATCCCGCTGAATCACAGTTCGTGGCTCGTGGCCCGCTTCGGGATATGTACGATTTCTCCAGCAAGTTAACCGTAGGCGGAAGATTCGTACATCCCCAGGAGCGGGCGCCCCACGTGGTCGTCCCTACGAAATATGAACAACGATAAAGGGCTTGTCGCTTGCGACAAGCCCTTTACTTTTTTCCATAAAATAGGTATAATAATAAATATAAATTTATTTTTATTCAATTTCTGGAGGGGATTGTATGGATACGAAAAAATTAGGTGCTGCTTTACTTACGGGTGTCTTGGCTGCGTCCATGCTGGCCGGCTGCGGCAGCGACAAGAAAGATACTGCCAACGATGCGAAAAAGCCGCTTCGCGTCGCCACCAATGCGACGTTCGTTCCTTTTGAATTTAAGGACAGCGACGAATCGTCGGAATACAAGGGTTTTGAAATGGATCTGATCCGCGCCGTCGCCAAAGAAATGGGCCGGGACGTCGAATTTAACAACATCGCTTTTTCGGGCATCATCCCCATCATTCAGCAGGGTGACATGGATATTGCCGCCACGGGCATGACGGTGACCAAGGAACGGGCACAGAAAGTCGCCTTTGCCGCTCCGTTCTACGAATCGAAACTGGTCATCCTGACGCCGAAGAACAGCAACATCCATTCCGTAGCCGACCTGCAGGGCAAGCAGATTGCCGTCCAGATTGGTACGACTGGTGCCAAATACGCGGAAGAACAGGGCTATACAATCAAACAGTTCGACAATAACTCCGAAGCCATTATGGAACTCCAGGTCGGCGGCTCGCCGGCAGCTATCCTCGACAAACCGGTTGCCGATTACTTCCTGACCCAGGACGGCAAAGGAAAATTCGATGTCATCGACATCCCCAATATCAAGCCGGAATACCTGGCCTTCGCCATCAACAAAGACAATAAAGAATTGTTGAAACAAGTCAACGACGCTATGGCAAAACTGAAAGAAACAGGCGAATTCCAGAAAATCTACAAGAAATGGTTCAACACCGATATGCCGAACCTCCCGACCAGCTCGGATGAAGTGTTGAAATAAGTAATAAAAAAGAGGCTGTCTTAATGCGACAGCCTCTTTTTTTTATCACTTGCTCAAATCGAGAGAGCGTACTTTTTCACGGAGCGGCAGGACCGACGGTGGGCTGACGGAGAGTTCGTCTACGCCCATGCGCAGGAACGTTTCGGTCAGTGTCAGGTCTGCACCAAGTTCGCCGCAGATGCCGACCCAGATGCCGGCTTTATGACCGTTTTCGATGGTCATCTGGATGAGCTTGAGGACAGCCGGATGATGGGGATCGAAGAAGGCATCGAGCTTGGTCTGCTGACGGTCGATGGCCAGGGTGTACTGCGTCAAGTCATTAGAACCGATGCTGAAGAAGTCTACTTCTTTAGCCAGTTCTTCACTCATGACGGCAGCGGCCGGCGTTTCGACCATGATGCCGATTTCCATGTCCTTATCATAGGCAATACCTTTTTCATCCAATTCCTGACGGACTTCATTGAGGATTTCTTTGCACCGCTGTACTTCCCAGACGGAAATGATCATCGGGAACATGATGGCAATCTTGCCATAAGCCGAAGCGCGCAGGAGGGCACGAAGCTGCGTCTTGAAGAGGTCGACGCGGGTCAGGCAGATGCGGATAGCCCGCATGCCCATAGCCGGGTTTTCTTCCGGGTCGAGCTGGAAGTAGTCGACTTTCTTATCGGCGCCGATATCCAGGGTACGGATGACGACGGTTTTGCCGCCCAAAGCTTCGGCCGCCTGTTTATAGGCTTCGAATTGCTGGTCTTCTGTCGGATAATCGCTGCTTTCGAGATAGAGAAATTCACTGCGGAAGAGGCCGATGCCTTCGGCATCGTTAGCCAGGACCTGAGGCAGATTGCCCGGGTTGCCGATGTTGGCATAGAGATTGATCTTCTTGCCATCTTTCGTGACCGTCGGGACACCGCGGACCTGTTCCAGGGCGGCGACGCGCAGTTCTTCTTCTTTCTGTTTCTGCTTCATGGCAGCCATCGTTTCGTCATCGGGGTTGATGTAGACCGTACCCGTCGTACCGTCGATGATGGCCGTCATGTTGTCGACGTCATTGTGGAGCTGTGTGCCCGTGCTGACGACGGCGGCAATGCCCAGCGTGCGGGCCAGGATTGCCGTATGCGAATTCGTGCTGCCTCCCGAGGTTACGAAACCGAGAATCTTATCCGTATCGAGCTGCAGCGTTTCGCTGGGAGCCAGGTCGTCAGCAGCAATGATGACGTGGTCATAGTTGCTGAAATCGATGCCAGGGCCGCCACAGAGCTGCTGTTCGACACGACGGGAAATATCCAGGACATCAGCGGCACGAGCCTGCATATAAGCGTCTTCCATGGAACGGAACATTTCGGCAAATTCCTGGGCCGTCTGGTCGACAGCCGCTTCAGCATTCATTTTTTCATCGCGGATTTTCGTTTCGATGCCTTCGACGTAATCGTCGTCATCGAGCATCATCTGATGGACTTCAAAGACAGCCGCTTGTTCTTCACCGACTTTATCTACAGCCTTGACATACAAGTCCTTGAGCTGGCCAATAGCTTCTTCGCGGGCTTTCTGGAAGCGGGCGACTTCAGCTTCGGCATCATCAATAGGCCGTACGGCCGTAGAAATCGTATTGCGATGGAACAGTGCCAAGGGTCCGATGCTGATACCGGAGAAGACACTTTTACCTTTTAACGTCAGCATGTACTTTCCTCCTCAAAGAATTAGAAGTTTTCTTTCAAGAAGGCTTCTACAGCGCTAGCTGCCTGTTCTTCGTCTGCGCCTTCTACCTGTACTTTAATCGTTTCGCCCTGTTTTACGCCAAGGGCCATGATGGTGAAGATTTTCTTCAAATCGCCTTTGCGGGCGCCTTTGAATACGCTGATGTTGGATTCAAATTTCTTCGCTTCTTTAACCAAAAGGCCAGCCGGACGAGCGTGGATACCCTGGGGATCGGTGACAACAAATTCGAATTCTTTCATGACAAATTCCTCCTTTTAGGAAATATAAAATAGTGAGATAAATCTATATTATATAGTGTATACGATTTATAAAGATAACGCAATTAGTCTTGCGGACGTTTTTTGCGGAAAATACCGAGCAGGATAGCTGCGACGATGACGCCGGCGACTAAGGCTGCGATATACATAGGCCAGTTTGTGATGACGCCGAAGACGAAAATGCCACCGTGCGGAGCCGGAAGAGTGCAATTAAAGAGCATGGAAAGAGCACCAGCAACGGCTGCGCCAATAGCGCAGGGCGGGATGACATGGACCGGGTCCGATGCGGCGAAAGGAATAGCCCCTTCGGTAATGAAGGACAGGCCCATGATGAAGTTGGTAATCGTCGACTGGCGTTCTTTCGGCGTGAATTTGCCTTTAAAGAGGAGCATGGCCAAGGCAATAGCCAGAGGCGGAACCATGCCGCCGACCATGACCGAAGCCATGATGCCCGAGCTGACAGCCTGACCGCTGGCACTCATGAGGGATGCCGTGCCGAAGACGTAAGCCGCTTTGTTGATCGGGCCGCCGAAGTCGATGGACATCATGCCGCCGAGGATGAAGCCGAGGACGATGCGGCTCGACGTGGTCATGCTGTTGAGGACATCAAAAAGCCAGGTATTGAAGATGGACGTCGGCGGATTGATGATATAGGTCATGATGACGCCGATGAGGACCAGGCCGAGGACCGGATAGAAGAGGATGGACTTCGTGCCGTCCAAAGCTTCCGGCAGATGGGACAAGGCTTTTTTCAAGAAAATGATGAGGTACCCTGCAATGAAACCAGCAAAGAGGGCGCCGAAGAAACCGGATCCGCCTGTCGTCGCCAGGAAGCCGCCGACGATACCGGGCATGAGGGCCGGCCGTTCGCCGATACTCATGGCGATATAGCCTGCCAGGATCGGCATCATCATGCTGAAGGAAAGGCCACCGACGTTCTTCAGGAAGGCAGCCAGCGGTGTGCCGCTGCCGAAGTTGGCCGCACCGGCGTTGTCCATATCGAAGAGGAAGGCCAGGGCGATGAGGATCCCGCCGCCGATGACGAAGGGAAGCATATGGGATACGCCGTTCATCAGGTGTTTATAAATCTGGCGGCCGACGCTTTCTTTTTCAGCGCTTTCGACGTCGACAGCTTCCGACGAAGAATCATTGCCCTGATAAATAGGAGCCTTGCCGTCGAGGACGGTCTGGATGAGTTCTTCCGGAATCTTGATACCGTTGGCGACTTTCGTGAAGATGACCGGTTTGCCGGCAAAACGCTGGACCGGTACGTCTTTATCGCAGGCGACGATGACGCCGACAGCGCGGTCGATATCGGCCTGGGTCAGGTGGTTCTTGACACCGCCGGAGCCATTCGTTTCGATTTTGATGTCGACGCCCATAGCAGCGGCCTTATTTTCCAAGGCTTCTGCCGCCATGTAGGTATGGGCAATGCCCGTCGGGCAGGCTGTAACGCCGATGACATAAGGACGATCCGACGGAGCTGTCTTTTCCGGTTCTGCCGGTGCTTCTTCTGCAGCGGCTTCTGCGGCAGCTTCGGCTTCTTCTGCTGCGACCTGTTCCGATTCGGCCTTATCGATGATAGCCAGGTATTCTTCCGGCGTCTTGGCCTTCATCAGGTTGTCGCGGAAATCGTCGTCCATGAGCATACGGCTCAAACGGCTCAATACTTCCAAGTGGACGTTGGCACCGCCAGCTGGAGCGGCGATGAGGAAGAACAGGTGAGCCGGTTCGTCGTCAAGGCTTTCGTAGTCGACGCCGTCGCGGACGATCATCGAAGCCAGACCCGGTTCGTTGACGGCTTCCGTCTTGGCATGGGGAATAGCGATGCCTTCGCCGATACCCGTACTTCCTTCCTGTTCACGAGCCAGGACGCGCTGTTTGTACAGCTCTTTGTCGTTCAGGTTGCCGCCGGCAGCCATGAGGTCGACCAGGTGGTCGATGGCAGCGGCCTTGTCGGCTACAGACGCATTGAGGTCGATGCTCTGTTTCTTGAGTAAATCTACAATACGCATTATTTCTCTCCTTCTCTTCTCAACTTTCTACACAAAACTACGTGTTTCTTTATAAGGCCGCGTATACTTCTTTGATATCGTCTTCCGTAGCCAGCCATTCATGGAAAGCCGAAGCACTACCGGCGCTGATGCCCATTTTCAGGGCTTCGTTGAGGTCGCCTTTCGACGCTTCAAAGCCGGCCAGGAAGCCAGCGACCATGCTGTCGCCGGCGCCGACGGAGTTGACCAGCGTGCCATTCGGGGATTGGCGGCGGTATACCTGGCCGTCTTCGCCGAGGAGCAGGGCGCCGTCGCCGCCGAGGGAGACGAGGACGTTGCGGGCCCCCATGGCCTGGAGCTGTTTGGCGCAGACCGTGATTTCTTCATCCGTATGGAGGTCGACGCTGAACAGTTCGCCTAATTCAAAGTTGTTCGGCTTGATGAGGAACGGTTTATATTTGATGACATTCTTCAAAAGGTCGCCCGTAGCATCGACGACGACGCGGATTCCGCGGCCCTGGAGGCGTTTGAGGATCTGTTCGTAAATATCATCGGGGATATCGCTGGGAATACTGCCAGCCAGGACCAGCGTGTCGCCGGCTTTGAGGGCATCGATCTGAGTCAGCAGGGCCTGCAGTTTTTCTTCCGAAATATGCGGTCCCATGCCGTTGACAGCCGTTTCGTCATCGGCGCTGACTTTGAGGTTGATGCGCGAGCAGCCTTCATCGAGGACGATGAAATCCGTATCGCCGCCATTGGCTTTAGCCAGCCGTTCAATTTCCCGGCCCGTAAAACCGGCGATGAAGCCGAGCATCTTGGACGGGATGTGAAGGTTCCCCAGGACGAGGGATACGTTGATGCCCTTGCCGCCGGGATAAATCATTTCCTGTTCGGCGCGGTTGATGTCACCGGCCGTAAAGGTCTTCATGTGGACGACATAGTCTAAGGATGGATTGAACGTAACTGTATAAATCACAGGATATGCACCTCCGTAATCTGCTGATACGGCCGGTAGTCGATGTGCTCTTCGGCCTTTGCCGTAATCAGCGTAACCATTGATAAATCTGCAAAAGTAATGTGCGAAGATAAACCGAATTTACTGGAATCGGCCAGGACGAAGCGGTCCAGGCACTGGCCGACGGCAGCGCGCTTGCAGACAGCTTCTTCATCATCTGGCGTCGTACAGCCGGAATGGGGGGCGATCCCATTGGCTCCGAAGAACCCTTTGGTGAAATGATAGCGGCCGATCATGTCCCGCATTTCGCTGCCGACAATGGCTTCCGTATCGCCTTTGACCCGTCCGGGCAGGATATAGATGCGGCTGCCGCTGCGCCCTAATTTCTGAGCCAGCGGGATGCTGTTGGTCACGAAAGTCGCTTCGGACCCGGCCAGGAAATCGGCCATCTGCTCTGTCGTCGAACCGGCATCGAGATAGACGAAATCATCTTTCTTGATCAGGCTGGCCGCATACTGGGCGATGCGGCGTTTGTCGCTCATATGGATGGAATATTTATCCTGCAGATTTTCCATATCCGCTTCATACGAAGAATCATCGCGCAACGTCGTGGCCCCGCCATGGACGCGGCGCAGACGGCCTTCGCGGTCCAGCGTGAGCAAATCCCGGCGGACCGTCGATTCGGAAATGTTCAGAAAACTTACTAAGTCCTGGACCGAAACGGCACCGCTCGTATTGACAAGACGCATGATTTTTTCATGTCTTTCTTCTGTCAACATCGTATCACTTCCCTTTTATCCTCCTTTGGCCTCATTATACCGTTATATTCAATCAATTTCAATCAAATCCAATCATTATAATCAAAAAGCAATCATTTTCATTCATCTATGCGCCCAGCTCATTAAGTGATTTTATTCACATTTGTAGTAGGGCCGTCCCAAAGGGCGGCCCGTTGTGGGAATCCCGCGAAATGCTGTTCGTCGATATCATTATTCGCCGGCCGCAAAGCCATGCCTCATGGACCAGTTGGGTATATCTTCCATTGTTCACAACGGGACGCCTTAACAGGACGTCCCCTACGCACAAGGCCACAGGCCGTGAATGATTTACCGCTTTCAGCGATGGCGTTCATCGTTCGTCGAAAAAAAGCTGCCGCATAAGCGACAGCTTTTTTCATTGTAGGGGCGACCACGTGGGGCGCCCGCTTCAGGATATGTGAATTTTCCAATCATTTTTCTAGGAGAATCCCCCAATTCCCGAACGGGTCGCCCACGTGGCACCCCTACGATGAACGATTATCCCCGCGCTTCTGCGACCCTGGCGATGCCGTGGCGGGTGCGGTATTTCAGGAAAATCATCAAGGCCAGGGCAGCGACGAAGGCGCCGACGAAGAAGTACAGCGTCACGGCGTAGCTATTGGTATTTTCTTTGATAAGTGACAGGACCAGGGGACCGGCGACGCCGGCAGCCCCCCAGGCCGTGAGGATACGGCCGTGGATGGCGCTGAGGTATTTCGTGCCGAAGAGGTCGCTGAGATAGGCCGGCATGCACGAGAAGCCGCCGCCATAGCAGGAGATGATGAGCAGGACCAGGACCTGGAAGCTAAAGGCGCTGGTAACGCGGGCCAGCTGCCAGAAAGCCAGGATTTCGATAAGGAAGAAGAGGACGTATGTAGCCGAGCGGCCGAGGTAGTCGGATACGGTCGCCCAGGCAATGCGGCCGGCACCGTTCATGAGGCCGATGAGGCCGACCATGGAAGCCGCTGCCAACGGCGACATGCCGACGACGTCCTGGGCCATCGGCGAGGCGACGGACAGCAGGGCGATGCCGCAGGTGATGTTGGTGAAGAAGAGCCACCAGATGGCGTAGAACTGCCAGGTCTTCATGGCCTGGCGGACGGTAAACTGCGGCTGGGCGTCGGCATATTCGACAGTTCCTTCTTTTTCGGCCTTGGCCGGGACGTCACCGGCAGCAGGCGATGCCAGGTAGAGCGACGAAGCCGTCATGATGACCATATAGACGCAGCCGAGGATGATGAAATTGGCGACCAGGCCGAAATGCTGGACCAAGAGCTGCATAGCCGGGCCGGCAATGAGGCTGGCAAAGCCGAAGCCCATGATGGCCAGACCCGTAGCGAAGCCCCGGTTTTCCGGGAACCATTTGACCAGAGTCGATACGGGCGTGATATAGCCCGTTCCCAGGCCGATGCCGCCGATGACGCCGTAAAAGGCGTAGAGCATGGGCAGGCTGTGGGCGTAGAGAGCTGCTGCCGTACCGAACATGGCCGTGACGAAGCAGGTCATCGATAAGAGGCCCGATTTACGGGGCCCGATTTTCTGGACAAAACTGCCCAAAAAGCCGGCCGACAAACCGAGGAACAAGATGGCCAGGGAAAAGGTCCACGTCGTTTCCTTGAGGGTAAATCCCATGGATTCCATAATGGGCTTGGTGAGGACGCTCCAGGCATAGACACTGCCGATACAGAGGTGGAGCCCCATGGCAGACAGGGCGATGAGCCAGCGATTTCGTTTCATTAGACAACACTCCTTGTGAGGAGCCAGGCTGGCGAAAAAAAATACCGGCCGCCTGGCTCAAGAATATGTAGCATACTCTTGCCCAGACGGTCGGCATGAAAGGGTCCGTACAGTTCACGTGGTGACTCCACTTGATTCCGTCAGTCCTGTACGGATCTGCTGATGCGTTTATTATACGAATATGGACAGAGATTGTCAATATCCTTTTTTAGGCGGCCGGCGAAAAGGGAACGTAAGGCTGGCTGGAAACAGCCGGCTTACTTGTCTTAGCCGTATCCGCTTTGGCAGCGGTCTTCACCGTCGTCTTAGCTGCCGTTTTAGCCACTGTCGCAGCCGTTGTCTTTACGGCCGTATCTGCTTTAGCAGGTGCTTTGGCCGCAGCCGTAGAAGCTGCCGCCGTGGCTGCTTCTTTCTTCTGCTGGGAAGCTAATTCAGCAGCCTGGGCCTGTTTTTCCTTGATATCCGACAAGGTCTGGCCTGCCGGTGCCTGGCGCAGGATATAGACGTTTTCTGCCGGTTCGACCGGTTTCAGTACGGAGAAGCCATAGCTCATGAGTTTCTGGGCATCGCCGAAGCGGTCGTCCGAATTCATGATAGAGGCGATGACGGTCCGGCCGTCCTGCGTAGCCGATGCGACCAGACAGGGACCGCCGGCATTGGTCGTACCGGTCTTGATGCCGTTGGCACCGGGGAAGCCGCTGGTCAGGAAATAGTTCGTCGTCGTGCAGTGCTTGGAGCCGCCGTTGATATAGGGCATGTCGTATTCACTGTGGCTGACCATATCGCGAAATTCCGGCAGTTTCATGCCGTAAGCGGCCATCGTCGCCATATCGCGGGCTGTCGAATAGTGGTCGCTGTCCGGCAGGCCATGGGGATTGGCGAAATGAGTATTCGTACAGCCCAGGGCGGCTGCTTTTTCGTTCATCTTGGCGACGAAATCGGCCTGACTCGGCGTAACCGTTTCGGCGACGGCAATGGTGGCATCACAGCCGGATACAGTCATCATACCGGTCATGGCATTGCGCAGGGTGATCTGGTCGCCCGGGTCGATACCCAGGACGGACGCATCGCTTTCGATATCGTAGACATCTTTCGTAATGTTGATAGGCTGATCCAATTTACCCTGTGCCTTGCCCAGTTCGACGCCGAGGATGCAGGTCATGATTTTCGTCGTGCTGCCCGGATAGGCCCGGTCATCGGCATTTTTCGCATAGAGCGTGTCGCCTGTATCGGCATCCATGACATAGGCAGCATGAGCACTGATTTCAGGCGGCTGCGGTGTATCGGCAAAGACAGCAGCCGATACGGTCAGGCAGGCCGCAGCGGCCAGACAGAGGATTTTTTTCAAAGACATAGCGTACACTTCTTTCTCTATAAGGGATTTTTCGCAGCCATCTTTGGCTTGCGGGGATATTTATTGGGGCTTTCCTTTACTTTTTCGATATAGAGGACAGCGCGGACATCGTCCAGGCCCGGCAGGCGGACCGGCCGGACTTCGGCGACTTTGCCGCCCAGGATCTGCAGGGCTTTTTCGCCTTCCGCCAGTTCTTCTTCATACTGGGCCCCTTTGAGGGAAACGAAATAGCCGCCGGTCCGGACGTAAGGCAGGGCCCATTCGGCCAGGATGTTCAGGCGGGCCACGGCCCGGCTGGTGACGATATCGAAGGCACTGCGGTATTCCGGTTTATGGGCCATTTCTTCAGCCCGGCCGTGGAGGAACGAAGCGGTCAGTCCCAAATCACAGACGACCTTTTCCAGGAAAGTCAGCCGCTTCTGCAGGGAATCGAAGAAGGTCACCTTCAGATCCGGCCGGTAAATGAGCAGGGGCAGGCCGGGAAAACCGGCACCGGTCCCCAGATCGAGGACGCTGGCGCCATCTTTGAAATAAGCCGGGTCATAGCAGGACAGGCTGTCGGCCATGTGCTTGATGGCGACGCCTTTCGGATCGGTAATGGCCGTCAGGTTCATGACCTTGTTCGTTTCGACTAAAGCTTCGTCAAAGGTGCAGAACTGTGCCAGCTGGCTTTCTGATACGCTGAGGTCCATGGCCTTCAGGGCCTGTGCTAATTCACTGCGAAACATGATTTTTTTCCTCCCGGCTGTGCTGTTCCAGTACGATGAGCAGGGCCGTGATATCCGCCGGCGAGACGCCGGAGATACGGCTGGCCTGGCCCAGGGACAAGGGCCGGATTTCGTCGAGTTTCTGCCGGGCTTCGGCCGACAGGGTATCGATATCGGCATAGACGATGTCGGCAGGCATCTTCTTCTGTTCCAGGCGGTTCATCTTTTCAACCTGTTCCATCTGACGGCTGATATAGCCTTCGTATTTGATCATGATCTCGATTTCTTCTTCCACATCGGCAGCCAGTTCCGGCAGGTCGAAGACCGTCCGCAAGGCTTCATAATCGACATCATTGCGGCGCAGGAGGTCATAGGCCGTAATAGCCGTGTGAATCGGTGCCGTACCCAGGCGTTCCAGTTTTTCCAGGTTGGCCTTGGACGGCGTGACCGAAATCTCTTTCAAGGCGGCAATGCCCTGTTCGATAGCCTCTTTCTTGGCCGTGAAACGGTCGTACCGTTCCTTCGTGACCAGGCCCAAATCGTAGCCTTTCTGAGTCAGGCGCAGGTCGGCATTATCCTGGCGCAGGATGAGGCGGTATTCGCTGCGGCTGGTCATGATGCGGTACGGTTCATTCGTGCCCTTGGTGACCAAGTCGTCGATGAGGACGCCGATATAGGCTTCAGAACGGGTCAGGATGAACGGATCCTTCCCCTGTATCTTCAAGGCCGCGTTGATGCCGGCCATGAGGCCCTGGGCAGCCGCTTCTTCGTAGCCGCTGGTGCCGTTGGCCTGGCCTGCCGAGAAGAGGCCGGAAATCTTCTTCGTTTCCAGCCATGGTGTGAGCTGTGTCGGATCCAGGCAGTCGTATTCGATGGCGTAACCAGGACGCATGATCTTGACATCTTCCAGGCCCGGAATGGTCCGCAGGAAGGCGTACTGGACGTCAGCGGGCATGCTGGTGCTCATGCCCTGGACGTACATTTCTTCCGTCGATTCACCTTCCGGTTCGATGAACAACTGATGCCGCTTCTTATCGGCAAAGCGGACGATCTTCGATTCGATGGACGGGCAGTAACGCGGGCCGATGCCGGTGATGATGCCGTTACACATCGGCGCCCGATCGAGGTTGTCGCGGATGATCTTATGCGTTTCTTCATTGGTGAAAGTCAGCCAGCAGCATTCTTTGTTGCGGTCCTTGCGTTCCGACAGGAAAGAAAAGGCATGGCCGTCTTTATCGCCCTCCTGTTTGGCCATTTCGTCCGTCCGCAGGGTGCGGCGGTCGACGCGGGCCGGCGTCCCTGTCTTGAAGCGCATGAGCTTGAGGCCCGCCTTGAGGAGCGACCCCGACAGGTCTTCGGCCGAGCGCTGGCCGATGGGGCCGCCGGAATAGGTGCAGGTGCCGATGATGATTTTCCCCTTGAGGTAGGTCCCCGTCGCCAGGATGACGCACTTGGCTTTATAGACTTCGTCCAGTTCCGTCCGGACCCCGATGACGGCGCCGTCTTCGACGAGGAGATCCGTAATCATGAGCTGCTTGACATCGAGGTTTTCCTGGTTTTCCAGGGTCTTGGTCATGGCCAGCTGGTACATCTTCTTATCGGACTGGGCCCGGAGCGAATAGACAGCCGGTCCCTTGCCGGTATTGAGCATCCGCATCTG
Source organism: Megasphaera sp. SC8-1 (assembly GCF_024436295.1). NCBI lineage: Bacteria > Bacillati > Bacillota > Negativicutes > Veillonellales > Veillonellaceae > Megasphaera > Megasphaera sp. SC8-1. The sequence continues at coordinate 81,010 of NZ_JANFQH010000011.1, read as the reverse complement.
GAGGCAGGTCTTATCCGTATTGATGCCCATTTCCCCGCCCAGGGCGTCGATTTCCCGGACGAGATGGCTCTTGCCCGGACCACCGACGGCGGGATTACAGGGCATGAGGGCAATATTATCTAAGTTCAACGTCGCCATCAGGGTCTTGGCGCCCAGACGGGCACTGGCCAGGGCCGCTTCGCAGCCGGCATGACCGGCACCGATGACGATGACATCGTATGTATCGACTACAAACATAGTTCCACCCCTTTATTTACCTAAACAGAATCGGCTGAATATTTCTTCGACCATATCGTCGTGAACGGTATCGCCAGTAATCGAACCCAAGAGGTCCCAGGCTTCGCGCAGGTCGACGACGGCACAGTCGACAGGCATGCCGGCTTCGATGGAATCGAGGGCCCGTTTCAAGGCTTCCCGGCTCTGGCGCACCAGTTCGATATGGCGCGTGTTGGTGAGCAGGGCGCTGCCGGCCGTATCGGCATGGGACAACGCCAGTGACAGGAGCTGTTCTTTCAAGGCTTCCAGGCCTTCCCCGGTGCCGGCCGACAAGGACAGGACGGGATGACCATACTGTCCCAGGTCTTTTTCCGCAACGACAGGCGTCAAGTCGCTCTTATTGAGGACGATGAGGACATTTCGCTCCTTCGTGTCCTCCAGGATGGCCCGGTCTTCCTCGGAAAGGGGCCGCGAGCTGTCGATGACGACGAGGATGATATCGGCCTTATCCATGTAGGCCTTGGCCTTGGTGACGCCGATTTTTTCGACTGTATCATCGGTCTCCCGGATACCCGCCGTATCGACGAGGCAGACCGGGACGCCCTTGAGGGAAATCCATTCTTCCAGGACGTCCCGCGTCGTCCCCGGCACGTCGGTGACGATGGCCCGGTCTTCCTGGAGCAGGCGGTTCAGCAGGCTCGACTTGCCGGCGTTCGGCGTGCCGGCAATGGCGGCCATGACGCCGTCGCGAATGATGCGGCCATCGTGGGAAGCTTCCAGCATCTCATCGAGGGACGCCAGCTGCTTGCGGATGGCACCGGCTACATCGGGGACCGTAATGTCTTCCAGGTCTTCTTCAGGATAATCGATAGTCACTTCCAGGCGGGTAATGAAATCGGTCAGCTCATGGCGCATGGCGCCGATGACCTTGGACAGGCGGCCTTCGAGCTGATTGACGGCACTGGTCAGGCCCTGACGGCTCTTGGCCTGGATAACATCCATGACGGCTTCGGCCTGGGCCAGATCGATGCGGCCGTTGACAAAAGCCCGCTGCGTAAATTCTCCGGGATTGGCCAGACGGGCGCCGTGGGCCAGGACCAGGCTGAGGATTTCTTCCAGGGCTTTGCGGCCGCCGTGGCACTGGATTTCCAGTACGTCTTCTGCCGTATAGGAATGGGGGCCCTTCATGATGAGCATCAGTACTTCATCGACAGGGCGGCCGTCATCGGCGACGACGAGACCATGCTGGATGGAACGGTCCCGGCGCTGGGCCAGGGGTTTTCCGGAAGGACTGCGGAAAATGGCGTCGCCGACCGCATAAGCATGGCTGCCGCTGATACGGATGACGCCGATACCGCTTTCCCCCAAAGGAGTGGCAATGGCCGCAATCGTATCGGTCGTATCGTACATAGGTCAATACTCCTTTCATATTCTAAAAGGAGCTGCCTCGATGTGACAGCTCCTTATATAATCCATAAACTAAATACTTATTCCTGGCTATAGATGACGACGTGGCGATAGGGATCCTGGCCTTCACTTTCCGTGCGGACCTGGGGATCGTTCTGCAAGGTCACGTGGATGATCTTGCGTTCATAGCCGTTCATCGGTTCCAGGACGACGCGGTCGCCGCTCTTTTTGACGCGGTTCGCCAGGCGAATAGCCAGCTGTTTCAGCGTTTCTTCGCGGCGATGGCGGTAATTTTCGACGTCGAGCATGATGAAATGACGCGTCGTTTCCCCCTGGTTCGTCGTCAAGTTGGTCAGGTACTGGAGTGCGTCCAGGGTCTGGCCGTGTTTGCCGATGAGGATGCCCAGGTTCTTGCCATGCAGGTGAAGCAGGACTTTATCGGACTTGATCATCTTTTCGATGACGACGTCGATGCCCATGTTCTTGAGGACTTCCTGGAGGAAGGCCTTGGCCTTAGCCGCTGCTTCTTCTGCCGTGAAGGCTTCTTCAGCAGCTTCGGCCGTTTCCGGTACAGCCAATACCGTATCTTCCTGAGGAAGGCTTTCTGCTTCTACGCGGACAGCCGGTTCGGCAGCTTCCGGAGCCGCCGTTTTTTCGGCTTCTTCCAGCTGGCTTTCCATAGCCGGGACGACGGGTACGCCTTCTTTTTCGGTGATACGTACCTTAGCCGGCTTGCTGCCGAAGCCGAAAAAGCCGCTTTTCGGTTCTTCCAAGACTTCGATGTCGACTTCATCTTTCATTCTGCCGAGACGTACCAGGCCGGAACGGACGGCATCTTCAATCGTTTTTCCTGTAGTTTCGATGGTACTCATGCTTCTGATCGTGCTCCTTTTTTCTTGAGGTGGGTCATGAGGTACTGCTGTGCCCACTGGAATACGTTAGAAACAACCCAGTAAATGACCAGGCCGCTGGGGAAATTCAAGCTGATCCAGCCGATGAACAAGGGCATGACGATCTTCATGATCTTCTGCTGCTTGGCCTGTGCATCCGAAGCCGCTACCTGCGCACCGGACATCTGGTTCTGGATGAAATAAGTCGAAACTGCCGACAGTACCGGCATGATATATGTGGGGTCCGGCTGGCCCAGGCTGGGAAGCCATAAGAAGCTTTCGAAAGCCGGGTCATAGGGATATTCCCGTAGAGCATAGAAAATAGCGATGAGGAATGGCATCTGAATGAGGATCGGCAGACAGCCCGACAAGGGGTTGACGCCCATTTCCCGATACAGTTTGGTCATTTCTTCCTGCATCTTTTTCTGATTGCCCTTATATTTCTTCTGTAATTCTTTGATCTTAGGCTGCAAGGTCTGCATGCCTTCCATGGAACGGATCTGTTTCGCCGTAAGCGGTGCCAGAACCAATTTGATGATCAAAGTAAGCATGATAATGGCAGCGCCATAGCTCGGATAGCCTACATTCTGGGTAAATGCATAGCAGTAATTCATGAATGTCGTCATAATACCGCTGAGGACATCCATTATTCCACTGAAAAAGCCCAATACGCTCAACTCCTGTTCAGTTGTAAAAATAGGGATCTACGGTACCGGATCATATCCGCCTTTGTGAAAGGGATGGCATTTTAAAATGCGCCTTAGTGCCAAATAACTCCCTTTGACAGCACCGTACTTCTGCAAGGCCTCGACGGCATAAGCAGAACAAGTCGGATAAAACCGGCAGCACGGCCGGTGAAGGGGCGATATGAACAACTGGTAAAACCGGATAAGGGCTATGAAACACCGTTTCATGTGTCATCACTTCTTCTTTAATACCCTGGCATGCCGGAATAACTGCAGGATGCTGTGTTCTGCGTCTTTGTATCCGGCGTATTTTAAACTGCTGCGGCCAATGAGGACCAAGTCGAAACCATCGCGCAATTCAAACTGGTGCAGGCGATAGACTTCCTTCATCAGGCGGCGGCAGCGGTTGCGTTCGACGGCGCAGCCGATTTTCTTACCCGTTACGAAACCAATCCGGGTCGGCTGTTTCGGTGAGCGCGGCAGGACGTACAGGACGACGCGGCGGTTGACATACGACTTGCCGCGGCGGTATACGAGCTGGTACTCATGATTTTTGCACAGCCGTTGCTCTTTTGTTAGTTCATACATACGTAATTGTCCTAAAAATGCCAGAAAAACAGAAAAATTCCGCCATCCGGAACTTTTCTGTTTATCTCGTAATAATTAAGCAGAGAGTTTCTTTCTGCCTTTCATGCGGCGTTTTTTCAAAACCATGCGGCCGCCTTTTGTCTTCATTCTTTCGCGGAAGCCATGAGTTCTCTTTCTCCACAATGTATTCGGCTGATATGTCTGTTTCAAGCTAGACACCTCCTTTGTCGTCATTGACAGTAAATGAATTTACACCATAACAGGTTAATTATAGTAAGCCAGCTTCTGGCTGTCAAGTCCCATTTTTTAAGCCCTATGCTTTTTGCGTATACCTTCTGTATAAGTATTCCAAGAAAATTTTCTTCCCATAATTTCGGTTTTGTTGTAAAATGTGGATAGATAAATAAGTTGTCAACAATCTATCCACATTTTGTGGATAAGTGGATAAGCCCTCGGAAATTCGATGATTATCGTCTTTCCGCCTTTTTGTGTCCCCCTTATCCCCTTTATCCACAATTCAGGCTATACACATATACACTTTATATGGTACACTCTATGTCACGCACAATTTTACGCACAGATTGGAAGGATTATTATGGACCTGCTCAGCTTATGGGAAAAAATGCTGGCTAACCTGAAACAAGTCTTGCCCAAAGAGATTTTTACCAACTGGTTTGAAGGCAACATCATTCCCTACTCTTATTCTGAAGAAGAGAATCTTCTCATATTGGACACGATGACGAATTTTCTCCGCGATTACGTCAGCAAAAAATATACGGACATCCTGGAGACGGTCGCCCAAGACGCCATCGGCCGCCCGACGCGGGTCCAGCTGATCACAAGCCAGGAAAAGAAACCTGCCGGGGAAAGCCAGTCCGAAGCCGTCGCCGAAACCATTACTCTGCCGTCCAAGCCGGCTGCCACCCCTGCACCGACGGAAACTGTAGTCCCGGATACGCACTCCGTCCCGTCAGGACAGACAGAATGGGTCCAGCCTGAGTTGCCCATCAGTGACGACAATACGGCTCCGATGCCCATCGTCAAAGAAGCCGTTCCCGTCAAACCCGATGAAACCCCTTATAATAATAATTTAAATAAAGATTATACCTTTGATAACTTCATCGTCGGCAACAGCAACCGCGTCGCTACGGCCGTGGCCAAGTCCATTGCAGCGGCACCGGCCCAGAAGTGGAATCCTTTCTACATCTACGGCGGCAGCGGCCTGGGCAAGACACACCTGATGCACGCCATCGGTCACGAACTGCTGAAGAACTTCCCCAATATGCGTCTCCTCTGTATCACCAGCGAAGACTTCGTCAACGAATTTATCCAGTGTATCCAGGACAAGAACACGGAAAGCTTCCGCCGCCGTTACCGCAACGTCGACGTCCTCTTCGTCGACGACATCCAGTTCCTGGGCCGTGGCGATAAAGAAAGCTCGAAAGAAGAATTTTTCCACACCTTCAATAAGCTCTACCAGGACAAAAAGCAGATGGTCTTCACCAGCGACCGGCCGCCACGGGATATCAAGAAATTGGAAGAACGTCTGCGTTCGCGCTTTGAAAACGGCATGGTCACCCAGATTGAACCGCCTGATCTGGAAACGCGTACGGCCATCTTGCGGGCCTGGGCTGAAAAAGAAAATATCACCTGCGACCTGGATGCCCTCAATTATATCGCAGCCAATGTCAGTGAAAATATCCGTAAACTGCACGGCGCCTTTATCCGTGTCCTCCTGGAAGCGTCACAATCCAAGAGCAACGTCACTTTGCCCCTGGTCAAACATGCCATCCACTATATTACGGATGCCCAGGATGAGAAGAAATACATCACCATCGATGAAATCACGACCTATATCTGCCAGCACTATAACATCAATTATAAAGAACTGATGGGCAAGAAAAAGACCAAGGACATCGCTCTGCCGCGGCAGATTGCCATGTACATGTGCCGTGAACTGACGGGGAATACCTATCCCCATATCGGGACAGCCTTCAACGGCCGCGACCATACGACAGTCATGCATGCCTGCTCCCAGATCCGGAAAAAAATCGACAAGGACAGCCATTTCAAGGAGCATCTGGAAAAGATGATGAATGAAATCCGCGGTGTGGATAACTAGGCGGATAAAATTGTACATACATTGTGGATAAGTCGAAAAAAGAAATCCACAGTGGAAATGTGGATAAAAATCAACGTTTTATCCACACGTTGTCCACAGGTGTGGATAGGTTAAAATAGCTGACTTTTTCCACTTATCCACAAATTCACAGCCTCTATTACTAAGACTACTATTTTTTAATTCACATTTAATTAATTTACTCAGCGCAGAAAAGAGGATAACCCATTGAGACTAAAACTGAAAAAAGAAGATCTGAACAAAGGCCTGCAGGCAGTCCAGAAAGTCGCTCAGAACAAAAGCAACAACATATCTTCTGAAAACGGCTTGCTTATCAAAGCCCTGCATGGTATCATCGAGTTCCAGGCCAATGACTACGACATGGGCATCAAGATTACAGTTCCCGGCATCATTGAAGAAGGCGGGGAAGCTTTTATTGCCAATCCGTATTTAATGGAATTGACCCGGCGCCTGCCCAGCGATGAAATCGAAATCATCAAGGAAGATGCCGATACGCAGCTTATGATCAAAGGCGGCAAACTCAAGTTTGAATGTCTGACCATGAATCCCGATGATTTCAATGAAGTCGAAATCGTCGAAAACGGCTATGCCAGCTTTACGACGACGAGCGTCGTCATGAAAGACCTCATCGATAATACGTCCTATGCCTGTGCCACCGACGTGGCCCGGCCGATTTTCATGGGGACTTACCTCGATGTCCAGGGCGACCAGATGACCATGGTCGCTACGGATACGCACCGCCTGGCTTTGAAGACGGCCACCTTGGATGAACCTGTGGATAATCCGCTGCAGGCCGTTATCCCCAGCCGACTGTTATCAGAAATTTCCCGCCAGCTGCCGACGGATATCCCGGAAACGGTAGAAATCACGGCGGTCCGGAATTACCTGGCCGTCCAGTTCGGCAATGTCTACATCCGGACGCGGCTCATCGAAGGGGAGTTCCCAAATTATCGGCGCGTCATCCCGAGTGACTTCAAGTGCGTCGTCACCGTAGACCGGGCGGAATTTACGGGCGCCGTCGAACGCGCTTCCATCGTAGCCAAAGATGCCCAGTACAATGTCATCAACTTCATTGTCGCCGACGATCAGATCAAGCTCATGAGCCAGCATCCCGATTACGGGACCGTCGAAGATTACGTTCCCTGCCATCTGGAAGGCCAGGGCCTGGACATTTCCTTTAACGGGAAATTCATCCTCGATATCCTGAAACATTGCCATGATTCGGAAGTCATCTTGAAATCTAAGGAAAACAGCCCCATGCTGGTCCAGGATAAAGAAGATACGTCTTGTGTATTTGTTGTAACGCCTATGAGGACAAAATGATGGAAACAGTAACTATTACGACCGCGATGATCCAGCTCGACCAATTCTTGAAATGGGCCAGTATTTTACAGAGCGGCGGTGAAATCCGCTTCCTGCTGGACGAAAAGAAAATTTTTGTAAATGGAAATTTATGCACTGCTAAACGCAAAAAACTCTATCCGGGAGACAAAGTCGAAATTAAAGGTATCGGTACGTATTTGATTAAAGGTGAATAATTATGATGATTGAATCGGTCCGGCTCCACCGTTTCCGCAATTATGAGGACGAAGTGATCACTTTTCCCAAAGCCATCATCCTCCTGTACGGGAGGAATGGCCAGGGCAAGACGAATCTCCTGGAATCCTTATATATGGGAGGCATCGGCAAGTCCTACCGGGGCATAGCCGACGCCGACCTCATCAGCTGGAACCAGGACCAGGCCAGCGTCATCATCCAGTTCAGGCGGAGCGAAACGCGGCAGCAGCTGAAGATCATCTTATCGAAGACGGCCAAGAAAGAACTCTGGGTCAATGAAACAAAAGTTCCCCAGAAGGAACTTGTCGGGACGCTCAACGAAGTCCTGTTCTCGCCGGACGACCTGCAGCTCATCAAGGGCAGCCCGTCCCTGCGGCGCCGGTTCATGGACATGGAGATTTCCCAGGTCAGCCGGTCCTATTACCAGGAACTGCTGCAGTATAACCGGGCTATTTCCCAGCGCAATCTCTTGCTGAAGAAAATGAAATATGAAGGCATCCATCCCATCGAGGAATGGGACCGCCAGATTGCCGGCTTTGCGGCCTCGCTGGTAGCCAAGCGGCTTTCGGCCCTGCACAAGCTGGCCTTTCTGGCCGGCGTCCTCCACAAGCGATTGAGCCGGGGCCAGGAGATGCTGGACCTAACATATGTTCAGCCCTACGGCGGCGGCGACCGGAGCCATCAGACCGATCCGGAATGGTACTATACGCTCTTGCAGCGCCATCTGGAAGAAGACGTCCGCCGTCAGGCAACATCCGTCGGCCCTCATCGGGACGACCTCGTCTTTTCCGTCGGCCCGGCAGACCTGCGGAAATACGGTTCCCAGGGACAGCAGCGGACGGCCGTCCTGGCCTTGAAATTATCAGAGCTGGAATACGTCAAGTCCGAGACGGGCGAATATCCCGTATTGCTCCTGGACGACGTCATGAGCGAACTGGACCCGGATCGCCGGCAGGCCTTGCTCGACTTTGTCCGCGACCGTATCCAGACGTTCATTACGACGACGGAGCCGGACATCTTTGCCGGCATGGCCGGGTGTCATCCCATTTGTATTGAAAAAGGGAAGGTGCTGTCTCATGGAGGAACGCAGTCTTGAATTAAAAAAAGCCGGTTTAGCCATACCGAAGGTATTGGAGCAGACCCGGCTTCTTTTGCCCTATCACCTGTACCAGGCCAAACGGGACTGGAAGCAGATTGCAGGCGAACAGATTGCTAAATATTCATATATATTAGATTTTAAGGATAAACAGGTCATCATTGCCGTCATGAACCCGGTCTATATGAATTACTTGTTTATGTATAAAAATAAAATAATAGAGGAAATTAATTCTTATGTCGGGCATCGGGCCATTGCCGATGTCCGTTTTGTCAAAAAAGGAAAGAAGCCGGTCCGGACGGTCTATGAGACCCTGGAAGGCGAGGTGGAAGATGTCTTTCCTAAAGAGACTGTCAGCCAGGTGCGCCTGGATGACGCAACGGTGGCCCATATCCGCCGGGAAACGGCTCATCTGCCAGAAGGACTGCGGGAAAAAGTCGTTCAGCTCCGCTTTGCCCAGGCCAAGCGGAAGAAGGCCTATGAGCTGGAAGGCTTCGCCGCCTGTCCCCGCTGCGGCCGCTGGATGGCGCCTGGCGAAAAGGAATGTCTCTTTTGCCGCAGTGAGGCCCGGCAGGCCTTGAAACGGCAGATCCGTTCCCACCTCGACGACATGCCCTGGCTGTCGTGGGAAGCCCTGGCCGCTTATCTCCAGGTACCGGTGACGGCAGGCGATGTGGAACAGGCGTATAATGAAGTCCGCCGGAACCTGATTTATACGTATATTGAAAAGGTCTATTATGAATACGATACGGCGGCCGATGATTTCACTCTGGCTATGCTCATCACCCGCCGCGTTCCCGGTGAGATTCCGCCGAAATTCATTGAGAACCTCGTTGCCAAATATAGGAGGAAAGACGACCATGTATCTTCACCTGAGCCGTGAGATTTCCATCCCTGCCGGCGATATCGTCGCCATCATCAACCTGAACGGTCATCCGGGCCGGTCCGTCCGCAAGCACCTGTGCCTTCCCCTGGTGGCTGTCGACGGGATACCGGAAAGGGACTGGCGCTGCCTGGTCATCACGGGAGAACAGGTCTTTGCCCTGCCGGTCACGGGGGAAACGATGGTCCGGCGTTATCAGAAGTGTCTGCGCCAGGCAAGGTATGTATTCAAAAATGTTTGAATTTAAGGTATAATAAAGTGTTAGATTGCCTAAATGGATCACTAAAATTGCAAGAAACAGGAGTTGAGAATCTCTATGTCGAAAGACAAAGCTAGATATGGTGCCGAACAGATTCAAGTATTGGAAGGCTTGGAAGCCGTCCGCAAACGGCCTGGGATGTACATCGGCAGTACATCGACACGAGGCCTTCATCATCTGGTCTACGAAGTCGTCGATAACAGTATCGACGAAGCCCTGGCCGGATATTGTACGCACATCGAAGTGACGATCCAGGAAGATAACAGCATTACTGTCGTCGATAATGGTCGTGGTATCCCCGTAGCCATGCATAAGATCGGCAAGCCCGCTGTCGAAGTCGTCCTGACTGTCCTCCATGCCGGCGGGAAATTCGGCGGCGACGGCTATCCTATCTCCGGCGGCCTCCACGGCGTCGGTATTTCCGTCGTCAACGCTCTCAGTGTCTGGACGAAGGTCCAGGTCAAGCGCGATGGCTACTTATGGGGCATTTCTTTCACCCGCGGCGTGACGGACGAACCGCTCCGGAAAATCCGTCCCCTGGAAGCTGGCGAAGAAACGGGGACGAAAGTTTCCTTCAAGCCGGACCACGAAATCTTCCCGGACACGGTCTATGATTTCAATACTTTGAAGACGCGCCTGCGCGAACTGGCCTTCCTCAATAAGGGCCTGCACATCACGCTGACTGACAAGCGCGGCGAAGGCAAGAGCGAAGTTTACTGCTACGAAGGCGGCCTGACGTCGTTCGTCGAATTTCTCAACCAGAGCCATCAGGCCGTCAACCCGACGATCATCAACGTCGACGGCGAAAAGAATAAGGTTATCGTCGATATTGCCATGCAGTACAACGACGGCTACAGCGAAAATATCCTGACCTTCGTCAACGATATCTTCACCGAAGAAGGGGGCACGCACCTGAGCGGCTTCCGGTCCGGCCTGACGCGTACCATCAACGATTATGGCCGCAGTGCGGGTATCATTAAGGAAAATGAAGACAACTTGTCCGGCGAAGACGTCCGCGAAGGCTTGACGGCCGTCATCAGCGTAAAGGTCCGGGAACCGCAGTTCGAAGGCCAGACCAAGACCAAGCTGGGCAACAGCGAAGTCAAGGGCATCGTCGACAATATCATTTCAGATGGCTTGAAGGAATTTTTTGAAGAACATCCGTCCGAAGCCAAGGCTATCATCACCAAGACTATTTCCGCGTCCCGCGCCCGCCAGGCCGCCCGTCGTGCCCGGGAACTGACGCGCCGCAAGAATGCTCTGGAAATCAGCAGCCTTCCCGGTAAATTGGCAGACTGCTCGGAAAAGAATCCGGACCAGACGGAAATCTACCTGGTCGAAGGGGATTCGGCTGGCGGCAGTGCCAAGCAGGGCCGTGACCGCCGTTTCCAGGCCATCCTGCCCTTGCGCGGCAAGATCATCAACGTCGAAAAAGCCCGCCTCGACAAGATCCTGGCCAATGATGAAATCCGTTCCATGATCACCGCTTTCGGTACGGGCATCGGCCAGGAATTTGACTTGAGCAAACGCCGTTATGATAAGATCATCATCATGACCGATGCCGACGTCGACGGCGCCCACATCCGGACGCTGCTCCTGACCTTCTTCTATCGCTTCATGAAGCCCCTCATCACGGATGGCCACGTCTATATCGCCCAGCCGCCGCTCTACCAGGTACGTAAGGGCAAACAGGTCTGGTATTTCTATACGGATGAATCGATGCAGGCCAAACTCGATGAACTGGGCCGCGATAACAACAGCGTCGTCGTCCAGCGCTACAAAGGCCTGGGCGAAATGAACCCGGAACAGTTGTGGGAAACGACGATGGACCCGGAAAACCGGACGATGCTCAAAGTCGAACTGGAAGATGCTGCCGAAGCGGACCGCATTTTCTCGGTCCTCATGGGTGACAAAGTCGAACCACGCCGCAAGTTCATCGAAGAAAACGCCAAGAAAGTCCGCAACCTGGATTTATAAGAGGAGACATTATGCCGAAACTTTCCCGAAAAATCGAATTGTTCACAGAATCGGTCATCGCCCGGATGTCGCGCATTGCCGAAGCTTCCGGAGCCATCAACCTGGCTGAAGGGTTCCCTGATTTCCCGCCTCCTCAGGCCATGTGCGACCGCCTCAGCCAGGTCGCTCAGGAAGGACCTCATCAGTACAGTATGGACCCTGGCGCAGCCAATCTGCGCCAGGCCATGGCCGACTGCCGCCGGCAGTTCACGGGACAGACTATCGACCCGGAAAAAGAAGTCGTCGTCACCTGTGGCGGGACGGAAGCTTTGATGGCAGCCATGATGACCCTCGTCGACCCTGGCGATAAAGTCATCCTCTTTTCGCCTTTTTACGAAGCGTACAGCACGGATGCCCTGCTCTGCGGCGCCGAACCGATTTACGTTTCCCTGCGGGAACCGGACTATACTTTTGATGGCGATGAACTGGAAGCGGCTTTTAAACAGAGGCCGAAAGTCATTTTCCTGTGCAACCCGTCCAATCCCTGCGGCAAGGTCTTCAGCCGCGACGAGTTGCTGGTCATTTCCGGCCTGGCTGAAAAATACGATACTTTCGTCGTCATCGACGAAGTCTATGAACACATCCTCTATGAACCGACGGAATATACGTATTTTTCGACCCTGCCCGGCATGTACGGACGGACCCTCTGCTGCGGTTCCTTGTCCAAGACGTATTCCATCACGGGCTGGCGCCTGGGCTATATCTTTGCTCCGCCGGAAATCACGGAAGCCATCAAGAAGCTCCACGTCTACCTGACCATCAGCGCGCCCAGTCCGCTGCAGGAAGCGGCTATCACGGGCCTTCGTTTCGGGCCGGACTATTACCAGGGTCTGCGGGCCATGTACACGCGCAAGCGGGATTTCGTCATGAAGCACCTCGATGATATCGGCATCGGCCATAATGTACCGCAAGGGGCTTTCTACATGCTCGTCGATATCGGCGGCTATGGCTATGACGACGATGAGGCATTCTGCCGGGATTTGGCGGAAAAAGTCGGCGTCGCCCTGGTGCCGGCGTCGACGTTCTTCATCGAACCGGTCCATCACCTGGCGCGGCTGCAGTTCGCCGTCCGCGACGAAACCCTGGAAAAGGCTATGGAACGGCTCGAAAATATTTCTATCTTGAAAAAATGATCTGCTTTACCCTGTGTATGGGAGGGGATTTCGATGAAAAAATGGCAAATACTCTTGACCAGTCTTTGTTTCACCGTCACGGCCATGACCGCCATGGCTGCAGAGGCGCCGGCAGCTGGCAGTACTGAAAAAACGGCAGCCATCGTCCTGACAGACCCGACGGTCAATGTCAAGAACCTCAATGACTTTTACATCCTGAAAGGGAGTACCTACGATAAGGTCACGGGACTGCTGCAGAATTTGCCGTCCCAGACGACGGGACTCGTTGGCAGCTACTATTTCCGCGTCGATAAGAACCTCGTCGGCGATTACTTCTATCATGTAAAGGCCTATGATACGGCATCTCACGTCCTCATGGGCAACTATTTCGTCGCCAAGGATGAAAGCTGTGCCTGGAAACTGCAGGCCGGCGATGATGCGGCCCTTATCTACGGCAATACGGAAAAACTCATGGACAAAGTCGAAGTCGTCGTCTATCCGAAAAAGATTCCCCTGGGCAGCTACGGCATCATCCGCGTCCACGTACCGGGCATGATTCCTTATGACGTCAAAGCGACGAGTTTGAATACCAAAATCGCCGATATTACGGAAAAAATGAATATCCATCCGCTACAGGCCGGCAAGACCGACCTGGTCATCGACGTGAAGATCGGTGATACTGTACGGACTGTGACCAAGACCCTTACCATCGTCGACGAAGCCGACCGTCATGGGAGTGAATCCTCCCACAGCGGACCCGGTGTGGGCGTCGGCATCGGCATTGGCTGGGGCGGCGGCTGGCACCACCACGGTGGCATCGGCATCGGCGTCGGTCCTTGGTGGTAGCGAGGTAAAAGGAGGGTGTATCTATTGTGGAGTTTTCCCTAGGGAAACAATTTCTCGTCATCATTTTGCTGATTTTTGGCAATGGCATCTTTTCGCTGTTGGAAATGGCCATCGTCAGCTGCCATCAGTCGCGGCTGGAAGCCCTGGCCGATGAAGGCAGCAAATCGGCGGCCATCGTCCTGAAACTGCGTGAAAATCCGAATAAGATGTTTTCCATGGTCCAGTTCGGCATTACCCTGGTCAGCCTGCTCACCGGTGTCTACGGGGGCACGGAAATGGCCGGGCCCTTGTCGAAATACGTCGCCAAGATCCCCGGCCTGGAAAATTATGCCTATACGATCAGCCTGACGGGCATCGTCGCCTTCATCACCTATTTGACGATCATCCTCGGTGAAATCGTACCCAAGCGCATTGCCATCGACAAACCGGAAAAAATCGCCTGTCTCCTGGCCCGGCCGATGCTCTATTTTTCCGTCCTCTGTACACCGGTCGTCTGGATCCTGTCCTGGTCGACGGCAGTGGTCACGAAAATCATGGGCGTCAACAAGCCAGAAGTCCTGCCCGTCACAGAAGATGAAATCAAGCTGCTCCTGGAACAGGGCGTCGAACTGGGGGCCTTTGAAAAAGAAGAGCCGGAACTGGTAGACCGCGTCTTCCGCCTGGCCGATATGGACGTCGGCGATATCATGACCAACCGGACCCAGGTCGATTGGATTGACGTCGAGGACCCGGAAGAGACGATGATGCAGGAACTGGTGGCCTTCAATCACAATACCCTGCCCGTAGGCCGGGGTTCCCTGGATGATTTCATCGGCATGATTTCCGTCAGCGAAATCTTTCAGAAATACTATGCAGCTGTCCGCAAGGAAAAGGACGTTTCTTTGACAGCTATCGTTGAAGAGAGCGTCCACAAGCCGATTTATATTCCCGAATCCATGGACATCATGAAGGTCGTCCACGTCTTTCGCGAACACAGTGTCCATGAAGTCGCCGTTCTCGATGAATACGGCAATTTCAGCGGCATCCTGACGCTGCACGATATCCTGGAAGAATTAGTAGGCATCATGCCGGCCGGTGAAGAAGAAAAGAAAGAAGAAGCGAACCGCATCATCCAGCGCGGTCCCAATGAATGGCTCATGGAAGGCCTGCTGACCATTGAAGAATTCAAGGACTTCTTCGACATCGAAGAGGACCTGCCCGAAGAAGACGAGGACCTCTATAAGACCCTCGGCGGCCTCATGACGTATGGCGTAGGCCGCATCCCGCGGGAAACCGATACGTATGAATGGGAAAATTTCACTTTTGAAGTCATGGATATGGATAACCTGCGGGTCGATAAGATTTTAGTGACCCGCAAGGAAAGCCCGGATAGCGATGAAAAAGCGGAGAAGGGCAATGAAAAATAGTCAGCCTTTAAGAAAGGAAGGTTATATGGAAAGGGAAGAACGCCAGGCCATTTACCAGGTGTCTACGCTGCAGGCCCTGGCCCGCGGCAATTATTACGGCAGCACGGATATGGAAACACTGCTGCTCCATGGAGATACGGGGCTGGGCACGTTTCATGCCGTAGCCGGTGAACTCATCGTCATCGACGGCCACGCCTACCGCGTCTTAGGCGACGAATCGGCAGTAGAAGCGGCTCAGACCGATACAACGCCCTTCGCGACGGTAACGTGGCTGCGGCATCAGGAACCAGTCTTGCTGAAACATCAGCCTTCGATTGAAGCCTTGAAAGAAATCATGACGGAACATGTCCGCCGGCTGGGCATCAACGACGTCTACATCGTCCGCATCGACGGTCATTTCCGCCGTGTGTCGGCCCGGACCGAACTGGAGCAGCAGGAGCCTTATAAGCCCTTTGCCAAAGTCCTGGAAACGGATGAACGCCGCTTTACCTTTGAAAATATAGACGGCAGCCTCATCGGGATTTACATTCCCGACTACTTGAGCGGTGTCAATACGTCGGGCTGGCATTCCCACTTCATTTCAGCGGACCGGAAAAAAGGCGGCCACGTCTTTGACCTGGATCTGGAAGAAGGCCGGGTCATCTTCAACAAAGCCGACCGCTTCATCCTCGACATGCCCCATAACAAGCAGTTCGAACGAGGTGACCTGACAGCAGCTTCACAGGAAGAAATCAAACAGATTGAACAAGGGAAATAAAAAAATAACCTGTCATTAGCATTTTTTTGACAGGTTATTTTTTATTTCGTATAATATCGTCAGGTGTTGTCACGAACAATAGGCGGTTACTTAAGCCCCAGAAATGGGGTGAGGCCCATGGATAATCTGAATATTACATTGTTACTTCTGATTGTCTTATTTGCGGTTTTAAATAAAAAATAATCGCCTTTGCATCTCCAAGCAGTAAGGCGATTATTCTTTAGTGCTATTTGGGGCTGACCCGTTACGGACAGCACCTTTTTCATGTTTATTTTACCCTTTCCGCTAAATTACGTCAAGTTCATTATTCACATTTAGTAGAACGGAGAAATAGATTTTTCAGGACCTCGTGGGGGTCCTTTTTTTCTTTGATGATGGCATGGACGGCTGCCGTAATGGGCAGTTCTACGCCGTATTTTTGGGATAAGTCGAGGAGGGCTTCGGTCGTGCTGACGCCTTCGGCCAGTTTTTTGAAGGGCCTGCCTTCGATGAAGTCCTGGCCGAAGCGGCGGTTATTGCTGTGCAGGGAAAAGAGGGTCGCTTCGTAGTCGCCGAGGTGGCTCAGACCGTAGACGGTCATGGCCTGGCCGCCCATGGCGGCGACTAGGACCGAGAGCTCGTGAGCGCCGCGGGCCATGAGGGCCCCTTTCAGGCTGGTCAGATGGGCGCCGTCGAGCATACCGGCGGCGATGCCCATGACGTTCTTGGCGGCAGCGCCGATTTCGATGCCTAACAGGTCCTGACCATAGTAGAAGCGGATGAGGGGACTGGTGAAGGTATCGACTAAGAAATGGGTCAGGCCTTCATCAGCCGAGGCGATGACCATGCAGTTGGGCATGCCGCTGATGAAATCCTGGACGTGGCCCGGACCGACCCAGACGGCCGTGCGTACGGCCGGTTCCAGTTCTTCGGCCATGACCGTCGTCAATCGTTTGCCGCTCCCTTCCTCCAGGCCCTTCATGGCCAGGACAAAGGGCAGGGATGGGGCAAAGCCGGCTGCTTTCAGATGACGGGCAAAGGAGCGCAGCTGCTGGGCGCTGATGGAGATGATGCAGATATCGGCAGCGTCCAGGGCGGCCTTCAGGTCCGATGTCAACGAGATGGAAGCGGGAAGGCTCAGGTATTCGTTCTTCCGGGTCTCTAAAAGTTCCTGCAAGTGCTGCGAACCGGGACGGCCCCACAAGGTGACGTCATGGCCGATGTGGTCGGCGTACCAGGCGTGGAAACTGCCCCAGCGGCCGCAGCCTAAGACGGTAATCTTCATGGAATACCTCCTTTGAGCTTACAGTTTGGCAATGACGGCGTCGCGGTATTCTTCCGTCGTGGCGCTGCCGCCCAAATCCGGTGTCAGATGCTGTTTTTCGGCCAGGACTTCGTCGACGGCTTTGCGGATCTTGGCGGCAATAGCCGTTTCGCCGATATATTCCAGGAGCATGCAGGCCGACCACAAGAGAGCCGTCGGGTTGGCGATGTGTTTACCGGCGATATCCGGGGCACTGCCGTGGACGGCTTCGAACATGGCATAGTCGTCGCCGACGTTCATGGACGGGAGCAGGCCCAGGCCGCCGATGAGACCGCTGGTCAGGTCGGACAGGATGTCGCCATAGAGGTTGGGCGTGACGATGATATCGAACTGTTCCGGACGCATGACCATCTGCATGCACGTGTTGTCGACGATTTTGTCGTCGCTTTCGATTTGCGGATAATCCTTGGCGATGGTGTGGAAGATGTCGAGGAACAAGCCGTCGCTCATCTTGAGGATATTGGCCTTATGGACGCAGGTAACCTTTTTGCGTCCATGGGCTACGGCGTAGTCGAAAGCGGCCTTAATGATGCGTTCACTGGCCTTGCGGGTGATGAGCTTGATGGCGTGGACCGTGTCTTCATTCATCTTGTATTCGACGCCGATGTACAGGTCTTCCGTGTTTTCCCGGAAAGTGACGATGTCGACGTTGGGGAAGGGCGTCTTGACGGCCGTATTCGATTTGGCCGGACGGATATTGGCATAGAGATCGTATTTGTTGCGCAGCGTGACGTTGAGCGAGCGGAACCCCTTGCCGATAGGCGTGGTGATTGGCGATTTCAGCAGGAGATGGGTCTTTTCAAACGAAGCGAAAGCGTCGTCCGGGATAAGGGCGCCGTGACGTTCATATTCGGCAGCGCCGACGTTGAAAATTTCATAGGAAAGGGGAGCCTTGGTGGCGTCGAGGATTTGCAGGACAGCGTCGGTGATTTCCGGGCCGATGCCGTCGCCTTTGAATACGGTAATTGTCTTCATGATTTATCTGTCCTTTCTGGGAATATAATCCATCAGGTCGCCGACGTATTTCGCTGCCGGACGGACGATACGGTTATCATACAGCTTGTGTTCGATGTTGTGGGCCAGCCAGCCGACCATACGGCTGATGACGAAGAGCGGTGTATAGAGGTCGCGCGGGATGCCCAGCATATTGTAGGCGAAGCCGCTGTAATAATCGACGTTGCTGCACATGTTGACGCCTTTTTCTTCTTTCAAGGTCTTCATGGCCAGCTTTTCGAAGCGGTTGTAGAAGCGGAAGATATCGGTCATGCCTTTTTCCTTGGCCAGGATGCCGCAGTAGTGGCGCATGATTTCGGCGCGCGGGTCCGACAAGGTGTAGACGGCGTGGCCGAAGCCGTAGACCAGGCCATCGTGACAGCCTTTGAATTTCTTATTGAGTATCTGGTGGATGACGTCGACGATTTGTTCATCTGTGGCCTTAATGCCGATGGCGTCGATGACTTGTTCCATCATCAGGGAGACGCGGATGTTGGCGCCGCCGTGACGCGGTCCCTTGAGGGCGCCGACAGAGCTGGCCATGCTGGAGTAGAGGTCCGTATCCGTCGACGAGACGACGATATTGGTGAACGTCGAGTTCGTGCCGCCGCCGTGGTCGGCGTGGAGAAATAAGAGGAGATCCAGGAGCTGCGCTTCTTTCGGCGTGAACTTGCTGTCCGGCCGCAGCATGGACAAGATGTTTTCAGCCGTCGAATAGTCCTTGCGGGGATAGTGGATGACCAGGCTCTTGCGGTTGTAATAATGGACTTTGGACATATAAGCGTAGACTGCAATGGACGGCAGTTTGCTCATGATGTTCAGGCCCTTGCGGAGAGTCTGGTAGACGTCGGTGTTATCAGGATCGGGATCGTAGTTATAGAGGGTCAGCAGGGCGTGCTGCAGTTTATTCATTAAGTTCTTGCCGGGCAGGCGCAGGAGGTTCATTTCCAGGAAGTCGTCCGGCAGGTCGTAGCCGTTTTGTAAAACCTTGCAGAAGGCATTCAGTTCATCTTCAGTCGGCAAATAACCGAAGAGGAGGAGAAAGCTGGCTTCTTCGTATAAATAGCCTCTATAATTTTCCACTTTAGCCAGCTCGCGAATGTCGATGCCGCGATAGTACAAGACGCCGTCGCAATCGACTTTTTGGCCTTTTTCGTCGCGCTGGTAGCCGACGACATCGGCAATGCGGGTCAGGCCGACGAGGACGCCAGTATGATCTTCATTGCGCAGGCCGCGCTTTACGCCGTACTTGGTGAACCATTCGCGGGGAATCTGTGTGTAGTTCTGTGACTTGCCATAAAACTGGGCTAAATAAATATTTTTGTCCAAGATGATTCCTCTCTTTCCTGCAAGTATGAATATGGAAGAATAACTTATAAAATATCGGTTATCTACGAATATTCATAAAGTTTATTTTGGGAATGATTTTTAACATATTCCTACAAAGTATAAGTTATTATAGCATAATTATGGAGAAAGTAAAATGAAAATCGCGTAAAGTATAAAACGTTTTAAGGGTAGCCATGGCCGTTTTAATTATGATATAATATTTACTGAAATGCTTAAATTTTTATATTGTGAAAATGGATTGCATTGTTTTCACGATGAGAAAAGCCATCGCCCAGGCGGTGACAAAGGAGGGCTTGGAATGATTCAGTTATATGATGGAGGCGCGTACCTGGTCCACGGGACAGATGTCGTACCGGAACAGGATGTGGCCAAACTCAGACAGCTCACAGGCAAGACTATTTCGAAAGAAGAAGGGCGGAAGGGGACCATCGCCTATTCTATCTTGAAAAATCACAATACATCAGGGTCCATGGAACACTTGAAAATCAAGTTCGATGCCATGGCTTCCCATGACATTACCTTTGTCGGTATCATCCAGACGGCAAAAGCCTCGGGAATGGAAAAATTCCCGCTCCCGTATGTGCTGACAAACTGTCACAATTCGCTCTGCGCCGTCGGCGGCACGATTAATGAAGACGACCACGTCTTCGGATTGTCGGCAGCCAAGAAATATGGTGGCATCTTTGTTCCGCCTCACGTTGCCGTCATTCATCAGTACATGCGTGAAAAGATGGCCGGTTGCGGCCGCATGATCATCGGTTCCGACAGCCATACGCGCTATGGCGCTTTAGGGACCATGGCCGTCGGCGAAGGCGGCGGCGAGCTGGTCAAGCAGCTCCTGTGCGATACCTATGATATCGCCTATCCTGGCGTCGTCGGCGTCTACTTGACGGGGAAACCGAGCCCGGCCGTCGGCCCGCACGACATTGCCATCGCCATCGTCGGTGCCGTCTTCAAGAACGGCTATGTCAAGAACAAGGTCATGGAATTCGTCGGTCCTGGCGTCGCTTCCATGACGACGGATTACCGCAACAGCGTCGACGTCATGACGACGGAGACGACCTGCCTGTCGTCGGTATGGCGGACCGATGAAGACACGAAGGCCTATCTGACCCAGCACGGCCGCGGCGATGCCTATAAGGAATTGAATCCGGCCGACGTCGCCTACTATGACGGTATGATTTACATCGACCTGAGCACGATCAAGCCGATGATTGCCATGCCCATGCATCCCAGCAACGCCTTTACTATTGATGAGCTCAATGCCAATCTGGAAGATATCCTCCACGAAACAGAAGAAGCCATCAACGGCCGCATGAGCAATAAAGATTTGAAATACAGCCTGACCGATAAGATCCAGAACGGGAAACTCCAGGTCCAGCAGGGCGTCATCGCCGGCTGTGCCGGCGGCAACTACAGCAATGTCATGGCTGCCGCCCACATCCTGAAACAGGCTTCCTGCGGCAATGGCAATTTTACCCTCGATGTCTATCCGTCGTCGCAGCCGGTCTACCTCGACCTGGTCCGAAAAGGCGCTGTCGCCTCCCTCCTGGAAGCCGGTGCCATCTTCAAGACGGCTTTCTGTGGCCCCTGCTTCGGTGCAGGCGATACGCCGGCCAATAATGCCTTCAGCATCCGCCATACGACGCGTAACTTCCCGAACCGTGAAGGCTCCAAGCCGGGCAACGGCCAGTTCGCTTCCGTCGCCCTCATGGATGCCCGTTCTATCGCCGCGACAGCAGCCAATGGCGGTGTCCTGACCTCGGCCGAAGGCTATATGGACGACTACGTCGAAACGCCTTATGATTACGATGACCAGCCCTATGCGACTCGCGTTTACCAGGGCTTCGGCCAGGCCGATGAAGGCGCTTCCCTGGTCTATGGCCCGAACATCAAGGATTGGCCGGACATGGAACCCCTGGCTGATTCGGTCCTGCTCAAGGTCTGCTCGAAAATCCTCGACCCGGTCACGACGACAGACGAACTCATCCCGTCTGGCGAAACGTCGTCGTACCGGTCCAACCCCCTGGGATTAGCTGAATTCACCTTGTCCCGCCGCGATCCGGAATACGTCGGCCGGGCCAAAGACGTCGACAAAGTCGAACGGGCCCGCCTGGCCGGCGACTGCCCGGCTGGTATCGATCCGGCCTTGAAAGACGTCTTTGCCGTCTTGCGCGCTCATTTCGGCGACGTTTCTATGAAGGACGTAGAAATCGGCAGCATGATCTACTGCATCAAGCCCGGCGACGGTTCGGCTCGCGAACAGGCTGCCAGCTGCCAGCGCGTCCTCGGCGGCCTGGCCAACATCTGCCAGGAATATGCGACTAAGCGCTATCGTTCCAACGTCATCAACTGGGGCATGCTGCCTTTCCAGATGGAAGGCGAACCGGACTTTGAAATCGGCGATTACATCTATGTACCGGACATCAAGAAATCCCTTGACGGCGACATGAAAGCCATCAAGGCCTATGTCGTTGGCAAGGACTTGCGCGAATTGTCGCTGTACATTGCTCCCATGACGGACGATGAAAAGAAGATTGTCAAAGCCGGCTGCCTCATCAATTACAATAAGAACCGCTGATTATTCGTCGAAGGTATCGGGAAAAGCGCGGATCCCCTCTTTAGGGGACGTGTGGTAGTGATTTTTCCAGGCCCGGTAGAACGTCGAATAATTGGTGAATCCGCAGTCATAGCAGATTTCCGTCAAAGCCCGCCCCTCCTGCATGAGGTGGCGGGCTTTTTGCAGCCGTTTCGTCGTGATGTAGCTGGCAGCGGTCATGCCCGTCTCGGCCTTGAAGAGGTGCATGAGGTAATCGGGACTCATGAAAAAGGCCGCGGCCAGGCTGGAAATGGACAGGTCGCCGCTCAGGTTTTCTTCGATATAGGCCAGGATGCGGCGTATCTTCTCATTCTGATGGCCTTTTTGGACGACGTGGAGCTTGTCTTTCTGAAGGGCCCGCGTCAGGTGGATCATGAACTCCGTAAACAGCGTTTCCTGCAGGAGCGGGCTTTCCGGGCCCATGTCGGCCCAGGCCCGGCGCAGGCGGCACGATACATTGTATAAATTGTCCGCTTCCTGGGGCTGGCGCAGGATGGGGGCGTTTTCCCGCGTGAATATCTGCCCGGCCGGACAGCCGCGGCGTTCATAGCCCTGTAAATAAGATGGAGAAATATAGGCTATGATGCGTTCGTAGACGGCATCGCCATAGATGATAGGGCGGTGGATCCTGCCGGCCGGGATGACGACGATGTCGAAGGGCTGCAGGTCGTAAGCCGTCCCTTCTACGTCATACGACACATGGCCCCGGAAGAAAAGGGTAATCTTGTCGAAGTCGTGATAATGATAGGGGCAGGTCCACTGCCGCTTGTCCGAGAGATGGAAGAGTTTCAGTTTTTCTGCTAAATAACCGGTTTTCTGAGCCATGGCCGTGTCACCTCGCCTGATATACGTATAACAGGATTTGCAATATAAACAGCATTATTTTCATATATTTGCCACTTTCCGCTATTGTATAATAACAACTGTAAGGATTCAAGTAAGCAATGAAATCAGAAATAGATATTTTTTATGGAGGACTCAACTATGAAATTCGTAAAAATGCACGGTTTAGGCAATGACTTCGTCTTTTTGGAAGATAAGAACGGAGCTGACAAGGATTTTTCCCAGCTGGCCATCAAGATGTGCGCCCCTCATACGGGCATCGGTGCCGACGGCATCATCGTCATCGTGCCGAGCGATAAAGCCGACGTCCGCATGCGCATCATCAATGCCGACGGCAGTGAAGCGGAAATGTGTGGCAACGGCATCCGCTGCTTTGCCAAATACGTCTACGACAACGGCATCATCGACAAGAAAGAATTTGCTGTCGAAACCCTGGCGGGCATCATGAAACCGAAAGTCACTGTCGGCGACGACGGCAAAGTCAGCCTGGTCACGATCAACATGGGCAAACCCTTTACCGACCGCGCCCAGATTCCCATGGAAGGCCCGTCGGGTCCGGTCATCGATGAACCCATCGACATCGACGGCAAGACCTATAAGATCACCAGCCTGCTCATGGGCGTCCCCCACACCATGACTTACGTCAAGGATGTCGATGCCGTCGATCTCCATGAATTGGGCCCGAAATTTGAAACGTATAAAGCCTTCCCGCGCAAGACCAATATGAACTTCGTCCAGGTCATCGACGACCACACCATCAAAGTCCATACGTGGGAACGCGGTGCCGGGGCCACCCTGGCCTGCGGAACCGGCTCCTGCGCCTGCGCCGTCGGCTCTTTCCTGAACGGCTTCACCGGCCGCAGCGTCGACGTCCAGCTCTACTTGGGCACGCTGCACATCGAATACAACGAACAAGACGGCAACGTCTACATGACCGGCCCGGCCGCCGTCACCTTCACCGGCGACTGGCTGGAAGACTAGCGCTTTGGCAGAAAACGGTTTCTGACGTTGGCCATGAGCTGTTTTTTCCCATCGTTTGCCGTTGTAGGGGCGCCACGCGGGGCGCCCGCGTGAATCCTGGAGATATCCTCATCATGTATTTACGTGAAACTTCGGCAAACGAACCACGAAAAAGGGCTGCTCGCTTATGCGACAGCCCTTTTTCATTTTACCAAGGGAGGTTTTCACTATTGGAAATGCATGATATACAACGCGGCGCCTTTGTCGACAGGCCGAATCGTTTTATCGCCCATGTTTCTCTCGATGGCGACATCGCAACTTGTCATATGCCCAATCCAGGGCGAATGTGGGAATTGCTCTTTCCCGGCGTCACGGTCTATGTCCGGCCGGCGACTAATCCCAAGCGGCGGACGGCTTACGACGTCGTCGGCATCGAGCGCGACGGCATCCCGATTCTGCTCGATACGCAGTACAATAATGATACGGCGGCCTGGCTGGTCCAGGAACACCGCATCCCCGGCTGGGAAGACTGGGACCTCATCCGCCGGGAAGTCACCGTCGGCGACAGCCGCTTCGACCTCCTACTGGGACGGGGAGAAGAACGCTTTTTCGTCGAAGTCAAGTCGTGTACCCTTTTCAGCCGAAACGGCGCCATGTTCCCCGATGCCGTCACCGAACGGGGCCGAAAGCATATCCTGGAACTAGCCGCCATGAGTCGTCAGGGCATCCATACGGGCGTCTTGTTCCTGGTCCATTGGGACCGGGCCCGCTGGTTCCTGCCGGATTATCATACGGATCCGGCCTTTGCCCAGGCCTTTTATGAAGCGGCACCGCACCTGGACTGGAAAGCCCTGGCCCTGCACTGGGACGGCTCCTTTTCCCGGTCCGGCGTAGCCGGTGTGTTAGCGTATCCCCAGGCTATCCTGGAACGGGAGAATCACGACGGCGGTGATTATACATTCATCCTGCACCTGCCAGAAACGAAGGATATCGTCATCGGTTCCAAAGGGAGCTTCCATTTCCCGGCCGGCTACTATGTCTATACCGGGTCGGCCCGGAAGAACCTGGCTGCCCGCCTGGCCCGGCACAGCCGCAAGCGCAAGAAGATGCACTGGCATATCGATTACCTGCGGCAGGAAGCGGACGTCGTCGCCGCCCTGCCCATCCGGACGGCCGATGACCTGGAACACGATCTGGCACAGGCCGTCGGCGCCGTTTCCGACTGGTCCATCGACGGCTTTGGTTGCACGGACTGTACATGCCCATCCCATCTCTTCGGCTTTACGGTCAATCCCATCCATTACCGGCCCTTCATCCAGATTGTCGAAGATTTCCGCATGAACCGCCTAGACTCGTCTATTTTTTATGCTATAATGGGGTAAATCACAATTTGCTAGGGGGAGATAAAGACATGGAACGCGCACAAGCATTGGCTTTATTGCAAAAATATAATCAGGAACCGTTTCACATCATGCATGCTCTGACCGTCGAAGGCGTCATGCGCTGGTATGCCCAGGAACTGGGCTATGGCGACGACGTCGATTTCTGGGGACTCGTCGGCCTGCTCCACGATGTGGATTTTGAAAAATATCCGGACCAGCACTGTAAAAAGGCGCCGGAACTGTTGAAAGAAATCGATGCCGACGACGCTTTCATCCACGCTGTCGTCTGCCATGGCTATGGCATCTGTGTCGACGTCGCACCGGAACACTTGATGGAAAAAGTCCTCTTCGCGGCCGACGAATTGACGGGCCTCATCTGGGCTGCCGCCAAAATGCGTCCGTCCAAGAGCACGAAAGACATGGAAGTCAAGAGCCTGAAGAAGAAATTCAAAGATAAGCGCTTCGCCGCTGGCTGTTCCCGGGATGTCATCAAACAGGGGGCAGAAACCCTTGGCTGGGACCTGAACGACCTCTTTGAAAAGACGATTTTAGCTATGCGCTCCTGTGAAGACGGCGTCCGCAAGGAATGTCTGGAACTGACAGGCGTAGAAGAATAAATAGGAGGAAACCACTATGAAATTACGTAAAATGATGATGACCACTGTAGCCGCAGCCATGCTGACCCTCAGCGCTGCCGGCGTATCCTTCGCATCGGGCTTGGGCACGATCAATGCCGGTGCTCTCTTGCAGCAGCATCCGCAGTACGCTAAGACCATGGCTGCTTGGCAGTCCGACGTCAAATCGGCTCAGCAGGATTTCCAGAAAGAATTAAAAAAGACTAACGACAAGGCCGCTCAGCAGGCACTGGTACAGAAATATAACACCAAACTGAACCAGCAGCGCATCGCCCTGTTCTCGCCCTTGGAAAAGGATATCCTCGCTAAGACCCAGGCCGTCCAGAAAGAAAAAGGCCTGGACTACGTCGTCCTCTCGGGCTCCGTCGTCATCGGCCAGGCCCAGGACATCACCAAAGACGTCGCTGCTAAATTGAAATAATACCCATAGCCACTAACCACTTAAAAGGACTTGTCGCATGGCGGCAAGTCCTTTTGCATTCATGGAATTTCCAAAACGGGCAAAAAGCGCAAAGGTTGTCTTAGGGCGTTATCTTTTATTCCCTATGGCTCTAACGTATGATAAGGGTACGAAATGAGTCATTCGGAAACTAAAAGAAAAGGAGAACAAGTAGATGGAAATTGTTGCTATCGTCCTAAGTTTATTTTTACTTGTCACATTTGCTTATCGCGGATTCTCGGTTATTTTGTTTGCGCCGATTTTCGCCCTCTTTGCAGCCAGCTTTTCGGGGCTGCCGATTTTACCGGGGTATACGGAATTGTTCATGGCTAAAGCCGTTACCTACATCAAATCCTTCTTCCCGGTCTTCCTCCTCGGTGCCGTTTTCGGCAAGGTCATGGAAGAAACGGGCATGGCCCGCAGTATCGCTATGGAAACGATCAAGCTCATCGGGAAAGATAAGGCTGTCTTCGCCGTCGTCTTCGCCTGCATGATCCTCTGCTATGGCGGTATTTCCATGTTCGTCTGTGCTTTTGCTGTTTATCCCTTCGCTGCCGCTCTGTTCCGCGAAGCTGATATTCCGAAACGTTTGATTCCGGCCTGCTTCGTTGCCGGCGTCTTCACGGCTACCATGGACTGCTATCCTGGTTCGCCGCAGATCCAGAACATCATCCCGACGATTTATTTGGGAACGACGACTTTTGCCGCTCCGATCTTAGGTTTGATTTGTGGTACTTTATTGATCGTCCTCTGCTTCATTTACCTCGAATTTCGCCGCAAACAGATGGCCCGTTCCGGCGAAGGCTATGGCAACCATACCCTCAATGAAACGGTCATCGATCCGGAAGCTTCTCTTCCGCCCTGGCAGTTGTCCATCATTCCGCTCATCGTCGTCCTGGTCCTGAACTTCTACTTCTCCATGATTTTCCAGTGGGATGAATCCTTATTAGAACCGTTCCGCGCCATGAACGTGCCCCTGTTGGCTAAAGGCGTCCACAATGTCGTCGCTATCTGGGCCCTGGTCCTCGGTCTCTTGGCTGCTATCATCATCGCCGCTGCAACGGGCCGCAAATTCATGTCCAAGAACACCAGCGTCAAAGCTGCTCTCAATGCCGGCGCCTTAGGTTCCCTGCTGGCAATCATGAACACGGCATCGGAAGTTGGTTACGGCAACGTAATTTCGTCCTTGCCGGGCTTCATGGAAGTCGCTGATGCCCTCCTCGGTATCGGCCAGGGCATGCCGTTGTTCAACGTCGCCTTGATGGTCAACATCCTGGCTGGTATCACCGGTTCTGCTTCCGGTGGTTTGAGTATCGCCCTCGATATCTTTGGTCAGCACTTCCTGGCAGAAACAGCTGCTGTCGGTATTCCGGCTGAAGTCGTCCACCGTATTGCAGCCATGGCTTCCGGCGGTATGGACAGCCTGCCCCATAACGGCGCTGTCATCACGACCTTGGCTATCTGCGGTCTGACTCATCGCGAAGCTTATAAGGATATGTTCGCCATTACCCTCTTGAAAGTAGTCGTCGCCTTCTTCGGCGTATTCTTCTACATGTTAACTGGTATTGTATGATTGGTTATTAGCGGGCCGCCCTTTGGGACGGCCCCTACAAATGCTAACCACTAGCCACTAACCACTCAAAAAGGCGCTGTCTTCGAGGACAGCGCCTTTTTCATTTCCCTTCTTTCAAATCAGCGGCACAGACTTTTCCGATGCGTGTGAGCAGGTTCAGTAGTTCCTCCCGCTCTTCTGGCTTAAAATCTTTAAAGACCATGTCGTTCAGTTCTTCGATACGCTTCTGGACCGGTTCTTTGATGGCCATGCCGGCAGCCGTCGGTTTGACGCGGATGCTGCGGCGGTTATTGGGGTCGAGGATGCGGTCGATGAGGCCTCGCTTCTGCATCCGGTCGAGGACGCCGGAAATGGTGGAGTTTTCGACGCGCAGGATGTTGGCAATTTCCTTCGGCGTCAGCGTTTCATCTTTCCAGAGACAGGCCAGGACGCCGTATTGTCCCGGTGTGATGCCGAACTCGGAAAGGTTTTCGGAGAAGATCAAAAAGACTTCATGTTGTGAAATGGTTAGCAAAAAATTAATGCATCTCGTGTAATCCACAGGATATCTGCCTTCCTTCTGACAATATTTCGTATTCCTAATTAGTTTACATTTTATCATATTTTTGCATATCTATCTAGTAAGTAGCTTTTATTTTTGCCTTGCCGTATAATAAATGTGAAAACATGCAAAGGAAGGGTTCTATGAAACGCAAGCAGATTTTTGGCTTTGATTATACCAACAACGAGTATATGAAAATCTTCATGTACCTTCTCGTCGGCGGCTCGGCGGCTCTCTTGGAATGGTCGCTTTTTTATATTTTCTTTCGGCTGTTGTCAGCCGGTGCTGTGTTTTCGATGCAGACGCAGACCGTCCTGGCTGCGACGACCCTGGCTTTTGCCTCGTCGACGCTATATCATTATGTGCTCTGTAACCGCTTTGTCTTCGACAGCGGCAGCCGCTATCACCGCGGGACGGAAGTGTCCCTGGTCTTCGTTGTCAGTGCCATCGGCCTGGGCTGGAATCTCCTGCTCATGTGGCTGTTTACGTCACCGGCTATTTTAGGGCTGAATCCGATGGTGTCGAAAATCATGGCCAGTGCCATCGTCACCGTTTGGAATTATGTGTCGCGTAAGAAATGGATTTTTAAGTAAGGGGGTGTCTCTATGGCACGAGCAGCACGCGTTATGGAAATTTTACAAGATATGATTCATATTGACAGCGAGACGAATACGCCTAAAGAACGGCAGATGGAATTGTACCTGCAGCAGTTCTTTTCTCATCTCGATGGCGTCGCCAGCGGCCTCATCCACGTACCCGACGATAATTGCCAGCGGTCTGTCGTCTACGGCCTCGTCCGCGGCAGTACGGGCCATACGGTCATTTTCATGAATCATCACGATGTCGTCGACGTAGAGTCCTATGGCTATCTGCGGGACCAGGCCTTTGACCCGCAAGGGCTGTATAAGGCACTGGAACGGGCTCCGCTCAGTGAGGACGTGCGCCGGGACTGGGAAAGCGGGGAATGGCTCTTTGGCCGCGGCTCCTGTGACATGAAAGGCGGCGCGGCTGCGCAATTAGCCGTCTTTGAGGATTATGCAGCCCATCCGGGCAAGGCCAGCCTGATTTATTTATCCCTGCCTGATGAAGAAACGTATTCGGCCGGCATGCGGACGGCCATTACCCTGCTCAACGAACTGCGCTCTTCTTATGGTCTGACCTATGATATCCTCATCGATAGCGAACCGAATCATAAAGAACAGGGGAAACTCGTCGCTTACACCGGTTCTGTCGGTAAAATCCTGCCCGTCGTCCTGGTACAGGGCGAACCAGTCCACATCGGCTGCTATGATAAAGGCATGAATCCCGTCGGCGTCCTGGCCCACCTCATCGCGGCGACCGAAGGCAGCCGGGAACTGACCGACAGCTGCGATGGTGAACAGACGCCGCCGCCGGCCTGGGTCTATCTGCGGGACCGCAAGGAACGCTACGACGTGACCCTGCCCCAGCGCGTAGCTGCCGCCCTGAACCTTCTGACTTACGACAAGACACCGGACGATGTCATGTATGTCCTTTTGGAAGAAACGCGGAGGGCCGTCCATGACTTGCAGCAGACCATGGGCAGCAATCTGCCCGTCTCCGTCTGCAGTGCAGATGAGCTCTTGCAGCAGGCTGCGGCCTACCCCGGCTTCGACGTCTTCTATGAAGCGGCTAAACAGGCTTCTTTCGTCGCCCTGCAAGACGGGCGCAGCACCTATGCCGAAGAAACGATACACCTCTTGGAGCAGATCCTCGATTTTACGGGCATTACGGCGCCGATGGCCGTCGTCGCTTTTGCGCCGCCTTATTATCCGGCAGCCGACAGCCTGTCTTTCCCGACGCCGGCCTTTACAGGCTTGCTGGAAAAGATTTCCTCGATGATGGATGTCCGCTTTGAACGCTATTTCAACGGCGTTTCCGATTGCAGTTACTGCTGCGTCGACCCCGATTTTGACGAAGGTATGGTCGAAAAGAACTTGCTCCTCTGGGGCAAAGCCTATCCTTTTGACTTGGAAAGCCTGAAAAAATTGCAGATTCCCTTCCTCCTCCTGGGACCGTGGGGCAAGGATTTGCACGAACGGACAGAACGCGTCCATATTGAAAGCGTATCGCAGAAATTGCCTCATATCCTCGATACCATCATTTCTTACGTCGGCCAGGCTGAATTATAAAATGTATGATGGTCGGTCAAGACATTACTAAAAAGCATGAAATAATGTAACCCATTTGTGACAATGATATGATATACTAGAACATAATAATGTCATAGGTGGCACTATTAAATACCAATAGGAAGCTGGGATTTATGATGAAAAAGAAATCTTTAGTATTGGCTGCAGTCATGGCAGCCTGCGCTACTTCCTTTGCTTTCGCTACGCCGCAGACGCAGTGGAACCAGGGACAGTGGCAGCTCGACTTGGGCGCTTGGAACCCGAAAGCTTCGGTTGACTCCAGCAACTGGGCCAAAGACGAATGGAAGGGTGGTCAGGAAGATACTGACTCCAAATGGGATTTCCAGGGCGGCCTTGGCTACGGCCTTTCTGACAAATGGGCTTTGCAGTACAACTACTACGGCTTGAAGACTAAGAGCGACAACAACAAATCCTACAAGACCGATGGCGATGAACACGAAGTAAACCTTGTTTACTCCATCAACAAGAACTTCGCTGCTTACGCCGGCTGGAACCGCATTAAAAACGACCTCGGCGGCGATGCTAACGACACCAACAACGTCGCTCAGCTCGGCTTGATTGCCAAAGCTCCCCTGGCTAAGAACCTCGACTTCTACGCTAAAGGCGCTGTCGGCACTAAGAAGACGACCATGTGGGAAGCTGGCCTCGGCTACAGCATTACACCGGACCTCGACATCAATGCTGGCTATCGTTACTTGAACACCAAATTGGCTGATGGCGGCGATTCCACCTTTGGCAACAAAGACGACGCTAACATCTCCTACAAAGGCTTCATCGCTGGCCTCTCCTATCGCTTCGGCGGCGGCCACAAAGAAGCTCCGGCTCCGGAACCGGTTTACACGCCGGAACCGACTCCGGCACCGGTCGTTGAAACGCCGGTCCAGAAGAACGACTACTACGTTGAAAGCGTTCACTTCGGCTTCGACGAAGACCAGCCGCTCGCTTCCGAACGCGCTAAGATGGACCACTTCGTCCAGGTTGCTAAAGCAAACCCGAGCGATACGTTCAAACTCGTCGGCAACACCGATGCCAAAGGCTCCAACGCTTACAACGATGACCTTTCCAAACGCCGCGTAGACAACGTAGCAGCATATGCTGAAAGTCAGGGCGTACCGGCTTCGCAGATGCAGCTCGACTACAAAGGCAAAACGGACCCCGTCAGCACCAACGACACCGAACAGGGCCGCGCTGACAACCGCCGCGTAGATATCTGGCAGAATCACTAAGTTTAGTGGCTCGTGGCTAGAAAAAACAGGCTATCTTTATGATAGCCTGTTTTTTTGTTTGATGTGAGATGTTTGACGTTTGATGTAGATGGAGCAAAATTTAAAAGCCATCGCTTCAAACATCATACATCAAACTTCAAACCAGAAATTCCCTCAAAAAGGGAATTTATCCTTGCCAAACTTCTGTTTTCACGATATAATAATGTAGCTAACTTAATAAAAGTACTGGTGCGTGGTAATCCGCCGGGGCTTGTGCAATGGGAACCTATGAACCTTGTCAGGTCCGAGAGGAAGCAGCAATAAGTAGACCTTTCCATGTGCCACGAGGAAACCTGGCGGGTTATCATACACGAGTACTTTTCAGTTGGTAAAAGCAGCGGTTAGCTGCTTTTTTTCGTATACGGAAGGGAAAGACTCATGGCATATATTGCATTATACCGCAAATGGCGGCCGAAGGATTTTGAAGATGTCGTCGGCCAGTCCCATATCACGGAAACCCTGCAAAAAGCGATAGATACGGACAAAGTAGCCCATGCTTACTTGTTTTCCGGTCCCCGCGGGACGGGCAAGACGAGCACGGCTAAAATTTTTGCCCGGGCCATGAACTGTGTCCACGGGCCGACGTCCCACCCGTGCAATGAATGTGAAGTCTGCCGCCACATCATGAGCGGCGAGTCCCTGGATGTCGTCGAAATCGATGCCGCTTCCAACCGCAGCATCGAAGACATCCGCACCTTGCGGGAAACGATTAAATTCATGCCGGCTGAAGGCCATAAGAAGATTTACATCATCGATGAAGTCCATATGCTGACGACAGAAGCTTTCAATGCCCTTCTGAAGACCCTGGAAGAACCGCCGGCCCATGTCATCTTCATCCTGGCGACGACGGAGCCGGAACGGATTCCCATGACCATCTTGTCGCGCTGTCAGCGTTATGAATTCCGGCGTATTACCAGCGAGGATATTGCCAAACGCCTGCTCTATGTGGCCGGACAGGAACAGATCGACCTGACCAAAGGTGCTGCCCATATCCTGGCTGTCCAGGCCGACGGCGGCATGCGCGATGCTTTGAGTATGCTCGACCAGTGCGTTAGCAACACGAGCGGTACCATTGACGAAGGCGTCGTCCGCGATTTGCTAGGCCTCATCGGCAAAGACTGGCTGTTTTCCCTGGCTCAGGCCATTTTCGACGGCCAAGGCGATGTCATCATCAAGGCTGTCGACGACGTCATCCATATGGGCAAGGAGCCGCGGGTCATCTTGATGGAGCTGCTGGCTCATTTGCGGGCCGTCATGCTCTGCCAGGCCGTGTCATCTTCCGACACCCTTTCGGCTTACGACGACTGCCTCGACGAGTTGCGTAAACAGGCTGGCGAATGGACGCCAGCGGCAGTTTTTCAAGTCCTGGCCATTTTACAGCAGGCACTGCTGACGGCCAAGACGTCGCCGGTTCCGCGCATTGCCGTGGAAATGGGGCTGCTCATGGCAGCGCGGCAGCTGAATCAGCCGCCCGTTGTCCCCGTTGCAGCGGCTTCTGCCGCCAAGGCTCCGGCTAAACCGGCTAAAACTGCTGTGGCAGAAAAGCCGGAAGTCGTCCCAGTTCCGGAAGAGGACGATTACAGCGGCGGCTACGGCCTGGAAGAAGCTGTTCCCTTTCCGGAAGAAGAGTTTACTTCACCTGGACCCACCGTTGGCCAGGCACCGGTACAGGAAGCTGCGGCCGCTATGCCCCAGCCTGCTCGTCCGCCTGTGCCACCGGCACCGCCCCGGCCCGAGCCCGTGAAGGCGGCCGCTCCGGCTGCGAACGTACCCGCTCCGGCACCGTCCCCGGCAGCGCAGCCTGTCGCATCGGCCGAATACCAGGACGTCTGGAAAAAGATGTGCGCCATTCTCGATAAAGAAAAGAAGAAAGCCGTCTTGTCCTGTATCCGCAACGGCCGCGTCGTTTACATCGGCGAAGGTCAGATCATCGTCGCCTTTAAGACGGCCTTCATGGTGAAAAGGGCCAACCGGGAAGATTACTATAAGTTTACTGATGCTGCCTTATCCCAGATACTGGGTGGCACGTACCACATGCAGGGCTTTTTGGAAGGTGATGCCGAACTGGATGGGTACGAAAAAAAAAAGAGTAACCTGACCCGGCCGGCGGAACCTGAACCGCTGCCCGAAGAGGATATTCCAGTTCCTGCGCCATCTCAAGAAGCAGCTAGTTCCAGCGATGAAACGGCATGGCAACCGGCTTCCATCGAGGATATGGATGAAGCCGAACGAGCCGCCTTGGGACCATTGCTTAAAAACGTAGGAGACTGTAATATATATATAGAAAATAAAAAATAAGTTTACACAAAATTAGGAGGAAAACAAATGTTTGGTGGAAATATGCAAGGTATGATGAAGAAAGTACAGAAAATGCAGAAAGAAATGAAGAAACTGCAGGAAGATTTGAAGAAACGCACTGTCGAAGCGACCGTCGGCGGCGGTGTCCTGACCATCGTCATGAACGGTGAAAAGAACGTCGAAAGCGTCCACATCGACCCAAGCATCATCGACCCGGAAGACGCTGAAATGCTGGAAGACCTCATGGTCGCTGCCGTCAATGAAGCCAACAAGAAAGTGGACGATATGATGGCTCAGGAAATGAGCAAGATCACCGGTGGCATGCACCTGCCGGGCATGTTTTAATGGATACGCCATTAGATAAGCTGACGGAAGAGTTCCGCCGCCTTCCCGGCATTGGCGTCAAGACGGCACGCAAGCTGGCTTACTATATCGTCCAGCAGCCGGCCAGCCGTGTCGACGAATTTGTCGATGCTATCCGCGATGCCAAAGCGAATATGCACTTCTGCTCGGTCTGCTTCAACTTATCGTCCCAGGATCCGTGCCCGATTTGCAGCGACATCAGCCGCGACCGCTCGACGATCTGCGTCGTCGAAACGCCGCAGGATGTCCAGGCCATTGAACGCAGCGGCGATTACCACGGCTTATATCACGTCCTGCACGGGGCCTTATCGCCTTTAGACGGCGTCAACGTCGAAGACCTGCGTATCCGCGAGCTCCTGCAGCGTCTGGGGAATACGACGGTCAAGGAAGTCATCTTGGCTACCGATCCTGACGTAGAAGGCGAAGCGACGGCGTTATACCTGGCCCGCCTCATCAAGACGGCCGGCATCCGCGTGACCCGCATTGCCCGCGGGCTTCCCATGGGCGGCGACATTGAATATGCTGACGAAGCGACGCTGGCTGGTGCCGTTGCCAATCGGCAGGAAATGTGAGGGTATTATGGAATATCTATGGATAGCCGCAGGCGTTTTTGTCCTGTTCTTAGTGCATAAGCTCATCTTGGCACCGATGCGCCATTTACTGGTCAATGTCGTCGTCGGCCTCATTGTCCTGTACGGCGTCAACCATTTTGGCTATCTTTTTGGCTTCCAGCACGTCCCCATCACCATCGGGACAGGCCTCATTATCGGTCTGTTCGGCTTGCCCGGGGTCGTACTGGTTACCTTGTATTACACGTTTTTTTAACCTACGCGAAGAGGGGATATCGTGAAATTGAAAAAATGGGCCGTCCTTGCCTGCACGGCTGCCTTGGCTGTATCAGTCCTTTCGGGCTGCGGCAACAGCGTGTCTACGAAAACTGAAACGGTTTCCAAGTCGGATCATCCTGTGGCTCTGACGCTGGATGCCAATATTACGGCTTTACATATGACCAATATCGTGCCGAAACTGTCGGGGAAACTCGTATCGACACCGTTGGCCGTCGGCCAGGAAGTCAAGGCTGGCGACGTCGTCGTCCAAGTTGATTCAGCACCGTATCAGCAGAGCGTCAGCCAGGCTGAATCGCAGCTTGTCGCTGCTTCATCGGCTGCGACGCCGACGTATAAGACCGTTACCGTACCGGCTGCCAGCAGCGGCGGCGGTGGTGGCGGCGATAACAGCGGCCACCGGGCGGAATTGAAGGCCTGGTATAATATGGGGGCCTTATCGAAAGTCGAATACAATCAGATGATGGCTGATGCTGGCGGCTCTTCAGGTTCTTCTCAGGGCGAGACGACTCAGACCGTCCAGGTCCAGGAAGCGCCGGCTGTGGACCATGAAAAAATCGCCCAGCTGCAGCAGGCCGTCCAGGCTGCCCGCGATATGTTAGGCAATACGACGATTTATTCGCCCATTGACGGCCGTGTCACGGCCGTATCGGATAATCCGTCTGTCGCCGTCGCCGGCAATGTCCTGGCTACGATTCAGCAGATGTCGCCGTTAGTGGCGACCTTTGCCATTCCTGAAATGTACATTGACGCTTTACAGGATGCCAAAAAAGACGGCAGCCTGCAAGTATCTATCATTGCCGCTTCGGGCGAAACGGAAACGGGGGAACTGACCTATCTGGCAACGACCAAGGATCCTTCGACCGGTTCTTATATGGCCAAGGTCACTTTCAACAACGCCAAGAACCTGTTCGTTCCCGGTGAATTTTATCACGTCCGCATCGCCACGCCGAAAGAAGTGTCCCAGATTACCGTTCCCAAGACGGCGGTCCGGACCAAAGACAGCGGTGACTTCGTTTACATCGTCAATGACAGCGGCCTGGCCGATGCCCGTTCCGTCCTGACTGGCGATGAAGAAGACGGCCGCGTCGTCATCCTCGACGGCCTCGACGAAGGCGATGTCGTCGTTGCCGATCCGCCGGATTCGCTGGAAATCGGCATGAAAGTTAAATCGTAATTCCAAGGAAGGTGAGAGCCAGTGGCAAAAGAAGAGCATCACAGCAGTTTATTGAAGTCCTTGGAAAAGAGCCTCGACGTCCTCGACCTCTTCGTGGAATGTAATACCGGCATGACCCTGAAGGACATTGCCGAACACACCCACTTGAATACGTCGACGGCCTTCCGCATTGTAAACACCTTGGAGCGGCGCCAGTATTTGACCCGCAACGATACGTCCAAGCAGTACCGCCTCGGTCCTCGAGCCCTGGCGCTGGGCTATTCGTCTCATTGGACAGAGAATGTCATCACTTTGGCCAAACCTTATTTACGGCGTTTACAGCAGTTGTTTAATGAAACGGTCAGCATTTACATTGCCGAAGGCGACTGCCGCATCTGCCTGGACCACGTCGAAAGCACCCATTCCCTGCGCCGGGTCATCCCCATCGGGGAGTCCCTGCCGCTCTATAAGGGGGCTGCCGGCCGGGTCCTGCTGGCCTGGACGAGCGATGACGAACGCAAGCGGTACATTGAAAAATACGGCAATATTTCTGAAGAAGAGTTCGCGGCCATCCGCCATAATGGCTATGCCATGACTCAGGATGAAAGCGAACACGGCTTATTTGCCCTGTCGGTACCTATCTTCAATTTTGAAGGCCAGGTCATCGCCTCTTTGACTATCGCCGGGCCGTCTATGCGTTTCTATGACTCGATCCGTCAGAAAATGCTGTTCACCATGAGCCAGTATGCCTATGAGATTTCCCATTCCCTGGGCTACCGGAAGAAAACATGACCGGCCGGAAATGGAGGGCTGACGAGTTTTGCGTCGACGCCAGCGTACTGGCCTCGCGCCTGCTGGGGCAGTACCTCATCCATGAAACGCCGCAGGGCCTCTGCAGTGGCCTCATCGTCGAGACCGAAGCTTATGGCGGCTGTTACGACGGCTTTGCTGACGACGGAGCCCATAGCTTTCATGGCCTTACCAAGCGGACGGCACCGATGTTCCACGCCGGCGGCATCAGTTATGTCTACCTGATTTACGGCATGTACTGCTGCTTCAATGTCGTCGCCGGTCCGGAAGGACAGGGCCAGGCCGTGCTCATACGGGCTGTTGAACCAGCTGAAGGGACTCCGCTCATGGTACAGCGCCGGAAGGCGAAGAAAGTCAGCAAGAATCTGACTAACGGGCCGGGAAAACTTTGCCAGGCCCTGGCTATTACGCGGGACCAGAACGGTCTGGATTTGACCGGTGATGAACTCTATCTGGCCCATCCGCTGCGTCAGGAACCTTTTTCTATCGTTCAGACGACGCGCATCAATATTGACTATGCCGAACGGGGAAAGCATTTTCCCTGGCGGTTCTATATAAAAGACAATCCTTATGTGTCTAAATTGTAATCCTAGTTAGGGGGAGATTACTATTATTGAATTTAGAGAAATCCGTTTGGAAGATAAACCTATTATAGATGACTATTTTCATCAGAAAAGATATGAACAGGCTGATGCTACCTTTATGACGCTCTTTGCCTGGCAGAAGCCCTATGAAATCCAGTGGGCTGAAGAAGACAATGTCCTCTACATCCGCTCGGGCCGCGGCAAGAAACAGTTCTGGATCCCGCCTTTCGCCCGCAAAGACGGCAGTTTCGCTAAAGGCGTCCTGCGCATGCATGAATGGTTCGAAGAACACGGCTATCCTTTCTTGATGAAAGGCGTCACGCCGGCTGCTGTCGAACGGATCAAAGCGCTCTGCGAAGACTGTTACGACTTCACGCCGGACCGGGACAATTATGAATACGTCTACCTGACGCAGAACCTGATTAATCTGTCGGGCAAGAAATACCGCCAGAAGAAGAATAACCTCAACCATTTCCGTAATCAGTATTTCGGCAACTGGGAATACGTCCCCATTACGGAAGATATCTTCGATGAATGTCTGGCCGCTGAACAGTCCTGGTATGACCAGCATGAAGCCGGCGATGAAGACGATGAACTCTTAGGCGAACGCCATGCCATCGAAACGGTCTTTAACAACTGGGAAGTCCTCCAGCCGACAGGCGGCGCCATCCGCATGTATAATAAGATCGTCGCCTTCTCCATCGGTGAAATGCTCAACGATGATACGGCTATCATCCATTTTGAAAAGAGCGATCCGACCATCCGCGGCCTGTACCAGGTCATCAACCATGAATTTGTCGTCCATGCCTGGCCGCACACGACGTACGTCAACCGCGAAGAAGACATGGGGATTCCCGGCCTGCGCCATTCCAAAGAATCGTATAATCCGGATCACTTCGTCGAAAAATACGACGTCACACTGCGCCAGAAATAAGGGGGCCTTTCTATGCACTTCCGTTTAGCGACTGAATCGGACCGGGGCCTCGTCGAAAGCCTTTGGGACTATTGTTTCGAACACCGGGAAGATCCGTTTTTCCAGTGGTATTTCAATCATTTTTATCGGCCTGAAAACGTCCTCATGGGCTTTGAAGGCGATGATATGGCCTGCCTGACCCATCTCAATCCGTATACGCTGTGCCTGCGCGGCAAAGCCATCGACACGTCGTATATCGTCGGTCTGGCAACGCATCCTGCAGCCCGGCGCAGCGGTGTCGGCGGGAAACTGTTGACGGCAGCCCTAAAGGAAATGAAGCGCCGCGGCCATTACATTCACATCCTCATGCCCAGCAAGGCCGGTTTCTATCAGCCTTATGGCTATGAACTCTATTGTCATCAGTGGAAGGAAACGATGCCCCTGGAAGCCTTGCGGCCTCTGACGGACCGGACCGTGCGCTATGCCTTTGTCAACAGCCCGGATCAGTGGCCTTATCTGGCCGCCGTTTATGAAGGTTATACGAAGGGCCTGTCCGGCTATGCCCTGCGCGATGAACAGAGCTGGCGGAGCCATATCGAGGCCCAGCTGGCCGAAGGCAATATCGCTGTCTGCTTCGATGGGGACGAACCGATTGGCTATGCCTTCTATCAGCTGGGAGAACCGACCATCATCAGCGGTGAATTTGTTTACACCTGCCGCAAGGGAAAACGGGGCCTCTTAGGCTATATGTACAACCACCGTTCTCAAGGCGAGGCCTTCCAATGGAACGAAGGCATCCATGACCAGTCCTATCGCTTTTATCCCGACGGGAAACAGGGCCATGAAACGATGCCCTTCATGACGGGACGCATCGTCGATGTCAAAGGGGCCTTGGAACAGCTTCCCTACCAGACCGACGGTACGGTTACCTTCCATACGGAAGACCCCTTGGCGGATTGGAACTGCGGGACCTTTACCTTGACAGTAAACAATGGTAAACCCGTAGTTACCCAAGAAAAGAATGAGCAGGCCGACGTTACCCTGCCCATCGGTACCCTGGCTTTATTAGCCTTTGGCGCTATGGATGTAAACGACCTGGTTTTCAATGAAAAACTACAGGGAAATGAACAGGCCCTGCAAACCCTGCAGGCCCTCTTCCCGACCGAAAAAAACTGGATCAACGAGTGGTATTAGTGTCTTTTGTGGTTCGTTGTTAGTGATTCGTGGCTCGTAGGAGCTCGTACGTGGCTCGTAATCCGTAGGGGATTATACAAATCCATGGCGGGCCGCCCTTTGGGACGGCCCCTACGAAACCATTCACTAGCCACTAACCACTAACAACTTAAAAATAGGCTGTCGCATAAGCGACAGCCTATTTTTTTTACCGATAAACAGTGTAAACGACAATCCCGGTCACGAGAAACACGGCGGTATACACCAGGAAGAGTGTGATCAGGGTATGGCGGCCGATGTTGGCGACGACCCGCCAGCCGCTCTTCATGCCGCCGGCCAGCATGACGTACAGGGAGTGGCCTGTGCTGGCCGGGACGTGAGCTGCTTCTCCAGGAAGAGCTTGGTACGTTCCTTCTACGACGGGATGGTTTCCGTGATAGGACAGGTTGTTTTCTAAAATGCCGTCCGGGTTGGAGCGGATGTAGTCGTGGACATATTCCGTATGGCCGTCTGGGGCGATGCGGGTATAGCCGTTTACATGGTGGTAACCGGACGGCGCTTTGACTAAGCCTTCGTGGCTGACGACGCCGTCATGGGCAAAGGCGCCATCGTGGGCGAAGCCGTCGGCCATGCCGCCGTCGACGACGCCGCCGGCAGCGGCTTTCAGGAAGGGCAGGACCAGGGCGATGATGACCAGGGGGATACTGCCCATGATGTTCAAAGCACCTGACGAGGAGTAACCATTCCGATAGAGCCAATACAACAAGAGCTGGAAGACGAAGGCGATAAGGGCGGCTAAGGCTGTCAAGGCCAAGACCCGAACCAGGAGAGACGCGTGAACGACTGTAAAGAAAACGTGAGGAAACGTGTTTACTATCGTTGCCAAGCCTCGGTAAATCGGCCGGTATAAGGTATTGAGCCAATCCATGCGGAAGTAGAGGACAAAGGCCAGGCCGTAGACCATAAGACCGGCAATGACAGCCCGCCAGTTCTTCAAGATGAAACCGATGCGGGCGATGAAGAGGACGATCATGATGATGAAGGCGACAGGCGCCAAAAAGGGAAATATGGCACAGAGGCCGCCGGCAATCAGGGAAAAGGCGAGCATCATGTAAATCATCTGCCAGGCCGTAACGATAAAAAAAACGACGAAGCCGCCGATGATGACCCAGGGATTAAAACCGTGGATAAAAGTATACATGAGGATAGCGAAAATCCAGATGGCACTCAAAACATTCTGCCAAGTCGTGAGTTGTGCCGATACCCACTCCCGGCGCGTCATTTGCTGTTTGTCCATAAAACACCTCGCATACGTAGTCGTTACTTTTTATAGTAGAGAAAAAGCTGTAAAAAATCAAGAACATTACAGCCCCTTTTCCTTTTTGCCAAATAGGTGTAACATGAAATTATAATTCCCCTTATTGGCACGGAGGTGTTTCTATGGATTCTTTAGGTTATTTTGGCAAGTGGTTCCCGACAGAACACAAGAAGTATACCGCTATCATCGCCATGATGTATCTTGGCGTGGTAACGACGGTACTGGGTGTGTTGTTTGAATTGGCTCTTCGGGGACTGGAAATGATCGGCCTCTTCGGCGGCCCTGTTGGGATACGGCGGACGATCGATGTCCTGACTTTTTTCAGCGGTCTCAATACACTGGCTTCGCTGGCCCTTTTTGTCATCATGATTTATCTGCTCTATAAGACGCGGGCTTTAGTCTACCTGCTCAAGATGGCCCTGGGCTATTTCGTTGTAGACCTTTTATTGATTTTGATTGCCGACCTTTTCAGTGGGACTGTCGCTGCCATTCTCTGTATTCTGGGTATCATCGCTACTATTTATGTGAATCGCAGACGTTGGCATTATATCAGCAAATACCGTCGCTATATTTACTACGTCGTCCTCAGCTGGCTCATCAGTGCCCTTTGTACGGCGGCTGTCGTCGGCCACATCGTCTATAGTATGACCCAGCTCATGTTTGGCATGACCCGTGGTGGTTATGGGACTTTCATCGGCTATGCCGTCCTCCTGGTCCTGGTCTGGATGATCCCTGTTTTCTGCCAGCATTATATCTATCGCCGGGAAGAACGGCTGGGAACTTCCTTTTACCAAGCCTTCCGTCTCATGAATACCGTTCCTTGGACGGCC
Source organism: Megasphaera sp. SC8-1 (assembly GCF_024436295.1). Lineage (NCBI taxonomy): Bacteria > Bacillati > Bacillota > Negativicutes > Veillonellales > Veillonellaceae > Megasphaera > Megasphaera sp. SC8-1. Next base: position 38,807 of record NZ_JANFQH010000011.1, on the reverse strand, counting down.
GTCTTCTTTATCTTCGGGATTTCGTCGCTGGCTTCTATCGGAACGATTAGTGATGAAAAAATGTTTACATCGTTTGACTTTGACGATACAGGTGACAACCAAGCCAATCTTGAAGATAGAAAAAATGGAATGTCAACGCGGAAAGTAAATGAAGTAAATAAAAAGACCTGCCCGTACTGCGGCCATCCTGTCGAAGGCGATGCCATTTTTTGCAGTCACTGCGGCAAATCCGTCTATACGTGCCCGCAATGCCATCACGTCGTCGACCCGACGGCCAAGTTCTGCCCTTCTTGCGGAACCAGACTGCAGACTCCCGATGCCTCAGCAGGCCCTTTGCCGGACCCTTTTAGCAAGGAAACGGAACCGGCAGCAGCGCCGTCATCTGAGGTTCCCCGCCATGACATTCAGCAGAATATGCCTCCTCAACGGCCTTTGAAGGAACAATTACGGGAACATGGCAAAGTCCTCATCGCCTTAGGTGTCGTCCTGGTCCTGGCCGTAGCGGGCGGTATCTGGTATGCCCATAGTCAGCCTAAAAGCCTTCCTGCCGGTACTGGGACCCATTCGCAGCAAGTTGTCAAAACGGCCGATTCTGAACTCTCTTTAAACGGTGTTTACCTGGGACAAAGCTGGGATGAAGCCAACGACGGGCTGGGACGGGAACTCAGTACCTCCGACAGTAAGGACGGGGCCGTTCACCATAAGTTCACCGATATGGACGTCGTCGTCAAAGACAACAAAGTCATCATGTTGACGTCGTCGTCGCCGGCAGCCCAGAGCAAGCGGGGAATCCATCAGGGAAGCTCTTTCGATGATGTCGTCAATGCCTATGGCGATGACTATCAGGCCTCGGAATACGGAGCCCAGATCCATTACGAATATACTTTTAAGACCGATGACGGGAAAACGGGAATCCTGCGCTTTGCCGTCAGCAAGAACAGCCAGGCTGTCGAATACATCAGCGTCCGCCTGGCCGATGAACAGACGGATGGCGCCAAACAGGCTTTCCTGGCTTATCATAAGGATATTTCCGGGCATCACCTGCAAGAGGCCTTCCAATTGCTGACACCTGATTTCCAGACTTCCGTCGGCGGTTATGATGGTTACGCACCGGGCTATGCCAATACTTTGTCCAGTGACGTTTCCAATATCCGCCAGATCGCTTCCGGCGGGAACAAGACGACCTTTTCCTTTGCTTTGAAAGCGCGGGACCGTATCCCAGGCAGTAGTAAAGTTAAAGTGCAGTATTTCAACGGTCAGGTGACAATGGTCAAAGAGGGAGATACCTGGAAAATCAGTGATATGAGTGCCAAGAAGACGGGAGAACATGTGGAATAATTGGTATCGTCTTCATAAAGGGAAACTCAAGAAAATAGCAGTCTTATTCCTCTGCGTCGCTGTCGCCCTTTATGGCCTCTGCTTTTACATGAGTTATAAGGCAGCGGACATTTTCAACCAAGTCGTCGCTGAGCGCCAGCTCTTTCCCGGTACGGTCACCGTAGAACGGCTGACGGCGACGCCGGGCGGAACGGTGTCCTTTGAGAACCTGGTATGGAACGATGAGGACGGCCATAGGCTAGTCCAGATTCCGGAAGGCCAGTTTACTGTTAAAGTAAGGGATATCCTGACCGGTCATATTGGCACGCAGACTATTGAAGATGTGACTTTGAACCAGGCCTATATTCATTTGATTTTTAATGATAAAATGGAGTTACAACATATCAAGAAGGCCGGTGACCATCAGAGCAGCCATCCGAAGGATTTCATCAAGGTCACAGGCCCTAAGAGTAACCGTCCTTTTAATTGCCATGTCGCCCTGCATCAGGGCTCTATCGAAGCCGAAGCGCCAGGGCGCCATTTTAAAATCGGCGACGTCGAGTTCTCTTCGGATATTCACACCAAAGGTGAGACGACTATCGACTTACGGGCCGGTCACTTTTCCGGCACCCTCGACGCCCAGTCCCTGCGCATCCGCGGGAGCCTGGATTTCAAACCGGATACGCCACAGTATAACCTGTCCCTGTTGCTGAGCGACTGCAATCCCCGTTCTCTCGGAGCTGGCCTCGACATCGACGACGCGGCGACGGTGTCGGCGGATATCCGCGGCCCCTTGTATGCGCCGGTCATCGACGGGACTTTGAAGATGGACCGCCTGGACATTACGGCCCTGGTCTTTACCGATGTCGTAGGGCAGGTCCACTATGAACAGGGTCTCCTCGATGTGACCGAAGTCACAGCCAGCGTCTTTGGCGGTTCCATGAAAGGGCATGGACAAGTGAATCTGGATGATAAGTCGTATACGGCCGACATGACCGGCTCTCAGCTCAAAGGCGGCATTGCCGCTCATGACCTCTTCCTGCGCTGTAACGTCGACTTGGACCTGCATATGGAAGAAAATAAATCGGCCGGCACGAAAGCCATTTACGGTGATTTCCGTTCCGGTCCGGGCCGCTATCACAACGTACCGTTCCGGGGCATTTCCGGTTCCTTTGCTCAAGATGGAAAGACCTTGAACTTCCGGGACGTCGTCATTTCCATGTTCTTTGGCGACGTATCGACGGATGCCTTTTCCATCGTCAACGGCAAAGTCAAGATAGGGGCCATCAACATCGACTATAAAAACGGCAAGCGGAGCCGCTGGGGAAAGGGCGGCCCGCAGACCATCCGGTGAACATAGATAGAGAAAGGAGTTTTCATCATGGATATTTCACGCTATTTAGCGAAATCAGGCGAAAAAGTCGATTTGGCCCAATGGCCGACGGCCTGCGATGTGGATATCGACAAGAAAAAAGTCAAAGAAGAACTGCTGGACCAGACGATTACGGAAATGCAGGATTTACAGGAAAAACTCTTTGCCGATAACCATTACGGCTTGGTCATCGTCCTGCAGGCCATGGACGCTGCCGGGAAAGACGGGACGGTCAAGCACGTCTTTGCCCGCCTCAATCCGGCTGGCGTCAAGGTGCAGAGCTTCAAGAAGCCGAGTTCGGAAGAATTGGACCACGACTACATGTGGCGCATCAACAAGGCCCTGCCCGGCCGGGGAGAAATCGGCATCTTCAACCGCTCCCATTACGAAGAAGTCGTCGTCGCCCGCATCCACAACCTCATCAAGAGCGACGGCATGCCGGAAGAACTGGTCCGCAAGGATATCTGGGAGAGCCGCTATCGCCAGATACGCGACTGGGAACGGTACTTGTCGGAAAATGGCTTTCCTATGGTCAAGATATTCCTTCATTTGTCGAAAAACGAACAGAAGAAACGCCTGATCGACCGCATCGTGACCAAGCAGAAGAACTGGAAGTTCGACATGTCCGATATTGAAGAACGGAAATACTGGAACCGATATCAGAAAGTCTATGGCGAAGTCCTGACAGCGACGTCGACGAAGTATGCGCCCTGGTATATCGTCCCGGCTGACGACAAGTGGTACACGCGCTATGTCGTTGCCCAGATCGTCCTCAAAGCGCTCAAGGCCATTGATCCGAAGTTCCCGAAATTATCGCCGGAAGTGGAAAAGCAGCTGACCCAGTTCCGTCAGCTCCTGAAAGAAGTCGATATCAAGGATTTGAAAACTATCAAGAATGTCATTGATGAGCAGAAGGTCAAATAAGAAGTGTTCCCGATAGGGCTGAATATGCTATAATTAAAAAAGGTTCAAGGAAACCGATGAAGTTCTGTACAGGTTTTGAGATATATCTCAAGGAGGTACTGCCATGCTCGATGCAAAAGTAAAAGAATTAATTAACAAACAGATCAATCAGGAATTTTATTCGGAATATTTGTATTTAGCTTTTGCCAACTATTTCTATGATAATGGCCTCGACGGCTTTGCCAACTGGTATGATGTCCAGGCTCAGGAAGAACGGGACCACGCCATGCTCATGCGGACCTATCTGCACAACAACGGTGAACGCGTTACCTTCTCGGCCATTGCCGAACCGCAGAACGACTTTGACAGCATCAAAGCTGTCCTGAAAGCCGGCCTGGCCCATGAACAGTATGTCACATCCCTGATCAACAAGATCTATCAGGCCGCCGATAAAGTCCACGACTACCGGACCATGCAATGCTTCGACTGGTTCGTCAAGGAACAGGGTGAAGAAGAAAAGAATGCCGACGATTTGATCAAGAAATACAAGATGTTCGGCAGCGATGCCAAAGGCCTGTATTCTCTGAACCAGGAATTGCTGGCCCGTACCTATGTTGCTCCGACATTAGTCCTGTAAGTTTTACGATAATTCCATAAGCGCAATCAGGTGCGTAAGCTCAATAGAGAAGTCCGGTGCAAAACCGGCGCGGTCCCGCCGCTGTAAGGAGGAGCCAGGCTGCAAAGATGTCACTGTACGTTAGCGTATGGGAAGGCGCAGCCAGGACGATGAATCCGAGCCAGAAGAACTGCCTGATCCAGAATCACCGGTTGACCTGCGAGCGATGGGGATGGCGATTTTCATAGTTAGTGACTGTGATCGACTAAGTATGCAAAGGACTGTCGCATAAGGGTTTTACCCTCGTGTGGCAGTCCCTTTTTTTTATGTTTTTTATAAAAGGAGAGATGGTTATGTTCCACAAAAAAATGAAAACAGCGTTACTCTTGTCCTTAGCCCTGACTTCGTTCGGTGCTTTTTCGGCCCCTTCGTTTGCTGCCGGCTATACGCTGAACCCCGAAGTCAAAGACGCCACGCCGGCTTTGAAGCAGGCCGCAGAAATCGGCGTCCGTACCTATAATAACCCGGCCATGCAGAACGAAGCCAATAAAGATGCCATCCTGGTGTTGAGTTTCGGTACGACTTATAAAGACAGCCGCCAGAAGACCATCGACCGGACTGTCGACGCCATCAAGGCGGCCCATCCGGACCAGAAAGTCGTCGTCGCCTTTACGTCACATATCATCGTCGACCGCATCAAGGCCAAAGAAGGCCTGACCGTACCGACGCCGGAACAGGCTATGGCCCAGTTGAAAAAAGAAGGCTATACGCGCGTGGCCATTACGTCCCTCGACGTCATCCCCGGCATGGAATACGCTTATGACTCGGCTATTTTCGACCTCTATAAAAAGGATTTCAAAAAAATGACCCTCGGCACGCCGTTGATGTATTGGATGGGTCAGGAAGACCAGCGCGATGATATCGCTGAATTTGTCAAAGCCTTTTCGACACAGTTCCCGAAAATCGGCAAGAAAGATGCCATCCTGGTCATGGCTCATGGCACGCCTCATCCGGCCAATGCCTACTACTCCGTCGTCCAGAACCGCCTCGATGCCGCTGATCTGGGCAATGTCTTCATCTATTCCGTCGAAGGCTGGCCCCATCTGGATACTGTCATTCCTCAGCTGAAAGCCAAGGGCATCGAGAACGTCATCCTCATGCCCATGATGATGGTCGCCGGCGACCATGCCAATAACGATATGGCCGGCGCTGATGACGATTCCCATAAGAGCATCCTGGAAAAAGAAGGATTCAAAGTGACAACCTATATCCATGGCTTGGGAGAAAATGAAGCGGTCCGCCAGATGTTCGTCGAACGGGCAGATGAAGCCTGGCAGGCCCTGGAAGCCCAGTAATTTGACTTCTTGGAATTTTTTCCTACCAATTTAGTCCATTCCTTTCGTCTATCATTCCACTTGCTTCCTCTGTATACTGAAGTCACGAAATGAACATAACAAACGTGAAGAAATAGGAGATGGAAGACATGAAGCAAGTGAAAATAATTACAGCGCAAGAAGCAGCACAGCTCGTCAAAGACGGTGACGTCGTTACGACTAACGGGTTCGTCGGTTCCGGCCAGCCGGAAGCCTTGACCAGTGCCCTGGAAGAACGCTTCCTCAACACGGGTTCGCCGAAAGATTTGACCCTCATCTATGCCGCTTCCCAAGGGAATACGGACGGCCGCGGCGGCGACCACTTCGCCCACGAAGGGATGCTGAAAAAAGCCATCCTCGGCCATTGGAACGCTGTTACTTCTTTACAGAAATTAGTCAATGAAAATAAAATCCAGGCTTATAACCTGCCGCAGGGCACGTTGTCCCAGTACTTCCGCGACGTCGCAGCTCATCGCTTAGGCACGATTACCCACGTCGGCCTCGATACCTTTGCCGACCCCCGCATCAGCGGCGGCCGCCTCAATGACGTCACCAAAGAAGATTTTGTCAAAGTCATCAACATCGAAGGCCATGACCAGCTCTTCTATCCGCGCATGGATATGAATATCGGCTTCATCCGCGGGACTTATGCCGATGAATGGGGCAACGTCGTCATGAGCAAGGAAGTATCGCCTTTCGATGCTACACCGCTGGCACAGGCCGTCCATAACAGCGGCGGTATCGTCGTCGTCCAGGTCGAAAAAATCGTCAAAGGCGGCACGCTCGACCCGAAACTGGTCAAAGTACCGGGCATCTATGTCGACTATATCGTCCAGGTCGATGATGAAACGAAACGGCAGCAGTCCTTTGATTGCGAATACGATCCGTCCCTGACCGGGGAAACGACGATTCCTGTCAAAGCCCTCGATCCGGCTCCGCTCAATGCCAAGAAAGTCATTGCCCGCCGGGCAGCTCTCCTGCTCCTCAACATGAGCAATGAAGCCGTCATCAACCTGGGTATCGGTATTCCGGAACTCGTTTCGTCGGTTGCTAACGAAGAAGGCATCGGCGACAGCCTGACCATGACTGTCGAAGCCGGGGCTATCGGCGGCGTTCCCCTCGGCGGCGTCCGCTTCGGTGCTTCTGTCAATGCCGAAGCTTATATGGACCAGGCTACCCAGTTCGACTTCTACGATGGCGGCGGTCTGGACCTGACCTGCCTGGGCCTGGCTGAATGTGACAAAGACGGCAACATCAACGTATCCAAATTCGGTACGCGTATCGCTGGCTGCGGCGGCTTCGTCAACATCACCCAGAATACGAAGAACGTCGTCTTCTGCGGCACCTTCACGACAGGGAAACTCCGCGAAGAAATCAAAGATGGCGAACTGCACATCACGCAGGAAGGGAAAGTCAAGAAATTCGTCCCCGAAGTCGGCCACATTACCTTCAGCGGCAACTATGCCCGGAAACATAAACAGCATGTCCTGTACATTACGGAACGTGCCGTATTCGAAATGAAGGAAGATGGCGTCCATCTGACAGAAATCGCACCGGGCGTCGACCTCCAGAAAGATGTCCTCGACCAGATGGGCTTCAAACCGATCATCGACGACGTCAAACTCATGCCGGCCTTCCTCTTCGAAGATAAACCCATGGGCCTGAAAAAAATGAAAGAAGAAATGAATAAATAATAGTTTGTAGCACAGAGTTTGTAGTTTGCAGAAAGGCTCCCCTGATAGGGGAGCTGGCCGCCGAAGGCGGTCTGAGAGGTTTTGACACAGCCGCGGACTATGCCATGAGTTGCGGACTGTAAAAAAAGAGGCTGTCGCATTAAGACAGCCTCTTTTTAAGTATTAAGTTTGTAGTTTATAGTTTTTAGTGAAGGTTTTTAAATTTAAAACCCTCTTCTACAAACTACAAACTCCCAACTACAAACTATAAAGCAAAAGGGACTACGCATGATGGCAGAAACCTTCGTGCGATAGCCCCTACTTTTTTTTACTTCGACAAGGACAAGGTCCGTTCGATGAGGGGTTTATAGGTTTCGTATTTTTTCTTGAGTGCCTCTAAATCGTACTGGCGGTACGACGGCTGGTTCTTCATGCTCTGGAAAGCGTTGAGCAGGATGGAGTGGAGACGGTTGCTGCTGATGACGTAGAAGGAATCGGCGTCATTGTGGATATTCCGCTTGTTCTTTTTCAAGAAGCCCGTCTTGTAGTTCGAGTAGAACGATAAGTCCTTGCCCGTGTACATGTCGTCGCTGACCGTCGGCAGGAGGACGCCCGTCGTTAAATGGGGATTCTTTTCCAGGCCCTCAAAGATACTTTTTATATGATCTTTCCGTTCTTCTGCGGTCAAGCTGTATTCGATATCGGTCAGGTAGATATAGCCCGATTCGACGTAGCGCAGGAGCGACGTCGTCGGCATGATGAAGGTTATTTCCGAGGCGTTGAGGATTTCTTCCCACGTGACGCAGAGGCGCTGGATAGAGAAGGCCTGTTCGGGCGAGACCCTTTCGCTGATGTGGTCGAAGACTTCGTGGGGCAGGAGAAATTCGAAGCCGATGGTCAAGTAGAAGAAGAATTTCGTCGTCGCATAGAAGGCCGTGCGGTAGCCTAATTCATCCATTCCCAGAGAGCTGACCGTCGACATGAGGGGCTTCTTTTCGGCGCCGTTGAAGCTGAATTTTTCATAAATGTCGCCGATCAAGGATTCATCGAAGATATAGGTGCACATCTTGAAGCGGGGCTGCGTGTCCAAAGCGTACTGGACGACGAACGAGTCCTTGAGGATGATGAGGTTGGCATTGGACGTATCCTGGATATCGTAAAAGACGAAATCGATGTCCAGGAAGCTGTCGAGGATGCGGTACACCGTGAGTAAGTCATCGAAGTTTTCTTCGATCTTATCCAGGTCCAGGCCGACGCGGATGGTCAGCTTGTGCTGCAATTTCAGTCCATCGAAATACTTCCAGAATCCCGTTTTATACAAGGTGCAGAATTCACCGAGGACCAGGAGTTCCCCGTCTGATTCCAGACTTTGGATGCTCTTTTGCAGTAAGTCCGACAAGAAAGCCGACGTATCGTGATGGCCGGTAATGACTTGAATGGACGGCCGGTTTTCTTTCCCCTTGGGGGAGCGGCTCTGATTGAGCGTCGTCCGGTAAGCTGCGCAGAGATACTGGCCGATTTCAAAACCTAAGTCTTCCGTATTTTCCGAAATGGGGAAGGCCTTGAAGAATTTGGCTTCTTTCTTCTGCTTGGCAATCAGTTCGGCAAAGTACTGACCCATTTCTTCGTTGATCCGTTCGACATAACGGGAAGACGGTAATTTCGTGCCATTGCTCCATTTATTGACATACGAGACGTCATAGCCGACGACGTCGGCCAGGGAGATGAACTTGGCCTGAGTGAAGGTAATGAGCCGTTTTAACGTCGATGCATATCCATCTGAAATCACGTTGGAACCTCCTTATAAATAAGTTCATGCTATTATCTAAAACGTACAGTTCGTAAAACACATGAAATACGCTCATGTGACGTATAGATTTAATTCACCAAAGCATGTACATTTTATCACATGCCTTGGTGAACCACAACGGATTTGGACAAAAAAATTCACAAGGACTTAATTCTATGCAAAAAAGGTCAAGCCTTTCCTGTTTTGTTCCAAGCCGGTCATTTGTATACTGTAGTCACAAGGTTGGTTCAAGGCAAGGCCAATCCATTAAGAAATAGTTAGTAAATCTAAGTAACTATATTAGGAGGTTTTTTATTATGGCTTACAACAACATTAAATTCGTCAACGAAGATGGTATCGGTATTTTAACGATCAGCCGCCCGAAGGCTCTCAACGCATTGAATACGGAAACGGTTACGGAACTGAATGATTGCGTTGGTAAAATCGAAGCTGACGAATCGGTCAAAGTTGTTATCATCACTGGTGAAGGTGCTAAATCCTTCGTAGCTGGCGCTGACATCGTCGAAATGTCCACCAAGAACCCTGTCGAAGGCCGTAAATTCGGTAAAATTTCCCAGGATACCTTCACTCGCATTGAAAACCTGCCCCAGCCGGTCATCGCTGCTGTCAACGGCTACGCTCTCGGCGGCGGCTGCGAACTCGCTTGCGCTTGCGACTTCCGTTATGCTGCTGAAAACGCTAAATTCGGTCAGCCTGAAGTTGGTCTCGGCATTACACCGGGCTTCGGTGGTACACAGCGTCTCCCCCGTGTCGTAGGCCGCGGCTATGGTAAAGAAATGATCTTCCGCGCTAACATGATCGACGCTCAGGAAGCTCATCGCATCGGCTTGGTCAACAAAGTCGTTCCCCAGGAAGAATTGATGGATACCTGCAAAAAGGTAGCTAAAGAAATCATGGGCAACGCTCCTATCGCTGTACAGCTCGCTAAGACCGCTATCAACCGTGGTATCAACTGCGACGTCGTCACCGGTATCGCTTACGAAGACGAAGTATTCGCTCTCTGCTTCTCCACGGAAGACCAGAAGGAAGGCATGGACGCATTCGTCAACAAACGCGCTAAACACTTCCAGGGCAAATAATAGCGTAAGTGCTTGATTGTTAGAAAAAGGGGCTTCGCATGGCAGCCAAAGCTTCGTGCGACAGTCCCTTTCCTATAAACCTTTAGTATGGAATAAGAATTATTTTTAGGAGGAATATTTACTATGGATTTCAAACTCAGCGAAATGCAGCAGGATATTGCTAAATTGGCGAAAGACTTTGCTGAAAAAGAATTGGCACCGACTGTCAAAGAACGTGACGAAAAAGAAGTCTTTGACCGCGCTATTCTCGATAAAATGGGTACTCTCGGCCTTCTCGGCATCCCCTGGGAAGAAGAAAACGGCGGCGTAGGTGCTGACTTCCTCAGCCTGGCTGTTGCCTGCGAAGAAGTCGCTAAAGTCGACCCGTCCATCGCTCTCAGCTTTGAAGTACACACCATGCTCTGCTCCTGGCCGATCTGGAAATTCGGCACGGCTGAACAGAAAGCCAAATATTTGAAACCCTTGGCAGAAGGCACGAAACTCGGCGCTTTCGGCCTCACGGAACCGAACGCTGGTACCGACGCTTTGAACGGCTCCACGGTTGCTACGAAAAATGAAGACGGTAGCTACACCTTGAACGGTTCCAAAGTCTTCAACACCAACGGCGGCGAAGCTGACGTTACCGTCGTATTCGCTTCGACGGACAAATCCAAAGGCGCTAAAGGCATGAGCGCTTTCATTCTTGAAAAAGGCATGGAAGGCTTCACCTATGGCAAAGAAGAAGTTAAAATGGGTATCCGCGCTTCCGTACAGCGTGAACTCGTATTCCAGAACGTAAAAGTTCCGGCTGAAAACCTCCTCGGCAAAGAAGGCGAAGGCTTCAAGATCGCTATGATGACCCTCGACGGCGGCCGTGTTGGCGTTGGCGCACAGGCTCTCGGCATTGCGGAAGGCGCTTACAATGCAGCTGTTCAGTACGCTAAAGAACGTACACAGTTCGGCAAACCGATTGCTAAATTCCAGGCTATCAGCTTCATGCTCGCTGACATGAAACTCAAAATCGAAACGGCTCGTCTTGCTGTTTATCAGGCTGCTTGGAAAATGGCTCAGCCCGACGTTAAATCCTACTCCGTAGACGCAGCTATCGCTAAGAAATACGCTTCTGACGTAGCTATGCAGGTCACCACTGATGCTGTCCAGGTATTCGGCGGCTATGGCTTCACTCGCGAATACCCGGTTGAACGCTACATGCGCGACGCTAAGATCACTCAGATCTATGAAGGCACCAACCAGGTACAGCAGATGGTTATCTCCGGCGCTATCCTCAGATAAGCCTTTCTTCCTGAAAAACGAATAATAGTATAGTAAGTATATAAGAAACGCTCCATAAAAAAAGGACCTCACATGAAACTTCCGCCCATCATGTGGGGTTCTTTTTTTGCTGGAAATTAAAAAAATAAAGAATAATTATTTGTTAATTATTTCTTGACAAAAAGAGTCAAATCATGTAAGATATAGACATAACAAAGAACTAATATCAATTAAAAGTACAAAAGATTTCATGACCACCTATGAATGACATATAATATATATCTTTATATATAGAACTTGAATTTTTTATTAGAGGAGGAGTTACTATGAAAGACGTAAAATTCTATCAGCTCGAAGGTAAAAACGTATTGGCCTTGCTCAGCGGCAGTGTAGAAGGGGCTGAACCCATTGCTGTCGGCTCCGTCGATGCAGCGAAAGAAAAACACATCCCCGTCGTAAAACGCGTCGGTGATACGCTGGAAGTCACCGTTGGCTCTGTAACTCATCCGATGCTGGAAGAACATCATATTGAATGGATCGCTTTGGCAACGGACGATAAACTGGAAATCAAATTCCTCAAACCCGGTGAAGAACCGAAAGCCGTATTCGCAGCCGTAGACTCCGGTGTCGTATACGAATCGTGCAATCTCCACGGCATCTGGAAAGCTGAATTTTAATGGATGAAAAAAAGGGGCTTGTCGCGCGACGACAAGCCCCTTTTTTCGCCGGTCGCAGTTCGCAGGCCGCAGGCCAGAGCTCATCGCCTCGAGTAACCCTCGGCTCGTAAAAAAAGCCCCGATTGGGGCCAGCGTAGGGGCCGACCCGGCTAGGGCGGCCCGCTGAAATGTGATGTACACGTAATGCATGGTAAGTAAAGGAGCCTTGCGACGCGCAAAACCGTGTGAGTCGCTTATGACGAATCTCGTGACCTGATGGTGTGAAGGTATACAAGCCAGACAGAGATGTCCTAGATTCGGCAGGAGAGGTGGGACGACCGCCAACCTTTTTGCGTGTGTATATTATTTTTTCACATAACGGATTGACTTTTCTTATTGTGAAATATATAATAAATACAAAGAATAAAAGCAAGGACAAAGATGTCTTGAGAATGAACATTATGCCCTTGCTCTTTTTTTACTCTTTTGTCAAATTTACATGAAAGGATGGATGGTTATGCTTTCACGGACCTTGTTGGGAATGAGATGGGGCGACTTATCGGAAGATACGCGCCAGATGTTGTTGAACCGCGCCGATATTGATGGCTTTAATGGCGCTGATGGAGACCGTTATAGTCGAGGGACGCTCCATTTCCGCGATACCCTCATGGGAATCCAGGCCTCAGTGGAAACAGACCGTTTTTCCGGCGATATGGGAAACAACGGCATTTTCATTGATGATGATGCTGTCATTTCCCGTATCTAATCTCATTTAAATACGAACACCTTGCATAAGCCGATGATGATAAAGGCTGCAACGATGATGACACTGATAACCCGAGTCTTAGTAAAGATCTTCGGGTTATTTTGTATGTTTTTTGGCGGGACTGGCGGCGGTACTTCCTGTTTGGTGCCGCAGATGGGGCACATGAGGACGCCGTCGCGCAATTCTGTACCGCATTTTGGACAAATCATAAGCTCAACTCCTGTTCTTCTTTTATGTATACTATAGAAGGCTCTTCAGGCTGTGTCAAGAAGTTATCTTTTTGTGAGGAAAAGATACGTATAAAACCTTGTATAAATGGGGAAAATAGCATACAATTTTACTTGTCTGCTGTTTTTTTATTACCAGAGAAAAGGAGATACGCCTTGAAAAGAAAAATTGGCTTGAGTTCACAGATTTTGATCGGCTTGGTCCTCGGTGCCCTGGTCGGTTATTTATTTCCTGATTTCGGCGATAAGCTGAAACCCTTCGGCGATGCTTTCTTGCGCATGATCAAGATGATCGTCGTTCCCCTCATCTTCAGTACCCTGGTTATGGGTATTGCCGGTACGGGTGATTTTAAGAAGCTCGGCCGTTTAGGCGGTAAGGCCATCATTTGGTTCGAGTTCGCTACGACCATTGCCCTGGCTATCGGCCTGCTGTTCATGAATATTGCAGAGCCTGGCGTAGGCGTTACCTTGTCGGCGTCTGCTGCCAATGCTTCCAACGCCGCTGCAGCCAGCCAGCACAGCGTCGATCTCGTCGATTATGCCGTACACATCATCCCGACGAATATCGTCGATGCCATGGCCCGCCAGGATATGCTGCAGATTATCTTTTTTGCCTGCTTCTTTGGCGTCGCCGTCGCCCATATCGGCGGTAAAGGCGAAACCATCGTCGATATCTGTCAGAGCGTGGCCGAAGCTATGTTCAAAGTGACGGGCTATGTCATGCACTTCGCCCCTATCGGCGTCTTTGCCATGATTGCCTATACCGTTGGCAGCTATGGCATTGCCATGCTTATCCCTTTGGGGAAGCTCATCCTGTCCGTTGCCTGTGCTACGGCTCTGTTCATCTGTGTCGTCGCCCTCATTGCCAGCGTCTTTACGGGCATCAATTTCTTCCACGTCATCCGGGCCTTGAAGGACATCCTCTTCCTGGCTTTCTCGACAGCCAGTAGTGAAGCGGCCCTGCCTGGTGCCATGAAGCGTCTGGAAGAATTAGGTGTTCCCAAGACCATCGTCACCTTCGTCATGCCTACAGGCTATTCTTTCAACCTCGACGGCTCGACGCTGTACAGTTCGGCCGGTATCTTATTCATTGCCCAGCTCTACGGCATCCAGATGCCCATTGAGCAGCAGCTGTTGGTCATGGTAACGCTCATGCTGTCGACCAAGGGCATTGCCGGTGTTCCCGGTGCAGGCATCATCGTCGTTGCTGCGACGGCTGCAGCCTTCAATCTGCCGACGGAAGGCGTTGCCATCCTCCTCGGTATCGACCGTCTCCTGGATATGATCCGCACGATCTGTAACGTCTGCGGCAACTGCATGGCTACGGTCGTTGTCGCCTGCTGGGAAAAGGAATTGAACAAGGCCACGTTCAATGAAAAGTACCGCGCTTTCTTAGGCGGGAAAAATAGCTGATTATTCGCCAAACTAGACTAAATCTGTTATAATAGTAGGGTAAATAAGTGCTCCGTAAGGGTTGCCTGACGGAAAACTTCATTCATGAAGCAGCCGTGCTCCTCTGCAAAGATTTGACTGCGCAGACGAGGCGAAAGCACCATTATCCGAAAAGGGACTGTCGCACGGAGGCTTCTTCCATCATGCGTGGTCCTTTTTTCTTTAATGTTTGAGGTTTGATGTATGATGCTTGAGGCGATGGCTTTTAAATTTAAAACCAGTCACATCAAACATCAAACTTTCAACATCAAACTTAAAAAGAGGCTGTTCGACAGCCTCTTTTTCTTTAGGAGGTATAAATATGGAAACAAGAGTCGCTTTAATCGGTATCATCGTAGGGAACCGCCAGGAATCGGCTAAACTGAACGAAATCCTGCATGAATATGGCCAGTACGTCGTCGGCCGCATGGGCGTTCCTTATAAAGATAAAGACATCAACGTCATCAGCCTCATCGTCGATGCGCCGCAGGACGTCATCAGTGCGCTGTCGGGTAAATTGGGCATGCTCCCCGACGTCAGCACCAAGACGATTTATCCGCCCATGCCGCAGTAGGAGGCACGTATGCTGAAAATTGCAATCTATGGTAAAGGCGGTATCGGGAAATCGACGATGACCAGTAACTTGGCGGCTTCCTTCGCTTATTTAGGCAAGAAAGTCATCCAGATAGGCTG
The DNA here is from genome assembly GCF_024436295.1 of Megasphaera sp. SC8-1. NCBI lineage: Bacteria > Bacillati > Bacillota > Negativicutes > Veillonellales > Veillonellaceae > Megasphaera > Megasphaera sp. SC8-1. The sequence continues at coordinate 23,640 of NZ_JANFQH010000011.1, read as the reverse complement.
CGACCCCAAGGCCGATTCGACATTCAACCTCCTCGGCGGCCATCCCGTCCAGCCGGTCATGAATTATCTGCGGGAACACGACGAAGATCCGGAATCCATCGAAGATATTTCCCGCATCGGCTATGGCGGCGTCCTCTGTATCGAAACGGGAGGGCCGACGCCGGGCCTGGGCTGTGCCGGCCGGGGCATCATCGCCACTTTTTCGCTCCTCGAAGACTTAGGTCTTTTTGAAAAATACGAGCCTGACGTCGTCCTGTACGATGTCTTGGGCGACGTCGTCTGCGGCGGCTTTGCGGCGCCGATCCGCGAAGGCTATGCCGAACAGGTCCTCATCGTCACGTCTGGCGAAAAGATGGCCCTCTATGCGGCCAATAATATCAATACGGCTGTGGCCAATTTTGCCGACCGCAGTTATGCCAAGGTCCGGGGCATCATCCTCAACCGCCGCAATGTCCCCGACGAAGAAGCCAAGGTCCGGGCTTTTGCCGACCGGGCTCATTTGTCCATCGTCGGCGATATTCCCCGCAGCGATGACATCAACCGCTACGAAGATTTGGGCCAGACCGTCATCGAAGGCGATCCGGACCTGCCGATCAGCCGCACCTTCCTCGATTTGGCTCAGAAATTATTACAAGATAAGGAATGATTATGACAGAAAGAAAACCTTATGCCATTACCGTGCAGGACTTAGTGGAACGCGGCCGTGACGACATCCCGGCTGAACTCATTACGTCGACGCACCTCATTTATAATTCACCGGCCGCCCTGGCTTTCAACTCGCCTGGGGCCCAGGGCTTCGGCGTCAAACGGGCAGGCCTTTCCATTCCCGGTTCGGTCATGCTCCTCGTCGGTCCGGGCTGCTGCGGCCGCAATACGACCATCCTCAGCGAACTGGGCGGCTACAGTGATCGTTTCTTCTTCTACATCATGGATGAGACGGATATCGTCACGGGCCGCCATTTAAAGAAAATTCCCCAGGCCGTCTGTGAAGTCGTCGACAGCCTGGCTGAAAAGCCGTCGGTCGTCATGATCTGCATGACTTGTGTCGACGCCCTGCTGGGCACCGATATGGAACGGGTCTGCCGAAAAGCGGAAAAAGAAGCGGGTCTGCCCGTCGTGCCCTGCTATATGTACGCCCTGACCCGGGAAGGCCGCAAGCCGCCTATGGTCGATGTCCGCCGGGCCATTTATTCACTGCTGGAAAAACAGCCGCGCCGCCGCCGGACGGTCAACCTTTTGGGCTATTTCGCGCCCTTGCAGGACGACTGTGAAATCTACGATATCCTCCGCGGCGTCGGCTTTACGCAGATCAACGAAATTTCCCGCTGCCCCGACTTTGCTGCCTATAAAGCCATGTCTCAGGCCAACGTCAATTTCATCCTCAACCCGGAATCGCGCCTGGCTGCTCAGGATATGGAGAAACGGCTGGGGATTCCCAGCGTCGAACTGACGCGGCTCTACCAGGTCGCTCAGATCCACAAACAGTACCAGGCCCTGGCCCAGGTATTGGGGACGGAGATCGACGACAGTTCCTGGCACGAACGGGCCCAGGCCGTCGTCGGGAAGATGCGGGAGAAATACAGTGGGACGACTGTCGCCATCGGCGAGATGCAGAACGGCAATGCCTTTGAGATGGCCTTAGCCCTGACCCGCTATGGCTTCGTCATCAAAGAAATCTACGCCAACCTGGGACCGGATGACTTCGTCTACCTCCGCCATCTGGCCGCTTTGAGCCCGGATACGGAAGTCTACTCGAACTTATCGCCGTCTATGCTCTATTACCAGGGCCAGGATCATCCTGTCGACGTCACCATCGGCAAGGATGCCGCATATTACCATGAACAGGCCGCTCATCTTCATTGGGATGAAGATATCCAGCCCTTCGGCTATGCCGGAGTCATTTCCCTGTTACAGGGACTGGATCGGGTCCTGTCGGAAAGGAAGCATCCATGAAAGGTTTATGGAAATATATTTCACCCTTTGCTCCGGACGACTCCGGCGCGGCTGCCGTCCTCTACGGACTGAATGGCATTGTCGTCATCTGCGACGCCGGCGGCTGTGCCGGCAATATCTGCGGGTTTGACGAACCGCGCTGGTTCAGTGGCAAAAAAAGTGCCGTCTTCAGCGCCGGCCTGCGCGATATGGACGCCATCCTCGGCCGTGACGACCGCCTGGTCGACAAGCTCTGTGATGCGGCCAAGACAATCGATGCGTCCTTTGCGGCCATCGTCGGCACGCCGGTCCCTTCCGTCATCGGTACGGACTACAAGGCCTTGAAGCGCATGGCTGAAAAGCGCTTGTCCCTGCCGGTCGTTACCGTCGATACGACGGGGATGGACTATTACGACAAGGGCATTGAAAAGGCCTATGAGGCCCTGTTCCCGGCCCTGATCGACCCGTCACAGCAGGCCGAAGCCGATACGGTCGGCGTCCTCGGCGCCGTCCCGCTGGAACTGATGCATCCCGGCGATATCGAATGGATCAGCCAGTCCCTGGTCGAAGACGGCTGGCAGCAAATCCTCTTGTTCGATGAAATCGAAGATTACCGCAAGGCCGGCAAGGCCTCTCTCAATCTCGTCGTGTCGCCGGCGGGCCTGAAAGCGGCTCAGTATCTGAAAGAGACTTTTGGTACGCCTTATGAGCTCCATTACTTCGGCCTCGACGCCGTCGTCGATTTCGATGACAACCTCTTTGCCGGTAAGAACGTCCTCATCATCCATCAACAGGTGGCCGCTTCGGCCATGGCCGCCATGGCGGAAGAAGCAGGCGCTGCCTATGTGACGACGGCTTCGTGGTTCATGGAACTTCCGGGACCGCAGTCGACGGACTACGTACAGCTCCGGGAAGAAGATGATTTGCGCCAGCTGGCCGATAACGACCATTTCGACGTCATCCTCGGCGATGCCTATTTCCGCCGGGCCCTGCCGAATTTCCACGGTCAGTACATTGATTTCCCGCATTTCGCTGTATCCGGGAGGGGATAAGATGTATACGGAACGGATTTGCGTCTTTGGTATCGTCCAGGGCGTCGGCTTCCGGCCCTTCGTCAGCCGCATCGCAACGGCCCACTCGATTTGCGGGACGGTCTGCAACAAGGGCTCTTACGTGGAAATCCTGGCCCAAGGGTCCCAATCAGACCTGGCCGCTTTCCGCGAGGATCTGGAGGCCAGGGCGCCGGAACGGTCGGCTATTTTGAAGGTCCTTCGGGAAAGCGAAGACCGGCCGCCTTATGAGGCCTTTTCCATTGTCGAAAGCGCCAGGGAAGAAGGCGATATCTTCGTCTCGCCGGACATTGCCATCTGCGATGCCTGTAAGAAAGAACTCTTTGACAAGACGAACCGCCGCTATCTCCATCCCTTCATCAACTGCACGGCCTGCGGGCCGCGGCTGACCATCCTCGACGCCATGCCCTATGACCGCGAGCGGACGAGTATGGGCGAATTTCCCATGTGCCCGCAGTGCGAATATGAATATACCCACGCCGAGACGCGGCGTTACGATGCCCAGCCCGTCTGCTGCAACGACTGTGGTCCCGAAGTCTATCTCCTGGACCGGCCCGAACGGCGCCGTCAGGCCATCGTCGCAGCCAGACAGGCTATCGTCGATGGGAAGATCATCGCCATCAAGGGCATCGGCGGCTTTCACCTGTGCTGTGATGCCCGCAATGAACAGGCTGTCCGGACACTGCGCCAGCGCAAGCGGCGGCCTGTGAAGCCCTTTGCCGTCATGATGAAGGACCTCGAAGCCGTTCGCCGGCAGTGCGTCATTCCCGACGGGGCGGAAAAGGTTCTCGACGGCCATCAGAAGCCCATCGTCTTACTGCCTAAGAAAAGCGGTCAGACCTTGGCGCCGTCCATCGCGCCGGGCAATCCGTCCGTCGGCGTCATGCTGCCCTATACGCCGCTCCATCTCTTGCTGTTTACCTATGACGATGACCTTTCCGTACCGGATGCGCTGGTCATGACCAGTGCCAATGAGTCCGGCGCGCCCATCTGCCATAACGATGAGGAAGCGCGGCAGGAATTATCCGGCCTTTGCGACCTCGTTTTGAGCCATAACCGCCGCATCCGCCTGCGGGCCGACGATTCGGTCATGGACTGGTATGACGGCAGGCCCTATATGATACGCCGGTCCCGGGGCTATGCACCGCTGCCTTTCTTCTATGGCAGGGGAAGCGGCAAGGACGTCCTGGCTATGGGCGGGGAACTGAAGAACTGTTTCTGTATCGGCCGGAACAACTTGTTCTATCCATCGCCGTACATCGGCGATATGGCCGATATCCGCACGGTCGAAGCCCTGCGCCAGTCCATCCGCCGCATGACGACGCTCCTCGAAGCGAAACCGGCTGTCGTCGCCTGTGACCTGCATCCGCGTTATAATACGACGGCTGTAGCCCATGAACTGGGCCTGCCCGTCGTCGCCGTCCAGCACCATTATGCCCATATCTTGTCCTGCATGGCTGAAAATGGCTGTGAACAGCCCGTCATCGGCGTCGCCTTTGACGGCACCGGTTATGGGACGGACGGGACGATTTGGGGCGGCGAAATCCTGGTCAGCCAGGTCCAGGGCTTCCGCCGGGCTGGGTCCATCCAGCCTTTCTGGCAGCGCGGCGGCGATGCCTCTGCCCGCGAAGGCTGGCGCATTGCTGTCAGCCTCATCGACGGCTTGCAAGAAGACCGGGAAAAGGCCTCGGCCATCATCGATGAACTACAGCTCTGCAGCGCTGTAGAAAAGCAGGCCCAGTTTTTCCTGGCTGACCAGCAGATCAACAGCGTCTTGTCGACCAGTGCCGGCCGCCTCTTCGATGGCGTCAGCGCCATCCTCGGCATTTGCCGGGCTTCGACCTTTGAAGGTCAGGCGTCGATGGCCCTGCAGTTTGCGGCGGAGACCTGGGAAAAAGAACACCCTCAGCCGGCCGTGCAGCCCATGGCACCGCTCCACGATAAAGAGCGCCTGCTCTTGCCGACCGGGGCCCTGGTCCAGCGTTTTCTGGAAGAACGCCTGGCTGGAGGGAATACGGGCCAGCTGGCCTATGTCTTCCATCGTGACCTGGCGGCTATGATCGCCGGTGCCTGCCTGGCTGTCCGCGAGGAAACGGGCCTGACGACGGCCGCCCTGAGCGGCGGCGTCTTCCAGAACCGTCTGCTCCTGCGCCTTTGTGACCAGACCCTGCAGCAGCTGGGCTTCACCGTCCTGAAGCACAGTACGGTCCCGCCCAACGACGGCGGCATCGCCTTAGGACAGGCCGTTTACGCCGCGTATATGTAGGGGCCGTCCCAACGGGCGGCCCGCCTGGAACAATGATGTATGCATTATAAATACATGCGCAGGCCATCGCGTAGGGGCCGTCCCAACGGGCGGCCCGCCTGGACAATGATGTACACATTATAAATACATGCGCAGGCCACCGTTCGTAGGGGCCGTCCCAACGGGCGGCCCGCCTGGACAATGATGTATGCATTATAAATACATGCGCAGGCCACCGTTCGTAGGGGCCGTCCCAACGGGCGGCCCGCTTGGACAATGATGTACACATTATAAATACATGGCAGGCCATCGCGTAGGGGCCGTCCCAAAGGGCGGCCCGCTTGGAACAATGATGTACACGTTATACATGTTCGATGATATAAAAGGAGGAATTATCATGTGTGTAGGATTACCGGCACGTGTTATGAAAATACAGAATGGAATGGCCCTCGTCGATGCTTCCGGAGCCAAACGGGAAGTATCGGCAGCCCTTATTGATGAACTGGATCCTGGCGATTACGTCATGGTCCACGCCGGCATGGCTATTGCCAAGATTACCAATAATGATGCCGACGAAACCGACGATATCCTGGAGGAACTGGACTGATGGCAGAAGCAAAGAAGCGGACGGCCCTGGATATCATCCGCAGTTATGACGGGCCGAAAATCCGCATCATGGAAGTCTGCGGGACCCACACCCATGAAATCTTCCGACAGGGCATCCGCCAGATCCTGCCGTCCCAGGTCGACGTCATTTCCGGACCGGGCTGCCCGGTCTGCGTCACGCCGGTCGGCTATATCGACCAGGCTATCTGGCTGGCTCTGGAAAAAGGCGTCACCATCTGCACCTTTGGCGACCTCGTCCGCGTCCCCGGCAGTACGATGAGCCTGGCTGACGCCCGCAGTGAGGGGGCTCATGTGGAGATCGTCTATTCGCCCCTCGATGCCTACGACTATGCCAAGGCGCACCCGGATGAAGACGTCGTCTTCTTGTCCGTCGGCTTTGAAACGACGACACCGCCGTCGTGCCTGGCCGTCAAACAGGCCGTCGCCGACGGGATGACGAATTTCTCCCTGCTCACGGCCAATAAGACCATGCCCATGGCCTATGAAGCGATGAAAGACAGCGCCGATGCCTTCCTCTATCCCGGCCATGTCGACGCCGTCATGGGGACCGGTGACGGCGAAGCCATGCTGAAAGAAGGCGTATCCGGTGTCGTCGCCGGTTTTACGGCCAAGGAACTGCTCACGGCCTTTGCCGTCATCCTGGCCAAGTTCCCCCAGGGGAAACCGTTCTTTAAGAACTGCTATCCCCGCGTCGTCAAAGCCGAAGGCAGCCCGGCAGCACAGGCCCTCATGAAAGAAGTCATGGAACCGTGCGATTCGGAATGGCGCGGCTTAGGCGTCATCCCCCAGTCGGGTCAGCAGCTGCGGCCCGCTTTCGCTGTCTGTGACGCCCGCAAGAAATACGGCGTACCCGATATGGACGGTCGCGCCAACCCGGCCTGCCGCTGCGGCGACATCCTGAAAGGTCAGTGCAAGCCGCCCCAGTGCCCGCTCTTCGGCAAGGTCTGCACGCCGGAACATCCTGTAGGAGCCTGCATGGTTTCCCATGAAGGGGCCTGCTCGGCTTATTATTTATATGGAGGCAATTTACATGAGTGATGTCATTACCTTAGCCCACGGTGCCGGCGGTAAACAGACTGCCGAACTCATCGACCGTGTCTTTAAAGCGCATTTTTCCAATCCCCAGTTCACCGGTGACGACGCCGCTGTCCTGCCCATCGGCGGGGCTAACCTGGCTTTCACGACGGATGGCTTCATCGTCTCGCCGCCGGAATTTCCAGGTGGCAATATCGGTAAACTTAGCATCTGCGGGACCGTCAACGACTTGTCCTGCATGGGCGCCAAGCCCTTATATCTGTCGTGTGCCTTCGTCATCGAAGAAGGCTTCCCCCTGGCCAAAGTCGAAGAATACGCTGCGGCCATGGCCAAGACGGCTGCCGAAGCCGGCGTGCGCATCGTCGCCGGCGATACGAAAGTCGCCGGTAAAGGCCAGGTCGACCACCTGTTCATTACGACGACGGGGATCGGCCAGATCGTCGACGGCGTCCATACGTCGGGAACTCTGGCCCGGCCTGGGGATGCCGTCATCGTCAGCGGCGACGTCGGCCGTCACGGCTGCACGATTCTCCTGGCCCGCAACCAGTTCGGCATCGACGCCGACGTGACCAGTGACTGTGCGCCCCTGTGGGGGACTGTCGAAGCCATGCTGGATACGACCAAGGACATTCACGTCATCCGCGATGCGACTCGCGGCGGCGTCGGCACGGTCCTCTACGAAATCGCCGGCCAGAGCCATGTCGGCATCCATTTGGACAGCCAGGCTATCCCCGTCGATCCGGCCGTCCGCGGCGTCTGCGGCATGCTCGGTTTGGAACCGCTTTACCTGGCCTGTGAAGGCCGTTTGGTCATCTTTGCGCCTAAAGCCGTTGCCGGCGATATTGTCGCCACCCTGCGTCAGGGCAAATATTCGAAAGATGCGGCCATCATCGGCGAAGTCACAGCCGACCAGCCGGGCCGGGTCATCATGCGTACGGAAATCGGCGCGGAAACGCTGCTGCCGCCGCCGGGCGGTGAACTGCTGCCGCGCATCTGCTGAGGAGGAGGGAGAGCATGATTTACGAAAATGAAATCCATCCACCCCAGGTGCCGCGGTATCACGTCACGCCGGACGGAGCTGAAATCGCCATCGGCCAGGCATCGTTCCCCAAGCCGTTCCATATCGGCTTGCAATATGCTTCGCCGGCCCGGGGCCACTGGACCATCGCCCATTCGCCCATGCTCATCCCCGGTTGTCACGAAATCTACGTCTGCTGCGCCTGCTGCCTTCACGGTGTCGTCTTGTCGGCCGATGAAGTCCCGGACGGTGCCGGCCGTTTCTCCATGGTCACCTTGACCAATGAAAACCTGATCAAAGGCAATCTGGAAGAGATGATGATCGATGGCATTTCCCATATCATCGACGATATGCCCGAACGTCCGAAGTGCGTCGAAGGCTTTACCAGCTGTATGCAGCATTTCCTGCACATCGACTTGCACGTCGTCTACGATACGCTGCGTCAGAAATATCCCGACATCGATTTTATCGACGGCTACATGATTCCGACTCTGCAGCGGCGCTTTACGCCGGATATCCTCGGCCGGCGCCAGCTCGTGCGGGCTGTCCAGCCCCTGCCGAAACAGAAGGCTGTCAACTATGTCGTCAATTACTATCCCGTCGACGAAGACAATGAATTGACGGTCATGCTCCGCCAGGGGGGCTACGCTATCCACGATTTCGCTGCCTGCAAGACCTATGAAGAATACAAGGCCATGGGCGAATCGCAGGCGAATATCTATTTCCTGGAAAATGCCGGCCCTGCCGCCAAGGACATGGAAAAGCGACTGGATCAGCAGGCCCTGTATCTGCCTTATGCCTATGACTATGAAACTTTGCGCCGCAACCTGCAGCAGGCAGCCCAAATCCTGGGCCTTGACCTGCCGGACTGCGACGCCTATGAACGGGCTGTCGAAGAAAAAGTAAGGGCTCTGAAGGAACGAGTCGGCGACACGCACATCGCCATCGACTATACGGCGACGCCGCGGCCCCTGGGATTGGCCAAGTTTCTCTTGATTCACGGCTTCAATGTCTATGCCGTCTATCTCGATGCCATTTCGCCGGACGAAAAGGATACCTTCCAGTTCCTGCAGACCCACTATCCGGACCTGTCCCTGCGTTCGACGATGCATTTCAAGCGCCGTCTCCTGCCGCGCGACGACAGCCGAAAGTATGGGAAAGTCCTGGCCATCGGCCAGATGGCGGCGTATTTTACCGATACGAAGTACTTCGTCAATCTGATTGAAAACAGCGGCCTCTATGGCTATGTCGGCCTACTCAAGCTCCTCGATTGGATCGGTCGGGCTGACGAAGCCGAAAATCCCAAGATGCGGGATATCATTCAAATCAAAGCTTGGGGGTGTCACGGTTGAAACAAGCACAACGCGTCTTATCGACGTATGCTGTCGACATGTTCGGCATTGCGTCGTCGCTCTTTGAGTTAGGCGGCCTCATCGTCATGCACGATGCATCGGGCTGTAATTCGACATACGATACGCACGACGAACCGCGGTGGTACGATACGCCGAGTATGGTCTATATTTCCGGTCTCAACGAAATCGATACCATCCAGGGCAATGACCAGCGCCTCGTCGACGATATCGCTGAAGCCGTGGAAGCGGCCCATCCCCGATTTGTCGCCATCGGCGGCAGTCCCATGCCGAACGCCATCGGCACGGACTTCAAGGCTATCGAGCGCCTGGTTGCGGCCCGGACGGGCCTGCCGACGCTGGGTTTCCGGACCGACGGTATCCACAGCTATCTGCCCGGTGCCGGCGGCGCCTATGTCTGGCTGGCCAAGACCTTCGTCAAGGCGCCGGAAAAGGCCCCGCAGCGACCGGCAAAGCGGGTCAATCTCCTAGGGCTGACGCCATTGGACTTTTCCGTCGTCGGTAATGCGACGACGCTCAAGCAAATCGTTACCGATGCCGGCTTTACCTTGCAGAGTTCGTGGTCCATGGGGGACACGCTGGACCAGCTGGCGACGGCTGCCAATGCCGACGTCAACGTCGTCCTGTCGTCGACGGCCTTCTACCTGGCCCAATACCTGCGCGACACCTACGGCATCCCGTATGTCGTAGGCATCCCCGTGGGCGAAAAGGGGACGGCGGACTGGCTGGAAGCTCTGCGGAACTGCGATTCGTCGTATCTCACGGGCTTTACAGGACAAGAAAAATATATTAGAGCCCAGTATGCCCTGGCCGACCTCAACGCCTGGAAGACGGAACAGGCCTACGACGATACGCCGTGCGACGTCCTGGTCATCGGTGAACCGGTCTACCTGCTGTCGATGAAGGCTTTCCTCCAGCAGGAAATGGGCCTTTCCGACGTCCGCCTGCTCTGCCCTCTGGCCGATGCGCCGCGGTGGCTCCTGGAACAGGTCGAAGTGGCCAGTGTGGAAGACGTCATCCGTCAGGAATGTCACAAAGCCCGCCGGGTCATTGCCGACCCGATTTATGCCCGGCTCTTGCCGGACGAAAAGGAAAAATTCGTTTCCATGTCCCATGAAGCCTATTCCGGCCGTCATTACCACGCTGACATGCCGATCTTCGTCGGGCCGTCCTTTACGGCATGGATGAAAGAGAAGTTGACTTGAGGAGGAAGACGTATGAGAAAATTTGCGATTTATGGGAAAGGCGGCATCGGCAAGTCGACGACGACGGCAAACTTATCGGCGGCTCTGTCCATGATGGGGAAAAAAGTCGTCCAAGTCGGCTGCGACCCTAAGGCCGATTCGACGCTGAACCTCTTGCACGGCGAACCGGTCATGCCGGTCATGGATTACTATCGGAAATATACGGAAGGACCGGACTTCGAGCACATCGGCAAAGAAGGTTTCGGCGGCGTCTTCTGCATCGAAACGGGCGGACCTACGCCGGGTCTGGGCTGTGCCGGCCGGGGCATCATTGCCACCTTCGACCTCATGGACGAACAGGAAGTCTTCCAGAAGCTCCAGCCTGACGTCGTCTTGTATGATGTCCTGGGCGACGTCGTCTGCGGCGGTTTCTCCGCGCCTATCCGCGATGGTTATGCCGATGAAATCTTTATCGTCACGTCCGGCGAAAAGATGGCTCTCTATGCAGCGGCCAACATCATCAAGGCCGTCGAGAATTTCAAGAGCCGCGGCTATGCCCAGGTCAAGGGCATCATCCTCAACCGCCGCAATGTCGACGACGAATACGAACTGGTCAAGGCCTTCGCAGACGAACACGGCCTGCCTATCGTAGCCGACATTCCCCGGAGCAAGGATATCCAGTATTATGAAAATAAGGGCATGACCGTCGTCGAAGGCAATCCGGACCTGGCGGTCAGCCAGATTTATCAGGACTTGGCCCGGAAACTGCTTCAGGCCTAGGAAGGGGACGATGTTATGGGAATGAATGATACGCCATCAGGCGAACGGGTCCATATCGGTTTCTTTGGCCGCCGCAATGCCGGGAAATCGAGTGTCGTCAACGCCGTGACCGGCCAGGACCTGTCTATCGTATCGGCGACGAAAGGGACGACGACGGACCCGGTCTACAAGGCTATGGAACTCCTGCCCCTGGGGCCGGTGGTCATCATCGACACGCCGGGCTTCGACGATGTCGGGGCCCTGGGCGAGGAACGGGTGCGCCGGACGAAGCAGGTCCTCAACAAGACGGATATAGCCGTCGTCATCATCGATGCTGCGGAAGGAAGGTCGCCGGCTGACGACGAAGTCCTGGCTCTCATCCGGGACAAGAACCTGCCTTACCTCATCGTCTATAATAAGGCGGACCTGCTGGACCAGCCCTTCAAGGCGCAGGACCATGAAATCTACGTCAGCGCCTTGAAGGGAGAAGGCATCCACGAACTCAAAGAGCGCCTGGCCCGCCTGAAGCCCGTCGAAACGGCATCGCCTATCGTGAGCGACCTCATCCAGGGCGGCGATTTCGTCGTCCTCGTCGTCCCCATCGATACGGCAGCGCCGAAAGGGCGCCTCATCCTGCCGCAGCAGCAGACTATCCGGGAAATCATCGACAACGACAGCGCGGCTATCGTCGTCAAGGAATATGAACTGCGCCATACGCTGGAATGTCTGGGCCAGAAGCCGGCCCTGGTCATTACGGACAGTCAGGTCTTTGCCAAAGTGTCGGCCGATACGCCTATGGACGTGCGCCTGACGTCGTTCTCCATCCTCATGGCTCGACATAAAGGCCTGCTGGAAACGGCCGTCCGCGGCGTCACGGCCATAGAAAAACTGCAAGACGGCGATACAGTCCTCATTGCCGAAGGCTGTACCCATCATCGCCAGTGCGACGACATCGGCACGGTCAAGATTCCCCGCTGGCTTCGTAATTATACGCATAAGGATATCCGCATCGAAACGGCCAGCGGCCGCGATTTTCCGGAAGACTTGTCGCCGTATGCCTTGGTCATCCACTGCGGCGGTTGTATGCTCAACGGCAGGGAAGTCCAATACCGCATGAAGTGCGCCGCCGACCAGGCTGTGCCCATTACCAACTACGGCATCGCCATTGCCTACATGCAGGGCATCTTGAAACGCAGCCTCAGCGTCTTCCCGTACTTGCAGTCGCTGGTTTAAAAAATAGTTTGTAGTATGGAGTTTGTAGAAAATGGTAGGGCGGTTGCTGAAACGGACCGCTGTAGAGGGGGCGCCCGTTTTAGGAGGGATTTGAATGGAAAAAACGCGTATCGAACGCGATGTACTGGGTGAAGTGGAGTTACCTGAAGGGACGATGTACGGTATCAATACGGCCAGGGCCTTGGAAAATTTCCCTTTAGGCCATAAGCGGACAGCGATGGATCTCATTTATGCCATGGTGACCGTTAAGAAAGCCGCTGCTCTGACTTATGCCCGCCTCGGTGTCCGTGAAGACGGGATTTATCAGGCCATCGCCGCGGCTTGCGACGCTATCTTGGCCGGTCAGTATGACGATGCTTTTGTAACCGAAGCCCTTCAAGGCGGCGCCGGTACGTCGACGAACATGAACGTCAATGAAGTCATTGCCAACGCGGCCTTGCTGAAGCTGGGGAAACAGCCCGGGCAGTACGACGTCATCCATCCCCTGGATGACGTCAACCGCGGCCAGTCGACGAATGACGTCTACCCGACGGCCCTGCGGATCGCCGCCATCCGCAAGCTGCGGGAACTGAGCCAGGCTTGTGCCGACTTGCAGGAAGCCTTCCAGCATAAAGAGCAGGCCTATGAAAAGACGTATAAATTGGGGCGGACGGAGCTCATGGATGCCGTTCCCATGACGGCAGGCGAAGAATTTGGCGCCTATGCCCAGGCCTTGTCCCGTGACCGCTGGCGTTTGTATAAAATCGAAGAACGCCTGCGCATGGTTAACCTTGGTGGCACGGCTATCGGCACATCCGATACGGCATCACGGCAGTACCGCTATGAAGTCATTGAGGAATTGCGCCGTTTGACGGGCATCGGCCTGGCTGCGGCAGAATACCCTGTCGACCTGACCCAGAACAACGACGTCTTCGTCGAAGTGTCGGGCTTGCTCAAGGCCCTGGCCGTCAACTTGATGAAAATTGCCAATGATTTGCGCCTCATGAATTCCGGCCCTCACGGCGGCATCGGTGAAATCCGCCTGCCTGCCCGTCAGCAGGGCAGTTCCATCATGCCCGGCAAGGTCAATCCGGTCATCCCGGAAATGGTCATGCAGTGTGCCATGAAAGTAATGGCTGACGACAGCGCCATCGCCATGGCCGCTGCCCACGGCGAATTTGAACTCAACGCCTTTGAACCGCTCATCGCCGACTGCCTCCTGGAAAGCCTGCAGCTCCTGATCCGGTCGGTACGCATCTTCCAGACGGCCTGTGTCGAAGGCCTGGAAGTACGGGAAGACCGGTGCCAGCAGCATTTGAAGGCATCTGCCGCCTTCGGGGCGGCCTACATCGGCGCTTTGGGCTATGATACGGTGAGCCGCATCATCAAGGACCATGAACCGGACGAAGCGCGGCGCATCTTGGAATCTATGGTGAAAAAGTAAGCCATGAATGGAAAGAGGGGCCTTATGTCGAATTTATCCTTGAAACTCGAACAAAAAGCGAAAATACTGCAGGTCCAGCGATTGACCATCCAGATGCTGGCCCTCCATGGCCAGGATTTGGTAGATTTCTTGCAGGAAAAAGTGACGGCTAACCCCTTGATGGACATCTGCTATCATGATGTCCGGGCCGACGAAGAAAAGGGCCGTAAAGCTATCGAGAATGTGCACAATCACGGCGCCTCCCTGGAAGCGAAGCTCATGGCCCAGCTGCGGGTCCAGACCCTGCCGAAACCGGTCATGCTGGCGGCGGGCCTGGTCATCGGCTCCCTCGATGCCAAAGGGTTTTTCCAGGGTGACTTAGCTTCTCTGGGCCGGGCTTACCAGTTGGGACCGGCCGATATGGAAAAAGGACTGGCCCTCGTCCAGTCCTTCGACCCGCCGGGCATTGCCGCCAGGGATCTCCGTGAAGCCCTGCTCATCCAGACCCGGCGGGCCCGCAAGGCGCCTCGCCAGGCGGAAGCCCTGCTAGAAAAGCATTATGACGATTTTCTCCAGGGGAAGTGGCAGAAAATCCAGGCTTCCCTGGGCTTGTCGGACTCGGAATTGCGGGATATCCGGGATTTTTTCAAGAGCCTGTCCCTCCAGCCGGCCAGCCAGATCGTCCAGGAAGAGGTATATATCCGGCCCGATATAGAAATCTACTGCGATGCCAAAGGCCAGCTGACCCAGCGGTCCCTTGAGGACATACCGGATGTCTATTTCCGCGATGATTTATACGACCAGTATGCCGCCCGGGGGGACAAGGAAATCTTGGATTACATCCGCAAAGCCCGCCGGGATTTTACCGATTTGGCCTCAGCCCTGGCTTACCGCCATCATTCCATCGAACAGGTCGTGGCCTGCCTCATGGACCGGCAGAAGGACTATTTCTTGCACCATCGGTCTTTGCGGCCCCTGCGCCAGAAGGATATCGCTGCCGACACCCAGCTCAGTACGGCGACGGTCAGCCGCGTCTGCCGCCACCGCTATGTCCTGTTTGAAGGGCGGATATATCCGCTCCAATCTTTTTTAGCGACGGCTTATCCTTCCGATACCGAAGGCAGTGTATCCGATAAGGTCGTCATGGAGAAAATCGCCGCCCTCGTCGCCGGTGAAGACAAAAGCCATCCTTATTCGGACCAGGACCTGTCTGAGTGCCTGGCTTTGTCGGACCGGATTTCCGTGGCCCGGCGGACAGTAACCAAACTCCGGCAGAAGCTGAATATCCCCAACAGCCGTATCCGCCGGTTGTAAGCGAGGCGTTACCACATCTTAATACCCTCTTAACGCACATATGCGTTAGGGTGAGTTGATTTTAACGCACGTGTGTGTTAGAATCGACACAAAGGATGTGATACGATGTATAGGTTTCCTACCGAAGAAAGCTTGACCGTAGAATTTAAAAGCGACAGAAATTGTTTACCTGATAACGATATTATTGATGCTGTTGTAGCTTTTGCCAATACAGAAGGTGGCGATTTGTATCTTGGTATAGAGGATGATGGTACAATAACAGGTCTCCATCCTAAACATAGGGATATCACTCGTCTTACTGCCTTCATTGCCAATAAAACAGTTCCTCCAGTCAGCACACGTGCGACAATACTTCATGATGGGCAATGTGATGTTTTGAAGTTAAGTGTTCCCCGATATACTTCGATTGTAGCAAGTGCTGCTGGAAAAATACAAAAACGTCGATTAAAAGCAGATCATACACCAGAAAATGTTCCTTTATATCCCTATGAAATTCCTCAGCGGCTTTCCAGTTTGTCTTTATTGGATTTCTCTGCACAACCATTGCCTGACTCAACCCGGGATGATTTGAGTGTTGCCGAACGGGAACGGTTGCGTCATATTATTCGTACCTATCATGGAGAGTCCGCACTTTTGGAGCTAGATGATCTGGAGCTGGATAAAGCTCTTCGGCTTGTCACCCAAATAGGCGAAGGCTATATTCCTACGGTCACCGGAATGTTGCTCATTGGTCGTGCAGAGCGCCTGCAGGAACTTATCCCTACAGCGGAATCATCTATACAAATTATGGATAATGCGCAACTTCGCGTCAACGAAACATTTACTCTCCCTCTGCTGGCCAGCATTGAAAAAATTAATACGTACTTTCTTTCTATTAACCAGGAAGATGAAATTGATGTTGGCTTATTCCGTGTTCCCATTCCACATTATGCTCCTCAGGCATTTCGTGAAGCGCTCATCAATGCGTATAGTCATCGGGACTATTCCATGCTGGGACGTGTCCGTGTTCTTATTGAACGCGATGGCATGACTATTGCTAATCCTGGTGGCTTTATCCAGGGCATTACTTATGATTCTCTGTTAGATGCTGAACCTCATGGTCGAAATCCCGTGCTTGCTGATTGTTTAAAACGCATTGGAATGGCCGAACGGTCTGGCCGGGGTATTGACCGTATCTATGCTGGTAGTTTGCGCTATGGCAAACTGCCACCAGACTACAGCCAATCTACTGATACTTCTGTGCGGCTTTATATCCCGGACAGTCGTCCTGATAAAAATTTTGTCCGCTTACTCATAGAAGAACAAGAAAAACTGAACCGTGATTTTACCGTTTATGAACTCTTAATTCTCAATTTATTGAAAACACATCACCGGATGTCACAAAAGGAAATAGCTGATGCTGCCGGAATTCCTTCATATAAGCTCCCAACTACGCTTGAATCGCTTGTAGAATCTGGCCTGATTGAGGCGATAGGACGGGGAAAAAGTCGTGGATATTTTCTCAGTGCCCATCTATATCAGCGACAAGAGAACACCATTGGATATGTGCGTCAAACTGACATTGATACAGTTCGTTACCCGGAACTCATCTTGAAGCTGGCTCAAAAGCAAGGACTGGTAACAAGATCAGATGTTGTCAAGCTTCTTCACGTTTCACCAGCTCAAGCTTATCATCTACTTAATAAGTTAAAGAAAAATCATAAACTTATTTTAGAAGGGCGAGGGAAATATGCCCACTATAAGCCAGTGAGTCGGCAATAGTCATGAAGATACTGAGAGGAAAATTGTATTTCAGCACACGTTTCACACATCTTAACGCACATGTGCGTTAAACATATTGATTCTAACACATGCATGTGTTAAGGTGCGTTGGTTACCGGTGCAACTTGTTGAAAATCGTCTGGCGCGATACATTGAGTAATTTGGCTATATCCTTCTGGCTATAGCCTTTTTCTTGCAGCTCTCCGATGAGTATCTGCTGGATCGTCTTTTCCAGGTGCTTCATGTCCAGCTGGAGCGATGCTGTATCGAGGAGACTTTCCTTCCGGTTTTCGTCGGGGATGTCAAATAATGAATCATAAGCCCCATTCAGGGTGTCGCCGAAGATGTAATAACGCAAGGCGACGCTGTGCAGTTCGCGGATATTGCCCCACCAGTCATGCTGGATGAGGGCTTTTTTTAATATTTTGGGAAGGGAAACTTGGCGATGGCTGAAGCTTTGCAGGAAGTACGAGAATAAGTAGAGAACATCATCAGGCCGGTCGTTCAGAGATGGCAGGCTCAGGCGCAGGGTATTTGTCCTCAAAATGGTGAGCCGCCGTCATACCCGTCTTGGACGATTTGCGGCAGAAGCGGACAACCGACGATGGCCGTATCTGGTGTGACCGGAATCTGACGGACCTGGGCCAGTAGTTCTAAATGGGTCTTATCCAGGCTGTAGCGGCGATAGAAGACGATTTTTTTTACGCAGCTCTTCCGGGCAGGCGTCTTTGTTGAACATGAAGTTTTCGTTGAGGAGCAAATGGATCTTCTTATATTTCGGCGCAATGGAACGGAGCGTATATAAGGCATCGTTCGTCGAACTGAACAGGCAGAGGATGGGGATGGTGTCGATGACCTTGGTCAATATCTGGTGAGACCCGCTGTTGGTGATGATGACCTTGGCGCCCTGGCGGATGAGGTCGCGGGCCTGGTCGATGAGACGGGGAAAATCGATGATTTCTATTTTGATGCGGAAAGAGTGTTGGGTTAATTTTTCATTACTCAGAATGAACAGGACAACCGGAATTATGCCAAATTTGCCAAAATCGCCATGTTCGAGCCGTCCGATTCGCAGGAATGCATCGACATGACCAAGGAAGCCTATCGGGTCAGTGAAACCTATGACGTCCCGGTCATGATTCGCATGACGACCCGAGTCTGCCATTCCAAGAGCCTCGTCGAAGAAAAAGACCGCCAGGAAGTGGCGCCCGTCCTCTATCAGAAACAGCGGGATAAAATGGATGCCGTACCGGCCATTTCCAAGAGACGCCGCTATGTCATCGAAGAACGGGAAGAAAAATTGAAGGGCTATGCCGAAAGCTGTCCTTTCAATGAAATCGAGATGAACGACACGAAAATTGGCATTATCGCAGCCGGTGCGGCTTATCTGTATGCTAAGGAAGCCTTAGGCGATAAAGCGTTGTATTTGAAGCTGGGCTTTACTTATCCTCTGCCGATGGAGAAAATCAAAACCTTTTCCGATAACTTTGATGAACTCTACGTCATCGAAGAACTGGACCTCTTTATGGAAGAACAGATACGCCATCGGAAAGACACGGTCATGATCGGCGATATCGGCTGTTACGCCTTAGGCGGGGCGGCGCCGCTCAACGCCAAGGACCTGGCCGTCTGCATGGGCGATTCGACGTTCTTCCATACGGGCATCAATTCCCTGACCGATGTGGCCTATAACGGCTCGAATGCCATCTGTGTCATCCTGGACAACCGCATTACCGGTATGACCGGCCATCAGGATAACCCCGGGACGGGCTATAACATCAAAGGGGAACCGGCCACGCTCATCGACGTCGAAACGGTCGTCAAAGCCCTGGGCATCAAGCACGTCCGGACGGTCAATCCCCTGGACCTGAAGGCCATGAAAGAAACGATGGACTGGGCTTTTGCCATGGAAGATGAACCGTCGGTCATCATCACCAAATGGCCTTGTGTCCTCAAAAAGTATTCCAAAGAAGATAAAGCCCAGTTCAACCTCGACAAGACGCCGTGCGTCGTCGATGCGGATAAGTGCATTGGTTGCAAGAAATGCCTCTCCACCGGCTGCCCGGCCCTGCGCTATGACAGTGAAACGAAGAAATCCAGTATTGCTCATGTGGATTGCGTCGGCTGTACGGTCTGCATGCAGGTCTGCCCGGTTCAGGCCATTTCCAGAAAGGGGGATAAATAATATGTCAGATATAAAGAGTGTACTCTTCGTCGGTGTCGGCGGCCAGGGTACGATATTAGCCAGCAAAATCCTCACCATAGGCCTCATCGGACATGGCTACGATGTCAAGATGTCCGAAGTCCACGGCGAAGTCCACGGCATGAGCCAGCGCGGCGGCAGCGTCAGTACGCAGGTCCGCTTTTGCTCCAAAGTTTACTCGCCCATCATCGGCGAAGGCTCGGCGGATATCCTCGTTTCCTTTGAAGAAATGGAAGCTGCCCGCTATGCCCGCTTCTTGAAGACAGACGGCAAGATGGTTGTCAATACGGCGCAGCTCCCGTCGCTGCCCGTCCTTTCCGGAGACTGCCCGTATCCCCAGGGAATCGTGGAAGAATTGAAGAAACACGTGCCCGTCTGGGCTTTCGATGCGACGAAGGTCGATGCCATCGTCGAAAGTGAAGAACCGATTAGCCTGGCGCCGAACCGGGAACCGAGTGCTATTGACCAGCAGATTGCCGAGAATATTTTCCCTTACTTGCACGACGGCATTACCTTGCAACTCGGTATCGGTGGTATGCCCAATGCCTTAGGCAGCCTCATTGCCGGATCGGATTTGAAAGACTTAGGTATGCATACAGAGCTCATGAGTGACGGCTATCTTGACCTGTACCAGTCAGGGAAGATTACTAACGACAAAAAGCCTTTCCAGCGGGGGAAAGGCGTCTTCTCCATTTGTATGGGCTCGAAAGAACTCTATGAATTTTTGGACCATAACCAGGATATCCTGTCGGCACCTATGCATTATGTCAACAATCCAGAAACAATCCGCCAGCTCGATGATTTCATTTCCATCAACAGCTGTATTGCCGTCGACCTCTATGGCCAGGTCTGCTCGGAATCGGCAGGGACACGGCAAATCAGCGGGACTGGCGGCCATCTGGACTTCGTGACCGGCGCCTATGTAGCCGATCATGGCAAAGCCTTCCTGGCCATGCCGTCGAGCCGGGTCGATAAGCAGGGCATCCGTCATTCCAATATCCTGCCTAAGTTCACGGCCGGCGACATCATTACGACGCCGCGGACCCAGGCGCCGTACATGGTCACGGAATACGGCGTAGCCAACCTGTCCGGTCTGGCTACTTGGCAAAGGGCCGAAGCGCTGATTAACATCGCTCATCCCGATGTGCGCGAAGCCCTGATTCAAGCTGCTGAAGCCCAGCGCATCTGGCG
Source organism: Megasphaera sp. SC8-1 (assembly GCF_024436295.1). Classification (NCBI taxonomy): domain Bacteria; kingdom Bacillati; phylum Bacillota; class Negativicutes; order Veillonellales; family Veillonellaceae; genus Megasphaera; species Megasphaera sp. SC8-1. The sequence goes on along the minus strand of NZ_JANFQH010000011.1, from coordinate 3,296 downwards.
GCAGAGAAACAAATGCTAGAAAGTGTCAGGATATTGAACCTCTCCCGCTTATAGAAGCGAGAGATTCTTGAGAAGTTTGATACATGGACTAACGCCTAACAGCCTATTCCAAAGGAGTTAGCTGTCAGGATATCCTTATTCTCAAAGGGCTGTCCAAAAGCCCCTTACACAGTCCCTCGAAATCGAAGTTCTGCTTACTTGAGTAGATACACATTTTGCACTTCTTTTCTACCCGTCGCGATTCGCCTATGGCGTCGTGCTGCGGCAAGGGGGAGTGCTCCTCCGAAAACGGCTCAAAGACCGTTGATTGAAAATACTTTTTTGTTCTCGCAGAAGTTCTAACTGCTATTAATATTATACCACAAGCTCGCCATTCATCCACCACCTAAGAGGTGGGGACGGTGTCAACGAACGCATTCCTGCTGCCACACTTCCGGGATCTCGTAATTTCTTCCGCAGACTGATGGAAAATTACAATGCATAACAGAATAAGCCTAAAAAAATGGTTTATGGAGTATTTTGTTCCATAAGCCAGTTTTTTTACTTATACGAAAGATAGCATGTTGTATTGCTTCATGCGGCGGATATCCTCTTTGGAAATCATCAGAGATTTGATGAGGTCGTCTGTTTCCGGGAGAATTTTTTTTGAAATAAGCATTTTGGTAGCGACGGGCATTAATGGTCGGGAAGAAACGCCGAATCCCATGGCCCATTTGGTGGGAGCATCTAAAAACGACGCGAGGATGCGGATAATATATTTTTCTATATAGGTATCCTGATTCTGGAATTCCATAGTGGTCAGGGCGTCGTAATGGGATATTGTTCCTGTATAAGTGTTTTCACAATTCTGATATTCATTATAATTCTTTATATTCATGTACATGATGGCTGGAAATATATGCTGATTTTCCGGAAATACATTGATAATCGTGCGGTTCAGATGGTTATTACGGCCATCATACATATATATGTACATGTGATTCAGATTTTTGAAGAAATTGGGAACGGTTACAGTTTCTGTTGGGACATTTTCCGGTGGCATGTATAATAACTGCTCGAGGCGGACCTGTAATACCTGTGCAATATCGAACAGGGTATCCAAATCCAAAGAAATTTTACCGCTTTCATATTTGGAAACTGTTGCTTTGCTCTTACAGATGCGATCCGCCAGTTCCTGGACGGTCAGCTTATTCTTTTTCCGGAATGTACGGATTGCCTTACCCGTATTTTCTGTTACCAGAGACATGAAATCACCTCTGATGTCATTGTACACGTTTTTTTGTTTCTTTAAAATATTCAAAATAAAAAAAACAATTGAAAAAACATGTCTTCTGATGAAATTGGAAGATGATTGGCTCTTATGTTTCGCTTAAAGAAACACAGTGACTATGTTTATGTCTTTAAACGAAACATAGGGGCTTTTGCCAGTGGACATCGGAACTGATATAGTATAAGCATAAACAGAGCGCTCTTACCTATAATAATTATAATTCTGAATAATCGCATATTTGTAGAAAAGAGGAATACTGATGACGTACGATTTTGATGAAATCATTGACAGAAAACATACGAATGCACTCAATACGGATGGGTTCCGTGGCTACATTTTCCATGATTTTGAAGGGAAAAAGACCTTTCCGTTCAAGGACGATGAATTTGTCCGCATGTGGGTAGCCGACATGGAATTTGCCATGTGCCCGGCTATTATCCAGGCAATCAAAGACCGGGCCGACAAGCGCATCATCGGATACAGCCAGGTGTTTGAACCGGAATTTTTCCAGGCCTATAATTCCTGGTGTGAAAAGATGTACGGCTGGACCTATCCGAAAGAAGAAATCTGCTTTTCTCTGGGTATCATACCGGCATTGTATACATTAGTCGATCTGCTTCTTGGCGACTATGATTATGCCATCATCAATACGCCGGCATACGGATATTTCCAGCACCCGATTGATGAACGGCATAAACACGCTATCCACAATAAGCTGAAATGTGATGCCCAGGGAAATTGGGCCATCGATTTTGATGCATTAGAAAAAGACGCCTCCAATCCGTTTGCCAAACTTCTTATCTGGTGCAATCCACAGAATCCGACGGGACGGGTCTGGACAGAAGAAGAACTCCGCAAGGTAGCGGCTATTGTAGAAAAACATAATCTTTGGATTATCAGTGACGAAATCCATTGCGATCTCCTGCGCCAGGGCGTTAAACATATCCCCATGGCTAAGATTATGCCAGAATATAAAAAACTGATTACCTGCACCTCTGTATCCAAAGCATTCAATATGGCGGGGATGATGTTTGCCGAAATCATCATCCGCGATAAAGGGCTGCGCGATCTCTATATCGGTACGACCAATGCCTATGCCATGAACGTAAATCCCCTTTCTATCGCCGCCCATCAGGCAGCTTACGAACACGGGAGTGAATGGCTGGACCAGCTCAAGACGTATCTGGACGGGAATTTCCAGTTTGTGAAGGACACTCTGGACAGAGAACTCCCGGATATCACCTTCCAGATTCCACAGGCAACCTATCTGGCATGGGTCAACATGAATCCGTATCTCGGCGATGTGGAAGATATTCCTGATTTCATGGCTAATAAAGCAGGGGTTCTCCTGGAAGGAGGAGATGCACTCTTTGTCGATAATGCAAAAGGCTATATCCGCCTCAATCTGGCTATGCCGCGGGTTATCGTTGACAAAGGCCTGCAGCGTATCGTAAAGGCCGTTAAAGCCCATCAGGCTGAATAAGGGGTGGCCTACTATGGAAAATGCTACAAAACGTATAGGAATGGCTTCGGGCAGTACCCATTGGGAAAAAGCGGGTATGACTAGGAAGAATGGAAGAAGGCCGTAAAATTCGATAGTACAGACTGGGGCTGGGTAATTATGAGTATTGGCATGGCTATCGGTTCGGGCATTGTCTTCCTGCCGGTACAGGTCGGTCTAGTAGGTCTCTGGGTATTTCTCGCTTCGGCAGTCATCAGCTACCCAATCATGTATGGTTTCCAGCGGCTGTACATTAACACCTTGGCTAGCTCGCCGAAGTGTGAAGATTATGCCAGTGTCATCAGTGGCTATCTGGGAAAAAACTGGGGATTCTTCTTGGGGATTATTTACTTCATCATGATTATTATGGGAGTCATGATGTACTCTACGGCTATCACGAATGACAGTGCTTCCTTTTTGTACAGTTTTGGAGTAACGGATGCTATTTTATCTGAAAATCCTCTGTATGGACTGGTCATCATTGTATTATTGGTCGCAGTCGCTTCCCGTGGGGAACAAATCCTT
>NZ_JANFQH010000010.1:0-478 GCF_024436295.1 Megasphaera sp. SC8-1 | reverse complement strand
GATGGCTGCGTTTTTATCGCGATTATGGTGACTTCCACATTTCGGGCAATTCCATTCCCTTACAGACAATTCCTTGGTTTCGTGGTTCTGATATCCGCAAATATGGCACAGCTGGCTGCTCGGATACCACTTGTCTATCTTGATAAGCTGTTTGCCTTGCCAAGCCAGCTTATATTCCAGCATGTTCGTGAACATATTCCAGCCATTGTCCGCTACGGATTTGCCAAAGCTGAACTTGCCACCCTTTTTCCGCTTTGCCATCGCTTTGACGCTGATATCCTCAATACCAATGGCATCATAGCGGTCTGCAAGGTAGCGGGCCTTCTTGTGCAGGAAATCCCGGCGTTGATTGGCCACTTTCTCATGAAGAATAGCTACGCGCAGTCTTTGCTTTTCCCTGTTGTGACTTCCTTTTTGCTTTTTGGATAGCTTCCGCTGCGCCTTAGCCAGTCTTTTCTCTGCCTTCCGCAGGAAATCT
>NZ_JANFQH010000001.1:0-22924 GCF_024436295.1 Megasphaera sp. SC8-1 | reverse complement strand
TTTATCCCTTCCATGATTTTGTTGCAAGTGGTATACTGTATATAAGATACATGCATACATAAATGCAAAATAATCATAAAAAAGGCGGTGTTGTATTATGGATTGGAATAACAAAACAGCGGCTAATGTCAAAGCCATCAAACCCTCGGGGATCCGCAAGTTCTTCGATATTGCGGCTCAGGTCAAAGGGGTCTTGTCCCTGAGTATCGGTGAACCAGATTTTGCCGCACCAGACAAGGTCCTGGACGCCATGAAGGCCAGCCTCGATGCCAAGGAAACGAGTTATACCGGCAATTCAGGCATGATGGAGCTCCGTGAAGCCATTAGCCAGCACTTTGAAAAGCGCTATGGCGTCCATTATGACCCAAAAGACGAAATCCTGGTCACCGTTGGCGTCTCCGAAGGCCTGGCCATGGCCCTTTTGGCCATTACCGAACCGGGCGATGAAGTCATCATCCCCGACCCGGCCTATGTCGCCTATCCGGCGTCTGTCGAACTGGCCGGCGGGACGCCGGTCTTCGTGCCGACCTATCCGGAACACGACTTCAAATTGACTGTCGAAGCCTTGGAAAAAGTCATCACGCCCAAGACCAAGGCCATCGTCATCGGCTATCCCAACAACCCGACAGGGACGGTCATGTCTGCCGAAGAACTGATGCCCATTGCCAAATTTGCCGAAGAACACGACCTCATCGTCTTGTCCGATGAAATCTATTGTGAACTCATGTACGGCGATGCCAAATTCACATCCTTTGCCAAATTGCCGGGCATGCGCGAACGGACGGTCATCTTCAACGGCTTTTCCAAGGCCTATGCCATGACCGGTATGCGCCTGGGCTATGTCTGTGCCCCGCGGGAAGGCCTGGCGCCTATTTTGAAGCTCCATCAGTACGCCATCATGTGTGCCAATACGACGGCCCAGGTCGGCGGCATCACGGCCCTCAAGGAATGTGATGATGACGTCGAAGCCATGCGCCAGGAATACGACCGCCGCCGCAAAGTCATCTATAAAGGCCTGTGCGATATGGGACTGCCCGTCTTTGAACCGAAAGGGGCTTTCTACATCTTCCCGGATATCCGCTGCACGGGTATGACGTCGGCCGAATTTTGTGAAAAACTGGTCCAGGAAGAAAAAGTCGCCGTCGTCCCGGGTACGGCCTTCGGCGCCCAAGGCGAAGGCTTCGTCCGCATCTCCTACGCCGCCAGCATGGACACCATCCAGGAAGCCCTGAAACGCATGGCCCGCTTTGTGGATAAATATAGAAGTTGTTAGTGGTTCGTGGCTCGTGGCTAGTCACGAACCACTAAAAAAAGCGCTGTCGTAAAGACAGCGCTTTTTTTCTAGAAAAATCGTCCGATAAGGGGCATTTTGGCAGCGTCTTCTTTGGTGACGCCTCCGTTGAGGACCATGCAGCCGATGTAGATGGCCGACCCGACGATGCAGGTCAGGAAGAGGTCCAGGAAGAGTCCCAGGTAGGGGAAGAGGAAAGCGTACATGAAATACATGGCGACGCCCATGATGGCGGCGGAGACGATGTTTTTCAAGACGACTTTGACGTCGATGACGTAGCCGATTTTACGGTAAATGAAGAACATGTTGAGGACGGCGGCGACGCCGATGTCGGCCACCGTCGCATAGGAAGCCCCGGTGATGCCCAAGGTCGGGATGGCGACCAGGAACCAGTTGCACAGGACCTTGGCGACACAGGCGACAGCCATGTTGATGACCGGGATCTTCGGCTTCTTCAGGCCCTGAAGGATGGCCGTCGAAATCTGATGCAAGCCTAAGAAGCAGATGGCGATGGCCACAGCCCGCGTCGCTTCCGTCGCGGCCGGTGCATTGTAGATGAAGGTGACGATCGGTTCGGCCATGACGTAGAGGATGACGCTGAACGGAATGGTGACCAGGAAGGAAATGCGCATGGACGTCGCCGTCCGTTCGCGGATTTCATCGTATTCCTTCAAGGTGAAGCTGTGGCTGATGGCCGGTACCAGGCTCATGGCCATGGCCGCCGTCAGGATAGTGGCCAAGTTGATGAGCGGTACGGACATGCCCGTTAAGTAGCCGAACAGTTCCGTGGCCTGATGGGTCGAATAACCAGCCACTTCCAGCCGCCGCGGGACGATGAGCAGGTCCAGGTTGGATACGACGGGGAGCATGATGCTCGACAGGGAAATGGGGATGGCCAGGATGACCAGGCGCTTCAAGATGTGTTTGATGCTTTCCTGTTCGAACGTCGGCCCGCCGACGGGGAGGGACCGCTTCAGTTTATAGTAGTAATAGACCAGGACCAGCCAGGCCGCAAACCCGCCGGCGCCGGCACCGAGACTGGCACCGCCGGCAGCATAATCGAGGCCGTACGGCAGGAGGAGGGCGGCGAAGCCGAGCATGACGACGACGCGGACCAGCTGTTCGACGATCTGGGAAATCGCCGTCGGCGTCATCTGCTGCCAGCCCTGCAAGTAGCCGCGGTAACCAGCGATGATCGTCGTGAAGAAGATGGCCGGTGCCAGGGCGATGAGTGAATAATAGGCCCGGCTTTCGCGGATGATGTGTTCATCGATGAGGAAGCTGGAGCCGAAGAACATGAGGATGCTCAAAAAGAGCGCCGTCGTACACAGCATGGACAGGGACACGTGGAAAATGCGCTGGGCGCCGAAATAGTCCTGTTTCGCTACTTTTTCAGCTGTGATGATGGAAATTGCGATCGGCAGGCCGGCACTGGAAATATCGAGTGCCAGCAGGTAAATCGGGAAGGCCATCTGGTAGATGCCGATGCCTTCACCGCCGAGAATACGGGACAAGATGATCCAGTTGATACTGCCAATGGCTTTGACGACAAAGCCTGACAAGGTCAGGATCAATGTGCCGGAGATAAACTTGTTTGCCATGATAACCCCTTAACTCTATAGAATTTTTACCAACATAACAACTAATTTTAGCACATTTACCTAACCTTGTATATAGTGAAGTGTCAGCCGCCAACCTCTCCGGCCCGTCGGGCCACCTCCAGCCCGGCTCTCCGTTTTGGCAGCCGTCCTGCGTTTCCCCGCGGTCAACGCCTGACGGGCCAAAAAGGGCCTATCAAGGGAGGCTTTCACAAACCACGAATCACGAGCCACGAGCCACTAGCCACGATCTGCGGCCTGCGCTTTCAGGATATCCATAAATTCTTTGCCCGTAATCGTTTCTTTTTCGTAGAGGTACTTGGCCAGGGCATCCAGGGCCGGGCGATGGTCTTCCAGGATTTTCTTGGCCTTGGCGTGTTGTTCCTTGACGACGGAGACGACTTTGGCGTCGATGTATTTCTGCGTTTCCGGCGCGCAGGCCAGGGACGTATCGCCGCCGAGGTATTTATTGGTGACCGTTTCCATGGCGACCATATCGAATTCGTCCGTCATGCCGTAGCGGGTGATCATGGCCCGGGCCAGCTTGGTCGCCTGTTCGATGTCGTTCGAAGCGCCTGTCGTGACTTGGTTAAAGACGACTTCTTCGGCAGCCCGGCCGCCGGTGAGGGTGGCAATCTTATTTTCCAGTTCTTCCCGGGACAGGATGTATTTATCCTGCTGGTCGACTTGCATGGTGTAGCCCAGGGCGCCTGACGTGCGGGGGATGATGGTGATTTTTTGGACCGGTGCCGAATGGGTCTGGAGGGCAGCGACCAGCGCATGGCCGATTTCGTGGTAAGCGACGGTCCTCTTTTCATCGTCCGACAAGATGGCGTTCTTCTTCTGATAGCCGGCGATGACGACTTCAATGCTTTCTTCCAGGTCAGCCTGGCTGACGGCATCGCGGTGGTCGCGGACAGCGCGCAGAGCCGCTTCGTTGACGATATTGGCCAGTTCGGCCCCGGAAGCTCCGGCAGCCATGCGGGCGATGGTGTGGAAATCGACGTCGTCGCCGAGGACGACTTTCTTGGCATGGGCCTGGAGGATGGCTTCACGGCCTGCCAGGTCCGGCAGTTCGACAGGGACGCGGCGGTCGAAACGGCCTGGCCGCAGCAGGGCCGGGTCCAGCGATTCCGGCCGGTTCGTCGCTGCCAGGATGACGACGTTGTCGTCGGCGTTGAAGCCGTCCATTTCCGTCAGCAGCTGGTTCAGCGTCTGTTCCCGTTCGCTGTTGCCCATGGCATTGCCTGTACGCTTCTGACCGATAGCGTCGATTTCATCGATGAAGATGATGCACGGCGCTTTCTGTTTGGCCTGCTGGAAGAGGTCGCGGACCTTGGAAGCCCCCATGCCGACGAACATTTCCACGAATTCCGAACCGGCAATGGGGAAGAAGGGTACACCGGCTTCGCCAGCGACGGCTTTGGCCAGCATGGTCTTGCCGGTGCCCGGCGGGCCGACGAGGAGGACGCCTTTGGGCATCTTGGCCCCGATTTTGGCGTATTTATCGGGATGGTGGAGAAAATCGACAATTTCCGACAGGTTTTCCTTGGCTTCATCTTCACCGGCGACGTCATCGAAATGGATGCCGTTAGCCGACGGGACGTAGACCTTGACCTGGTTCTTGGCGCCGAACATGAGCGAATTGCCGCCGCCGCGGTTCATGAGCCTGCGGTTGAAATAGTGGCCGATGCCGAAGAAAATCAGGATCGGCAGGATCCAGGCGATGAGGAAGTCCGTAAAGGGCGAATCCTTTTCCTTAATGACTTCGTTGAAGGAGACCTTGGCCTTGTGCAGTCGTTCCGTCAGCTGCGGGTCGTTGACGACGCCCGTGCGGTATTCCTTGCCGTCTTTGTCCTTGAAGAGAATCTGGTTTTCTTCAATCTGGACGTCGGCAATCTGTTCGTCTTCGGTCATGTTCATGAACGTCCCGTAGTCGACCTGTTTCACGCTCTGCGAGTCGTAGTACGGCCGGGCAATGGCGTTGAATATGAAAATGACAGCCAAAGCGACGATATAGTAGAATAAAATCGGCTTTTTCTTTTCTTTGACTTCTTTCACGATCCGTCACATCCTTTTGTGTTTTATCTATTCTTTATATTGTACACCCGTGGGGGCTGTTGGCAAGGGGAAAGCCTCCCTTAATAGGGGAGGTGGCCCAGAGGGCCGGAGGGGTTGCTCTTAGGGTTTGATGTTTGACGTTTGATGTGATGTGTGATACGGTAAAGACAAATCTACAGAGAAAGTGAAGAGCATATAATGAATATATTGACAGTAGAACATGTAAAGAAATCTTACGGCCTGCGGGTCCTCTTCGACGACGTGACCTTTGCCATCGACGGCGGTCAGAAACTGGGCCTCATCGGCCTCAACGGTGCCGGGAAGACGACACTCTTGAAAATCATTGCCGGCCTGACCGACACGGACAGCGGCGACATCTGGCGCAATCCCAAGGCGCGCATCCATTACCTGCCGCAGGAACCGCAGTTCGTCGCGGGCCATACGGTCCTGGAAAGCGTCCTCGACGGCGACCTGCCGGTCATGAAGCTCCTCCAGCGCTACGAAGAAGCGGTCCAGCGCGATGATGATGCGGCTGTCGTCGCCCTCAGCGCCGAAATGGACGAACAGCAGGCGTGGGAACTGGAAGCCCATGCCAAGATCATTCTCAGTAAATTGGGCATTTCCAACTTTTCCCAGTCCGTCGACGAATTATCCGGCGGCCAGCGCAAACGCCTGGGCCTGGCCCGGGCCCTGATCATGCCCTGCGACCTGCTGATCATGGACGAACCGACGAACCATCTCGACGACAAGACCATCCTGTGGCTGGAAGAATACCTGCGCGACAGCAAGGCGGCCATCCTCCTCAGCACGCATGACCGCTACTTCCTGGACTGCGTCGCCGATTCCATGATCGAACTCGACCGGGGCCACGTCTATACCTACGTCGGCAATTACGGCCAGTACCTGGAACAGCGCCAGGCCCGGCTGGAACGGGAAGAAGCGAGCGAAGCCAAACGGCGCAACCTCATCCGCCGGGAAAAAGCCTGGATCCAGCGCGGCGCCCAGGCCCGGTCGACCAAGCAGAAGGCCCGTAAGGAACGGTATGAACAGCTCTGCGCCATCGAAGCGGGCAAACCCATTGGCGAAGTGGAAATGTTCGATACGTCTGTCCGCCTGGGCAAGACTATCATCGACATCGACGACATGGCCTTTGGCTACGACCCGGCCCGCCCGCTGTTCCAGCACGTGACGTATCACGTCGTCAAGCATGACCGCATCGGCATCATCGGTGAGAACGGCGTCGGCAAGTCGACACTGCTCAAAGTCTTGGCAGGCCAGCTGGCGCCGACAGCCGGGACGGTCACCATCGGCCAGACCGTGCGCTTCGGCTTCTTCACTCAGCAGCTGCCCCAGTTCGACGAAGGCATGCGGGTCATCGATTACGTCCAGGAACACGGCCATTTCGTGACCAATCAGTTCGGCCAGCGCATCTCGGCGACGCGCCTGTTGGACCAGTTCCTGTTCACCGAAGAGATGCAGTACACCTACATCGCCAAGCTGAGCGGCGGCGAACGGCGGCGCCTGTACCTGCTGCGCCTGCTCATGGACCAGCCCAACGTCCTCCTCCTGGACGAACCGACGAACGACCTGGACATCCCGACGCTGACCGTCCTCGAACGCTACCTCGACACCTTCCAGGGCGTGGTCCTCGTCGTATCGCATGACCGCTACTTCCTGGACCGGGTGGTTGATAAACTTTTCACATTAGAAAAGGGGACCTGGGACCGCTTTTATGGTGACTATAGCGAATACTTGGAGGAAAAATACAGCCATCACCAGGAAAAGAAAGGTGAAAAGGCCACTGCACCTTCTATTACTAAAACGAATATTACGCCAGCCAAAACAAAAGCCGGCCTGACGTCGCGGCAGGAAGAAGAACTGCGGCGCATCACGGAAGAACTGCCGCGCTACGAAGCCATGCTCAAGGGCCTCAATGCGGCCATTGCCGCGGCGGGGAGCAATTATGAAGAAGTGGAGTCGCTGCTGTCGGAACAGAAGGAAACCCAGGAGAAAGTCGATGCGCTGACAGAAAGATGGTGTGAATTAGAGGACTTAAAGGCATAGGCGATGACAAATTTACCTATATATTACAAAAAAGCATAGAATATATGGTAAAAAGGGTAGATGAATTACACAAAAGTAATGGAAATCTATGGCACTTTGTATTATCCTATAGGTAATGAAGTTTGTGATAAAATGTTACATAGTTACTGTTAGTTACACTTACTGAATTTCTGACCGAAAAGGAGTATCTGCATATGCCTGAATTTCATTCCCGTTTTGAAAAAATTGACCGTCGTGTTCCCATTGATGAACACAACTGTGCCGTTCAATTTGACGTAACGAAGTGTAAGAACTGCACCTTATGTCGCCGGGCCTGTGCCGACACACAGACTGTGTTGGACTACTACTCCCTGTCCAGTACAGGGGACATGCCCATCTGCGTACATTGCGGCCAGTGTTCGTCTGCCTGCCCCTTTGGTGCCATCGTCGAAGTCAACGATGTGGACAAAGTCAAGGCGGCCCTGAAAGACCCTGAAAAGATCGTCATCTTCCAGACGGCTCCGGCTGTCCGCGTCGGCTTAGGCGAAGCCTTCGGCATGGACCCCGGTACGTTCGTCGAAGGAAAGATGGTCGCAGCCCTGCGTACACTCGGTGCGGACTATGTCTTCGATACCGATTTCGGTGCCGACCTGACCATCATGGAAGAAGCGACGGAACTCCTGCACCGCCTGCAATCGGAAGAAATCCCTATTCCGCAGTTCACCAGCTGCTGCCCGGCATGGGTCGAATTTGCGGAAACCTTCTATCCGGACCTGCTCCAGCATCTGTCTTCGACGAAGAGCCCCATCAGTATCCTCAGCCCGGTCATCAAGACCTATTTCGCCCAGCAGAAGAACATCGACCCCAAGAAAATCGTCAACGTCTGCGTTACGCCGTGCACGGCGAAGAAAGCCGAAATCCGCCGTCCTGAACTGAGCGCTTCCGGCCTCTTCTGGGATGAACCGGAAATCCGCGATACCGATATCTGCATCACGACGCGGGAACTGGCCCAGTGGATCCAGGACGAAAACATCGACTTTGCCAGCCTCGAAGATAGCAAGTTCGACAAGGCTTTTGGCGAAGCCTCCGGCGGCGGCCGTATCTTCGGCAACTCCGGCGGTGTCATGGAAGCGGCTATCCGCACGGCATACCACATGTTCACAGGCCGTCCGGCCCCGAAGGACTTCATCCCCTTCGAACCGGTCCGCGGTCTCCAGGGCGTCAAGAAAGCGACGGTCATCTTCGGCCACTTCGTCCTTCACGTCGCTGCCATCAGCGGCCTGGGCAACGCCCGCGCCTTCATCGACGACCTCATTAAGAATGACGCCTTTGAAGACTACTCCTTCATCGAAGTCATGGCCTGCCCCGGTGGCTGCATCGGCGGCGGCGGTCAGCCGAAAGTCAAGCTGCCGCAGGTCAAGAAAGTCCAGGAAGCCCGCACGGCATCGATTTATAAGAGCGATGAAGAAACCGATATCAAAGCCAGCTGGCAGAACCCGGAAATCGAAACACTCTACGAAGCTTTCCTCGATGAACCGCTGTCAGAAATGGCCGAATTTACCTTGCACACCTACTTCTCCGACAAGAGCGACCAGCTGGGCCGCATGAAGAACCTCACGCCCCAGACCAACCCCATGTCGCCGAAGTACAAACCCCCGACAGAAGAATAGCCTCCCTTGTTAGGGGAGGTGGCCCAAAGGGCCGGAGAGGCTGTCTTAATGCGACAGCCTCTTTTTTTACTTCCAAACACGATATTGACAACTAATATCATAAAATGTATAATAACTACGTACTTATTGGAACAAGCCATGTGACAAAGGGAACCATATAGGCGGAATCCTTATATGATGCGAGAGGAAACTAGGTACACTCGACCGCAGCGGATAGGGGAGGCCTTTATGATTTCCCTGTCACAGGCTTATACACAGAGAAAGAAGGTCATATTGATGAAAAAGAAAATCGTTACCTCCTTAGCCGCTATGATGGCTGTCGGCGCTGCCTGCGCCTTTGCTGCCAATCCCTTTGTCGACGTACCGTCTGACAGCTGGGCTTACAAATCCGTCGTCGAACTGGCTGACGCCGGCATCATTCAGGGTGTCGATGGACAGTATTTCCAGGGCAACCGCAACATCACCCGTTATGAAGCCGCTGAAATGGTTGCCAAAGCCATGGCTCACATGGACAAGGCGTCCGTCGAACAGCGTGCCCTCATCAACAAACTGGCTGACGAATACGCTGACGAACTGAACAACCTCGGCGTCCGCGTCAGCGCCCTGGAAAACCGCGTAGGCAACGTCAAGCTCAGCGGCGATGCCCGCGTCCGCTTCCAGCACCAGAGTTCCGGTGAATCGAACGGCAACGACGGAGCTGGCTATAAGAATGATGCTTCTTGGGATTACCGCGTCCGCGTCCGCGCCAACGCCAAAGTCAACGACCGCACGACCGTAACATACGGCATCAGCACGGATGACATCAGCTTCGCCGATAATGGCGCAGCGAGCGACAACAAAAACATCTTCACCGATGACGCTAAAGTCGACTACAACTTCGGCGGCGACCACTGGAACCTCAGCGTCGGCCGTACCGATACGTATGTCCTGGGCGGTGAAAACGCCTACGGCTTCCAGTACGGTGACGTCTTTGACCGGGCTGAATTGAAATACACGAACGACCACTTCGCAGCTACGGCTGGCTATGGTAAATTCAAAGCCGGCGACCTCCTCGCTGGTACAGATGACATGGATGGCGTCAAGACCGGCTATGGCGAATTAGAAGGCTTCTTCGGCGGCGGCCGGGCAGCCGGTTCGGCAGTCGGCGTCTATTATAATGACTTCACCGTAGCTGGCGGCGAAGGTGACGAAAAGTATGGCGACGGCTTTGCTGCGGATGACCTCTGGGGTGCTTATGCAAGCGTCAACTTCGGCAAATGGAACGCTTTGGCTAACTATGAAAAAATCAACAGCAACAATAGCTACCTCGAAGCAGGGAATACGAAAGATCCGGAAGTATGGATCGGCAAACTGACTTACGGTTCCGCTGACAGTGACGCTCGTGGCTCTTGGGATGCCTGGGTTGAATACCTCAACTCCGATAAAGGCGCTCTCCTCGGTGGTGCGACCAACTCCTGGCGTGATGACAGCGTCCTGGACAACGTCAAATCCTGGGGCGTCGGCATCGACTACACCTTGGCCAAGAACGTCATCCTCACGGCAGCCCAGACCTTTGGTACGCAGACCAAACACGGCAATGCCGCTGACCCTGACGAATTCACCGATGTAGAAATCAACTTCCTGTTCTAAAAGGCTCGCCTCATAGGAGAGCTGACCGCTGAAAGCGGTCTGAGAGGTTGTCTCATAGAAGTTGTTTTATAGGGACTGTCTCATGAAGGCATCTGTCATCATGGGCGGTCCCTTTTGCTTTACATTATGTTTTTTGTAGGGGCTCGCATGTGGCGAGCCCGCCGGGTACATGTGAAATACTGGTGAACCAAATTTGCGTGAACGGGCGCCCCACGTGGTCGCTCCTACAGAAAACGATTGCCAATTACGCCGGTTTAGTTGTATAATAAATAAGTTGAAAAAGATTAGGATCGCAAAGGAGAAGATAAGCGTGTTGAAAAAAATATGGATACTTCCGCTTTTACTGCTCGTGTGCCTCATACCTTTCGTATCGGCCCAGGCAGCTTCCAAACCGGAAATCACCAATGTGCGTACGGCTACGCGGACGGATGCCAATACACCTTTCGTCCGGACCGTCCTCGATGTCAACGGCAAGGTCAATCCCAAGCTGTACATCGACAACTCCGGTGAGTACGTTTTCGTTACTTTGCCCAATACCGGCGTAGGCAAGAACGTGGCCAAGAGCTATAAGCCCAACAGCAACGTCATTTCCCGCGTCACCTTATCGCCCCGTTCGTCGAGTACGGACGTGACCATCAAGGTTCCCCGGGCCGTCACCAAGAATGACGTCAAAGTCTTTACCTTGCCGGGCGCTACCAACAGCAAAGCGTCGAGCCGCGTCGTCATCGACATCAACGATAAGTCGGGCAAGCTCAAACAGTGGAGCCATTGGGGCGATACCAATATCGGCATCAAAGGGGCGACCAAGCCGACTCAGAGCTGGAAACCGTCGGCCACCAAACAGCCGGCTGCCAATGTCCCGGCCTATAGCAGCAGCAAGACTTACAGCCTGACCAAGGGCCTCCAGGGCAAGACCATCGCCATCGACCCCGGCCACGGCGGTTCAGACTCCGGTGCTGTCGGCGCCTATTCCAAGGAAAAAGACATTACCTTGGCCATTTCCAAGAAAGTCGCTTCCTTATTGAGTGCTGCCGGAGCCAATGTCATCATGACCCGCACGACCGACGTCGACGTCTATGCGCCTTATGACGGCGCTGTCGAAGAATTGCAGGCCCGCTGCAACATTGCCAATGCGGCCAAAGCCGACGTCTTCGTCTGCATCCACATCGATTCCTTCGATTCCCCGTCGGCAGGTGGTGTCACCGCTTACTACAACAGCAAGACACCTTATGATTACGGCCTGGCCAACTACATCCACCTTCAGAACATGAAGGCCACCAACTTCCCGGACCGCGGCGTCAAGACGGCCAACTTCTACGTCCTCTTGCACACCAATATGCCGGCCACCTTATTGGAACTGGGCTTCATCTCCAACCCGAGTGAAGAAAAAGCCCTCAACTCCGACGCCCAGCAGCAGAACTTCGCTGAAAGCATCGTCAAAGGCTTGGCCGATTACTTCAACCATAACGGGAACTAAGAAAATAGTTTGCAGAGAAAACTTTCAAATTTAAAGCCATCCGCTAACAACTAACTGCTAGCCACTAGCAACTTTAAAGGGCTTGTCGTCGTGCGACAAGCCCTTTTTTATTTTGGTATTACGACCGCGTGCCACTCGTCATAAATTCCGGCTGTGCCCAGGATTCACGGCGGGACGACCTTTAACCTCTCAGACCGCCTTTGGCGGCCAGCTCCCCTATAAAGGGAGCCTTGTGCGGCCCGTTGCGAGATTTCATCACAGCCTTTTCGAGTATAGTGGCGGGCTTTTACGAGCCACGAACCACGATTTTTTTCACGAGCCGAGGGTTACTCGAGGCGATGTCGTCAATTTGAATCTGTTGCCGCGCAGCGGCATTTGAATCCGAGGCGGCCTGCGAACTGCAGTCTGCGGGGCCATCAGCCCCTTACTCTATTTTTTCTTTCCAGCAGAGGAAGATTTCGACGGCTAAGGCGGCGAACCAGATGTTTCGGGCCAGGACGTTGATGATACAGTACCAGCCGGATTTCCCCAGGTCGTGGTAACGGCGTATCATGTAGGAGAAATCGACGGGGATGAGGAGGACGGCGATGAGGCACGAGGCGATGGTGTATTCCAGGGCCGCCGGGCCGCCCTGCGAGGCCAGGTGCTGGAGCCAGATGATGAGGCAGATGGGCAGGATGCTGAACAGGCGGAAGTGCAGGTAGCGTTTACGGCTGACCTTGCCTTTGAAATCTAAATGGTTGCGAATGAGTACGCGAATAGGCGCGTCTTCGGCTATGATCAAGAGAAAGACCTCCTTTGATGAATCAGGGATTTTTCTCTAGTGTAGCACGAAAGACGCGCCTATTTCGATAGGACGGGCAAAGTGGCAAAAGCTGGCACGAAATGCCGGAAAAGTCAAAATTCTCCGGCCGCTGCCGCTTCCTTGAGAAGGGCCACGTTGTCCGTATCATATTCAATTTGTTCCGACCAGCGGCGCACGGCTTCAGGCAGATTGCCCGTTACGGCAGCGGCAAGGCCGATGAAGTCCGTGTTACGTGCAGCATAGGTGGCGAGGACGTCAGAAGGGACGTCTGCAAAGGACTCGAGCTGCCGGTAAAAGAGATAGTCGTACACGCGCTGATACCGTTTGGCCTGTTCCGGATCCGGAGCTGCGACCTTTTCCGTCGATGCTATCCGGGCCTGTAAGGCTTTTAGACCAGCCGTCCAGGCATCGTCAATCGGTTCGGTCCGGGACAGGACGGCCAGGAGGCGTTCATGGCCTTTTTTCGTCGTGTCGGGCTGATAAACGAGACCCGCCGATGGCGCCGGATAATCCAGGGCATCCAGGAGCTGCGCCAGCGTCCCCAGGGACTGGCCCCTTTCCTCATCATAAAAGGTGAGGGGAGAGGGGCTGCTCAGCAAGAGACCGGCCGCGGCTTCACAGCAGAGCCCGACGCCGCCGAGTTCCCTGTCCTGCCCGTTCCCGTCGGTGACGACCTGGAAGAACCGCGGATGGAGGGCGCAGATATCGCAGAGGATGTCGTCGCCGCTTTCACGGATGAGACGGCATAAGCCATCGGGCCGCAGGAAGGGACAATTCCCGTCGGCAGTGAGACAGAAATGCCAGCCCTCCGGCCCTTCGGCGATGTGCTGGCGGATTGCCCCACCTAAGGGGCCATCGAGGTGCTGATAAACGTCGGCCGTCACGTCGTCGATGTCGATCTCCCAGCCCCGGCAGCACGTATGCTGGCAGGCGCCGGCTTTGCACTGGAAGCGGTCGTAGAAATCAGGAAGGATCATGATCAGAATTCATACGTTGTCCCCGGGTCGACGACCTGGACGGGGATATTGTATTTCGTTTCCGTGAGCTTCTTGTATTCCTGAGGGTCTGCTTCGACAATGGGCCAGGTCTTGTAGTGGACGGGGATGACGAAGCGCGGCTGGATCCAAAGGGCTGCCAGGGCTGCGTCGTCGATGCCCATGGTGAAGTTATCGCCAATAGGCAGGATGGCGCAGTCGATCGGCCCGAAGCGATCGAGGATTTTCATGTCCGAGAAGAGGCCTGTGTCGCCGGCGAAATAAACGCGCTTGCCGCCAAATTCGACGATGACGCCGCATGCCAGCCCTCCGGCAATGCCCGAACCGTGGAACGCCGGTGTCAGGCGTACTTTGCCAAAGGGGAAATCCGCACTGCCGCCGACATGCATGGCATGGGCCTTGCAGCCTGCTTCGCCCGCTTTGCCAGCGACTTCGGCCGTGCTGATGACCGTAGCGTCATTGGCTTTGGCAATGGCTTCGGTATCGCCATAATGGTCGCCGTGGCAGTGAGTGACGATGATGTACTGGCAGTGGATGTCTGTCGGACTGACCTGGGTCCAGGGATTCTCCGTAATGAACGGGTCAAAAAGGATGGTCGTCACATCATCGGAAAGAGTGAATGCGGAATGACCGTAATAATTGAATTTCATAGTGCCTCTGCTCCTTAAAGACAATCAGTCTTTTTCAGTACTGTTCAAACTCCATTTCTTCCATTCTTCGAACCAGCTCTTGACGTGTTCCTGCGGGAGGGAGCCGCAAAAAGTGTTCTTCAGGGTCTTGCGGAGTTCGCCTTCTTTTTCGCCTAACGGATAGACGTCTTTATATTCGTCATAGACGTTCCAGAAGTCGCGCATGTGCAGGTTGGCATAGGTTTCACCGTAAATCTTGTAGCACGTGTCGCACAGGGTGATGAAGACGGCTTCGTCGTTGTGCTGGTTGGCGTCGTCGAGGCCGCAGCAGCGCGTATACAGTTTGATTTTGCTGCCGAAGAGTTTGCGAAGGTAATCGTAGACGTCGGAAACCATCTGAGGCTGCAGCTGCAGCAATTTACAGCCGGGAGCGAAATACATGGGATACTGGGCAATGTTATCAAAGTTATCCATAATTGACACCTCTTTCTGAAATCAATAGAAACTTTACCTTTCTATTAAATAATAACTATTATTTATAAGTGTACCATAAAAAGGCCGGAAACGCAATGTTCCTCTTGTACTTCCTGCATAAATCCTGTACAATATCCCTTGGAGAGTGATATAAGTATGCATATCGTAATGGTAGAGCCGGAAATCCCCGGCAATACGGGCAATGTCGCCCGCTTATGCGCAGCCAATCATATTACGCTGCATTTGGTCAAGCCCCTGGGCTTTTCCATCGATGACAAGCATTTGAAACGGGCCGGCCTCGATTACTGGTCGCTCGTCGATGTCCAGATCCATGAAAATTTTCAGGAAGTCCTGGACAAATACAAAGACCACCGTTTTTTCTATTTGACGACCAAATCGGAACAGTGTTACGCCGATATCCAGTTCCAATACGATGATATGCTCGTATTCGGCAAGGAGACGAAAGGCCTTCCGGAAGACCTCCTGAAAGCCAATCCGGAACGCTGCTTCCGCGTACCGATGGTCGAACAGGCGCGCAGCCTGAACCTGTCCAATACCGTCGCTATCGTGTCTTACGAAGCGATGCGCCAACTCGGCTTCCCGGGTATGGCCAAGAGCGGTATCGGTATCAAGAATCTTTAATTACAGAAATGATGAGGTGTAGAACGTGGAAATTTACGATAAAGCCCATGAATTAGAGGCTGCCATCAAAGAATGTCAGGAATACAAGGACCTCGTCGCAGCCGGTCAGGAACTGGCCAAAGACGAAAAGACCAAGCATCTGGTCCGCGATTTTCTCATGCTTCAGGCCCAGCTGGCCTATGCCCAGTCCATGGGGGACAAGCCGATCCGCAAGAAGATCGACCATTTGAACCAGATGGCCGAACTCATTAAAAACAATCAGACTGCCGTGGAATATTTGAACCATTATAATAAATGGCAGACCATGGCCGGTGAAGTGTTCCAGATTATTCAAAATGCAATGGCAGAAGGAATGAGCATCCTTGATCAATAAATATGCACTGACGACTTTCGTCTCCGAATTAAGTAACTCTGTTCCCATGGAACGGATCCTGCTCGACGAACCCATGAGCGAGCACACGACCTTTGCTGTCGGCGGCCCGGCCGACGTCCTGATCCTGCCGGAATCGGTCAAGGAAATGTCCCTGGCCATCCGGGCAGCACGGCGGCTGGAACTGCCGGTGACGGTCCTCGGCGGCGGCTCCAACGTCCTCGTCCGCGATGGCGGCATCCGGGGCGTCGTCATCCAGTTGAATACGATGACTAAAGTATTGGCCTGCCACGACCGCAAGATCCTGGCCAGTGCCGGTTACATGTTGAAAGATGTCTGCCAGTTTGCCCAGGAAAACAGCCTGACCGGCATCGAATTTGCCTGTGGCATCCCCGGTACCCTGGGCGGCGCCGTCTTTATGAACGCCGGGGCTTACGACGGGGAAATGAGCCATGTCGTATCCCGCGTCCGCACGGTCAACAGCGAAGGCGGTGTCCATACGTATGATGCGCCGAACCTCGGTTTTTCCTATCGCCAGAGCCGCTTCCAGAAATCCCAGGAATTCGTCGTCGAAGTCGAACTGACCTTGCGCAGCGGCGACCCCAAGGAAATCCAGGCCCGTATGGACGATCTCATGAACCGCCGCCGCAGTAAGCAGCCTTTGGAAATGCACAGCGCCGGCAGTACCTTCAAGCGTCCGCCGGGATACTTTGCCGGGACCCTCATCGACCAGACCGGCCTCAAAGGCCTTTCCTGCGGCGATGCCCAGGTCTCGATGAAACACGCCGGCTTCGTCGTCAACACGGGCCACGCGTCGGCACGGGATGTCCTCAACGTCATCCACGAAGTCCAGAAACGCGTCGAAAAAGCGCACGGCGTCCACTTGGAACCGGAAGTCCGCATCATCGGCGAAGACTAAAATTTAAATCCATCCGCTAGCCACTAACTACTAGCCACTAACCCCTTAAAAGGAACTGTCGCACCTGTGACAGTTCCTTTTACTATATTGTTTTATCATAAGAATCATGCTATGATGGTATTAGAAAAGTACGTGATACGATTTACGTTATAATACCTATCTTAATGAGAGAAAGCAGGGATTGTCATGGATAAACGAGTTATGTGGAACGAAATGATTAGCGTCATCAAACAAGATGTGACGCCGGCGACGGGGTGTACGGAACCGATTGCCCTGGCCTATGCCGCGGCGACGGCAGCCCGGGAACTGGGCGAACCGGTGCGCTTCGTCGACGGCTGGGTCTCGGCCAACCTGATGAAGAACGGCATGGGCGTCACCGTGCCGGGGACAGGGATGCCAGGCCTTTACATTGCCGCAGCTGTCGGCGCTCTCGGCGGCGATGCCGATGCGGGCTTGCAGGTCCTCAAGGCCTTGACGCCAGACGTCGTCGCCCTGGGCAAACAGTACGTCGCTGATGGCAAGATTACCGTGTCTGTCCGGGAAGATACACCGCATGTCCTCTATGCCGAAGCTGTCGTCTATGGCGAAAACCACCGTGTCCGCGTCGTCATCACCGATGACCATACGAACATCGTCTTTATCGAAAAAGACGGCAAAGTCCTCCGGGACCAACGCGTTGACGGGGGCAGCGGCGAAGACCCGAAAATCGCCTTCCTCCATACGCTGACCTTGGCAGATATCGTCGATTTCGCTGAGCAAGTGCCGATCGAAGACCTTGCTTTCCTAAAGGAAGCGGAACGGCTCAACGACCACTTGTCTCAGGAGGGCTTGACCGGGAAATACGGCTTGAAAATCGGTTATACCCTGCAGCAGTTAGTCGAAAAGGGCGTCTTAGCAGACGATTTGTCCCATCGCATCCAGATCCGCACGGTCGCCGCGTCCGATGCCCGCATGGGCGGTGCTGCTTTCCCGGCTATGACCAATTCCGGGTCAGGCAATCAGGGTATCGCCGCGACGGAACCGGTGACGGTCGTCGCCGATTTCCTCGGCGTCACGCCGGAAAAACGGCTGCGGGCCCTGGCCTTATCTAGTATGGTCGCCATCTACGCCCACGGTTATCTGCCGAAACTGTCAGCCTTCTGTGCCACCGTCACGGCTTCCATGGGGGCTGCCGCAGGGATGGCCTGGCTGCTGGCCGATAGCGAACCGCTAGCCGTCATCGAACGGGCCCTGGCCACCATGTCCGGTTCCATCGTTGGCATGGTCTGTGACGGTGCAGCCAACAGCTGTTCCATGAAGGTCTCGGCCTCGGTCCATGCGGCTTATGAAGCAGTCCTCCTGGCCCTCAATGACGTGCGCGTCCAGGGGACGGATGGTTTGGTCGCCCATTCGGCCGAAGAATGTCTGAAGAATGTCGGCCTCTTGGCCTCGCAGGGGATGCAGCAGACCGATGAAGAAGTTCTGCGCATTATGCTCCATAAAAATAAAGCCTGATTTTTTCGGAAAGGGTGTTGTCTCATGGCTAAAAAAGTCCTCATCTTATCTTCCAGTCTCCGTCCGGACAGCAATTCCGAGCAGCTGGCCCGGGAAGCCGGCCGCGGGGCCCTCGAAGCGGGGAACGACGTAGAAGTCCTCAGCTTGGCCGGCCGGGATATCCGTTATTGTGAAGGCTGCATGGCCTGTCACCGCCTGCTCTACTGTCCCATTCAGGACGACGCCAACGACCTTATTAAGAAGGTCCAAGAAGCAGACGCCGTCGTCTTTGCTTCACCTATCTACTATTACGATATCTGCGGGCAGCTGAAGACCTTCCTCGATAGGACCAATCCGCTCTACGGTCAGCCCTACCATTTCCGCGACATCTACCTCATCACCGTTTCGGCCGATGACGCGCCGGACACGGCGAAACGGGCCCTATCGACCCTTGATGGCTGGATCTGCTGCTTCGACAAAGCCCATTATTCCGGAGGCTTCAACGCCGGCGGCATGAGCGAAGCCAATGCTGTAGGAAATCACCCGCAATGGTTGCAGAAAGCCTATGAATTAGGAAAATCTATCTGATATTTTACCGCCTGTTGACAATAAATTCAGCAGGCGGCTTTGCATTTCTGCGCAATCCATGCTATACTAATCTAGTTACATACAATCTAATATTTGTTAATGAGAGAGAGGACATTAGATGGAACGCAAAGATATTCGTAATATTGCAATTATTGCCCACGTTGACCATGGCAAAACGACACTGGTCGACGCCATGCTCAAACAGAGCCATGTTTTCCGTTCTAACGAAAAAGTAGAAGAACGTGTCATGGACTCTGGAGATATTGAACGTGAACGCGGCATTACAATCTTGTCCAAAAATACATCTGTCATGCACGAAGGCGTCAAGATCAACATCGTCGACACCCCGGGGCATGCTGACTTCGGCGGCGAAGTAGAACGTGTACTGAACATGGTAGACGGCGTACTGCTCCTCGTCGATGCTTTTGAAGGCCCGATGCCGCAGACGAAATACGTTTTGCGCAAGGCTTTGGAACAGAAATTGAAACCAATCGTCGTCATCAATAAAATCGACAAACCCGGTGCCCGCGTCGCCGAAGTCGAAGACGAAGTTCTCGAATTGTTCATGGAACTCGATGCTACGGACGAACAGCTCGACTTCCCGGTCGTCTATGCCAACGGCCGCGATGGCATTGCCAAATATTCCATGGACGACGACAGCGATAACCTTGAACCGCTGTTCAAGACCATCATCAAATACTGCCCGTGCCCGAAAGGCGATGCCGAAGGCCCGCTGCAGTTTATGGTCACGACGTTGGACTACGACGATTATGTCGGTAAAATCGCTATCGGTCGTATTGTCCGCGGCAAAATGCATCCGAACCAGAACGTCGTCGTCACCGACGGCGAAGGCCAGCGCAAAGCCAAAATCGGCCGCGTCTATACCTATGAAGGCTTGAAACGAGTCGAACAGGATGAAGCCGCTATGGGCGAAATCGCCTGCATCGTCGGTATTCCGGACCTCAAGATCGGCGAAACCGTTACGGACCCGCAGAATCCGGAAGCCCTGCCGAAAATCAACATCGACGAACCGACGCTGTCCATGATTTTCTACGTCAACGACAGCCCCTTTGCCGGCCAGGAAGGGGAATACGTCACCAGCCGTCATCTCCGCGACCGCTTGTTCCGCGAAGTCCAGACCAACGTATCCCTGCGCGTCGAAGAAACAGACAGCGCCGATGCCTTCAAAGTATCGGGCCGTGGCGAACTCCACATCGCTGTCCTCATCGAAGAAATGCGCCGTCAGGGTTATGAACTCCAGATCGGTAAACCGAGCGTCATCACCAAAGAAATCAACGGTCAGAAATGCGAACCGCTGGAAGCTCTCACCATCGACGTTCCGCCTGAATTTATGGGCGCTGTCATGGAAAAACTCGGTACCCGTAAAGCCGAAATGGTCAACATGACCGATATCTCCGGCTACACCCGCCTGGAATTTATCATTCCGGCCCGTGGCCTCATCGGCTTCCGCAGCGAATTTCTCACAGCTACCAAAGGGAATGGCATCATGTACCACGTCTTCCACGGCTATGCTCCCTGGAAAGGCGAAATCCCGGGCCGTACCCGCGGCAGCTTAGTTGCCTTTGAATCGGGCACGACTACCGGCTACGGCATCTTCAACCTGCAGGACCGCGGCACGATGTTCATCAAACCGGGCGAAGAAATCTACCTCGGCCAGGTCGTCGGTGAAAGCAACCGCGACGTCGATATCGATGTCAACCCGTGCAAGAAGAAACACTTGACCAACACCCGTTCCTCCGCCTCGGACGAAGCACTCCGCCTCACGCCGCCGCAGGAAATGGGCTTGGAAAAATCTTTGGAATGGATCAACGACGACGAACTCGTAGAAGTTACGCCGAAGAGCATCCGTATCCGCAAAGCTATCCTCGACAAACACGACCGCAAAAAAGCGATGCGCCGTGCACAGCAGTAAGCTTTTCACTAAAAACTACAACTTACAAACTTAATATTCAAAAAGGGGCTGTCGCACGAAGGTTTCTGCCATCATGCGAGGCCCCTTTCTCTTTAATGTTTGAGGTTTGATGTATGATGTTTGAGGCGATTGCTTTAAATTTAAAACCATCCACATCAAACATCAAACTTTCAACTTCAAACTCCAAAAGGCGCTGTCTTCGTGCGACAGCGCCTTTTTTGATGCTTGCGTAGTAAATACTTTACAAGGTGTGATATACTTATTTATAATAAGTTAATATCACCTATAGTGAGTAAGAATGTATGTAAGGAGATGAATGTCATGAATTTATCTGATTCTGCCAAAGTAATCAAGGTACCTGTTGAAAGAAAAATTCTTACCAGCAAAGGAAATCAAGAAATAAAAGAAAAAATCCGTAAGGCCTCTCAGCTCATGTTTCAACGCAATGAAAAAGCCTATAGGGACTTAGAAAATCGATGAAACACGAGCAAATATTGATAGAAATTATCCTAGAAGATGTACTTGCTTTTCATGAAGAGATGGAGCAGAGATATGTTATGGATAAAGGCATTCATGATATGAATTTGCTGGAATCTGCCGTAAGTACTCCGTTTCAGTCATTTGCTGGGGAAGAACTTTATCCTACTATTTTAGATAAAGCAGCTAGATTATGTTATGGCCTTACAAAAAATCACCCATTTCGCGATGGTAATAAACGCTCTGCTATTCATAGCATGTTGGTATTTCTTTATATCAATGGGATTGATTTAGATTATACACAACAAGAATTAGAAGATATGGTGGTTGATGTTGCTGCTGATAATTTGGATAGTGATGGAATCAAACAATGGTTATTGAAACATAAGAAAATGGAAACATAGAAAAAGCGCACTGATAAGTTCCATGAATGGCTTATCAGTGCGCTTTCGATTTGGCGGAGCGGGTGGGATTCGAACCCACGAGACCTTGCGGCCTAACTGATTTCGAGTCAGCCCCGTTATGACCACTTCGATACCGCTCCATAAGGTACTTTGCTAGTATATCATGGTATGCGCTATCCGTCAAGTTTTTTTGCATATCGATTTTTTACATCTCGGTTATGAGTAAATAGTTGACTTAGAGCGTACTTCAGGTGGTACAATGAAGATAACTTGTTTTAGGAGGGAATACTTATGGAAAAAGCAAAGGTATATTTTACGGACTTCCGCTGTCGTCCGGGCAAGAATAATTTACAGAAACTGCAGAAGCTTTGCAAGAAAGCTGGCATTGAACAGATTAATTTTGAAGGGAAATTCGTTGCCATCAAGATGCATTTCGGTGAATTGGGCTGTTTGGCTTCGCTGCGGCCGCAGTATGTCAAGGCCGTTGCCGATTTGGTCAAGGAATTGGGCGGCCGCCCGTTCCTGACGGACTGCAATACCCTGTATCCGGGCAGCCGCAAGCACGCACTGGAACACTTGGACTGTGCCAACCTCAATGGCTATAACACGGTTACGACAGGCTGTCAGATTATCATCGGCGACGGCTTGCGTGGTACTGATGAAGTAGAAGTGCCCGTCAAGAACGGTGAATACGTTGAAAAAGCGAAAATCGGCCGGGCCATTATGGATGCGGACGTCTTCATCAGCCTGGCTCACTTCAAAGGCCACGAAATGACGGGCTTCGGCGGCGCCATCAAGAATATCGGCATGGGCTGCGGCAGCCGTGCCGGCAAGATGGAACAACATTCGTCGGGCAAACCGAAAGTCGACGAAAGCAAGTGCAAGAACTGTCATCGCTGTGCGCAGGAATGCGGTTCTGATGCCATTACCTATGAAAATAACGTCGCCCACATCCACGAAGACCTGTGCAAAGGCTGCGGCCGCTGCATCGGCGCCTGTGCCTTCGACGCCATCGAAACCGTCGAATGGGATGCCAATGAAAAACTGGACCGCAAGATGGCCGAATACGCCCAGGCTGTCTGCCAGGATCGCCCGTGCTTCCACATCAATCTGGTCATGGACGTTTCGCCGAACTGCGACTGCCATGCTGAAAACGATGCGCCCATCCTGCCGGATATCGGCATGTTCGCTTCCTTTGACCCGGTCGCCCTCGACCAGGCCTGTGCCGATGCCTGCATGAAAGCAGCGCCTATGCCCAACAGCCAGTTGTCGGATAATTTGGCCAAACCTGATTGGCACCATCATCATGACCACTTCCTCGACAGCAACCCCAACGTCGACTGGAAGACGACACTGGAACACGCTGAAAAAATCGGCTTAGGCACACGGGAATACGAACTCGTCCGCGTCCGCTGATATATTGGCTTTGTAACGCTATACATATGC